>JAWUWF010000037.1:0-14562 GCA_034111985.1 Pseudophaeobacter sp.
CAAAGCCAGCAACCAGATCGCGCTGGGTCAGATCTGTCGGGTGGTTTGGCTGGTGCCGGTGATGGACCGGTTGTGGGTCGAGGCCGCCGAGGGCCGTCGCCGCTTTCTTGACCGCATCGCGCTCAGCTTTGAGCCCAGCCATGCCGAAGCGACGCTTGCCTATGAGAAAGCCATGCGTGAGCGCAACAAGCGGCTGAAGGACCAGATCCGTGATGCGGCCTGGTACCGGGTGCTTGAGGCGCAGATGGGGGCAGCCGGACACCGGATCCACACCGCGCGACAAACAGCCGTGCAGCGTCTGGCCGCCGGGCAGGAGGGCGCAGAAACGGCCTTTCCCACCGCCCAGTTGCAGTTGATACAGTCCGAGGGTGAGATGCCCCTGAGCGAAGCGGAGTTTGTCGCCGCGCTGGCAGAGGGGCGCGGTCGTGATATGGCCGTGGGGCGGACTCTGATTGGGCCGCATCGCAGCGATCTCATCGGCACCTATGCCTCCAAAGGGATTGCTGCCAAGGATTGCTCAACAGGTGAGCAAAAGGCGCTTTTGGTGTCGCTGATCCTGGCCAATGCCCGGGCGCTGGCCGCCTCAGAAGGCGCACCGCCAATTTTGCTGCTGGACGAGGTGGCCGCCCATCTGGACGCCGGACGGCGGGCAGCGCTTTATGACGAGATCTGCGCGCTTGGGGCGCAGGCCTGGATGACCAGCACGGGCCCCGAGCTGTTTGCCGAGCTTGGCAGCCGGGCGCAGCTGCTGGAGGTGCATGATGCGGCGGGCACGTCAGGGATTACCGCCTCATGACGCTCTCGCTATGGGATTTGTTGCTCTATGCCGGCGCCTTGTTTGTGCTGTTCCTGACGCCCGGCCCTGTTTGGCTGGCGCTGATGGCGCGTGCTGTTTCGGGAGGGTTTCAGGCGGCCTGGCCTCTGGCGCTGGGCGTGGCCTGTGGTGATATTCTATGGCCGCTGGTGGCGATTGGCGGCATGTCCTGGCTGGCGTCCAGCCTTGGCGAGGTGATGCTGGTGGTGCGTTGGGTCGCTTGCCTGATGTTCATCACTATGGGCGTTCTGGTGATCCGGGGTGCCGACCGCAGGCTCGAGGAAAACCGGGCCCTGACCCGCCCCGGAGCCTGGGCCGGATTTGTCGCTGGTCTGGCGGTGATCCTCGGCAACCCCAAGGCGATTCTGTTTTACATGGGGCTGCTGCCCGGCTTTTTTGATCTGAGTGCGGTGACCTGGGTCGATATTGTGGTGATCCTTTGCCTGTCTTTTGCGGTGCCGCTGTTGGGCAACCTTGCCATGGCGGCGATGGTGCATCATTTGCGGGCTGTGATCTCCTCACCGCAGGCCATGCGACGGCTCAATCTGACCTCGGGGGCCCTGCTGATCTGCGTGGGCCTGATGCTGCCCTTTACCTGATCGGCACGCGGTTTTAGGGCGGGAAAACGCCTGTTGGACCATAGGCGGATAATCCGTTCCAGACGCAAGAAAAACCGGGCTCTGTAGGTGACATTCGGGCCTGAGTTGCGTATAAAATCACAAAGTATAAACAGGAAGTCGCGAATGTCTGAGAACGAGCAAAACCCAGTAGAATATGGTGCAGATTCCATCAAGGTTCTCAGAGGGTTGGAAGCAGTTCGCAAACGTCCTGGCATGTATATCGGTGATACCGATGACGGGTCTGGTCTGCACCACATGGTCTATGAGGTGGTGGACAACGGTATCGATGAGGCCCTGGCGGGTCACGCCGATGCGGTAACCGTGAAAATTCACGCCGATTCCAGCGTTTCAGTCAGCGATAATGGTCGTGGTATCCCGGTCGGAATCCACGAGGAAGAGGGCGTCTCCGCGGCCGAGGTCATCATGACCCAGTTGCATGCGGGCGGCAAATTCGACAGCAACTCTTACAAGGTCTCTGGCGGTTTGCACGGGGTTGGTGTTTCGGTTGTTAACGCGCTCAGCGATTGGCTAGAGCTGCGGATCTGGCGCGAAGGCAAAGAGCACGTCGCCCGGTTTGAGGGTGGTGATACGGTTGAACACCTGAAGGTGGTGCAGGAGTGCGGTGATCGCACCGGCACCGAAGTGCGCTTTATGGCCTCGACCAAAACCTTCTCAAATCTGGAATATATCTTCGAGACGCTGGAAAAGCGCCTGCGCGAGCTCGCCTTTCTGAATTCGGGCGTCAAGATTATCCTGATCGACGAACGCCCGGCAGAGCGGCTTATGACTGAGCTGTGCTATGAGGGTGGCGTCAAAGAATTCGTGAAATATCTCGACCGCTCCAAGACACCCGTGATGGAGACGCCTGTCTATATCATCGGCGAGAGAGACGACATCGTTGTTGAAGTGGCGATGTGGTGGAACGACAGCTATCACGAGTCGGTGCTGCCCTTTACCAACAACATCCCTCAGCGGGACGGGGGCACCCACCTGGCTGGCTTTCGCGGTGCCTTGACCCGCACCATCAACAACTACGCACAGTCCAGCGGCATCGCCAAAAAAGAGAAGATCACCTTTACCGGCGATGATGCCCGTGAAGGCCTGACCTGTGTTCTGTCGGTAAAAGTGCCGGATCCCAAGTTCTCCAGCCAGACCAAGGACAAACTGGTTTCCTCTGAGGTGCGCCCGGTTGTTGAGGGCCTGGTGAACGAGAAGCTGGCGGAATGGTTCGAAGAAAACCCCACTCAGGCCAAGCAGATTGTTGGCAAGGTTGTGGAGGCCGCGCTGGCCCGTGAGGCGGCGCGCAAGGCCCGCGACCTGACGCGCCGCAAGAACCCGATGGACCTCAACTTCCTCAGCTCCAAGCTGAAAGACTGTTCTGACAAAGACCCGGTCAATACTGAAATCTTCCTGGTGGAGGGTGACAGTGCGGGTGGCTCAGCGCAAACTGGCCGTGATCGCAAGACACAGGCGATCCTGCCTCTGAAAGGTAAGATCCTGAACGTCGAGCGGGCGCGTTTTGACCGTATGCTGGGCAGTCAGGAAATCGGCAATATGGTGATGGCGCTTGGCACCGGTATCGGGCGTGATGAATTCAATATCAAAAAGCTGCGGTACCACAAGATTGTCATCATGACAGATGCGGACGTCGATGGCGCCCATATCCGAACCTTGCTTTTGACCTTCTTCTACCGCCAGATGCCCGAGCTGATTGAGGGGGGCTACCTCTACATCGCGCAGCCACCGCTGTACAAAGTGGCGCGTGGCAAATCCGAGGTCTACCTTAAGGATCAGGCCGAAATGGAAAGCTATCTGGTCCAGCAGGGTGTTGATGGCGCGACGTTAAAGCTCGGCTCAGGTGAAGAACTTATGGGCCGCGATCTGATCCGCGTGGTGGACGAGGCGCGGCAGTTGAAACGCGTGCTTGATGCCTTCCCCACCCATTATCCGCGTCATATTCTTGAACAGGCCGCCATCGCCGGAGCCTTTGTGCCTGGTGCGGTTGATAGCGACCTGCAGGGCGTGGCTGATAAGGTTGCAGCCCGTCTTGATCTGATTGCGCTGGAATATGAGAAGGGTTGGCAGGGCCGTATTACGCAGGATCACGGTATGCGTTTGGCGCGTATTTTGCGCGGCGTCGAAGAAGTGCGCACTCTGGATGGCCCAATGTTGCGCTCTGGCGAGGCCCGCAAGACCGGCAGCTTTACCAAAAGCCTGCAAGAGATCTACGCCACCTCCGGACAGTTGGTGCGCCGGGATCGGGTGCAGGCCATTCATGGACCACTGGATCTGCTGAAGGCCATCATGGACGAAGGCGAAAAGGGTCTGTCGCTACAGCGCTATAAAGGATTGGGTGAAATGAACCCGGATCAGCTGTGGGAAACCACATTGGACCCGGATGCCCGTACCCTGCTGCAAGTGCGTGTAAACGATATGGTTGAAGCCGATGATCTCTTTACCAAACTGATGGGAGATGTGGTCGAGCCGCGCCGTGAGTTTATCCAGAAAAATGCCTTGAGTGTTGAAAATCTGGATTTCTAGACACTGTAGGATCGCGCATAACCTTACGTTATACTCAAAGGTTTGCGCGATTCACCCAATAGTTTGCGCTGTCACAGTTTGAATAATTTCTCTCAACGTCGAATTTTCTGCATACTCGGTGTCGTTTTTCCAACGGTGGACCTCTGCCGAATAGTTAATGGCGAGCGAAAGGGGGCCCCTGTCGCAGTCTAAGATGTTGGCGGCATGTCTGGAGCGTAGGTTGCGGACTACTACAAGGCCCTGCTCGGGACATAACGGGTTTGGCAATCGGGCTACAGACGACGTTGGTAAAAGGCGGGCACCATGCAAGATCTGACGAAGGCCGAGCGGCTTCCCGACGGGATTGACGTTTTCAAAAGAAAAGTCGACATCGGCGCGATGTTGCAGATGATCGAGGATTGTGCGCTCTGGACGTCACCGGAAACCTTCCAGTTTCTTCCGGTCTGGTATCCAGACATGGCCCGTGATCAACCCATCTACAAAGCTGGATGGAATGAGCCTAAGCTTGTGAAAGGCAAGCCAAAGTCTGAGGGAAATCTGCGCGCCATGGATGCGCTTATCTCCGCCGTGTGGCCCGCTCGCAAGGCTACACGCAACTGAATGGCTTTAATCGCTGGCTGGGTTGGAATTACGGCCGTCCCTTGGTTGAGGAACTCCCCAAGGTTGCGACAACCAGATTTAAAGGGAGCCAGACTTGTGAGCAATCATCTCAACACCGTCGGCACCGGCGGAGATGGTAAGAACTGGCAGAGATGGTAAGAAGAGTATCGCCAGGATCAGTTGGTCAGTGAACAAGAGATAGCCTTTAGTTCTTCGGAAAATACAGGCGAATCCGCGCCATTGGGGCTGGGCTCAGCCAGTAAAGATTGCTCATTTGGACCGTCCCGAAATTTGGGGCAGGAAACATGCAGGCCAGCAGGTAAATGAGCCGATTGTGCGAATTTGATTATAACTTTAGCAAAACGCCGAGCTTCTAAGGCCGCAAATTGGCAAGCGTTTTAGGTTTTGTAAGGTTTTCAACTGCAAAGCTATTTGAATGAAATTTGCTAGCCCAGATACAGCACTCATTGTGGCTTCGATCGTCATGGTGATCTGTTCTCCGATCCTGTCGCTGCTCGTGATGCCGCGCCCCCAAGCTGGAGATATCGCTTTGGTTATCGCAGCTCCTTGGGGGAATGCTGCTGGTATTGCAGACAGGGCCGATGTTCAGGAGGTGGCACCCGAGAGGGCTCCTCTCGGTGTATTGGTGGCTTTGGACAGCCCTCAAAGTGTTGCCCGCCTCTATTCTCAGGGCGCTTGGTTGGTGATTGATGGAAAGAGAGTTTTAGAACTATGCGCAATATGATGTCTAAGGCCGGAAAGCTGAGCAATGCGAACTCGGTCTTCTCGAATGAACGCAGTATTCAGCAAATTACCAGTTGGCTGTTGGTGCCTGGTCCGGCGCTGGCGTCGTATTTCCTGACTGGCAACGAAAGCTGGTATGTCTTTGCCGGTTTAAGCCTGCTTCTCGGCGTTCTTGCCTATTTATCCAAAGCGATGCCGCCATCCACCAGAGATTATCTGCTGAGCTTTTGCTTTGTCGCGCATTGTATCGTTTTAACATCCTCGTTGAGCGGCCACGCCTGGCAGCTTGATACGCATATGTTGTTCTTTGCGGTTCTTGCCATTGTGTCGACCCTGTCGAACCCAAAGGCGCTCATCTTTGCGACTGTTTTGGTTGCGCTGCACCATGTGTCCTTTAGCGTTTTGCTGCCAAAACTTGTCTACCCAAGCGGCGAGTTGATTGAAAACCTCGAGCGTACTGTTCTGCATGCTGTGATCGTCCTGCTGGAAGCCGGCGTTCTGTTGCTCAGCCTTCTCAAGAGCCTTGCTGCGGATAGTGAACTCAAACGGCAGCAAGAAGCTGCAAGGGCCCAGACTGCAGTTGCCGAAGAGGCGCAGGCCAAGGCTGCTCAGAGCCAGCGTGATGCGGACTATGTGGTGACGACAGTTGGGACACACCTGACAGAAATGGCGCGCGGTCGGCTGGACTGTACAATCACTGAAGACTTCCCCGAGGCCTATGACCAGCTTCGGACGAATTTCAACAGCACAGTAACCTCGCTCAAAGAGACCATGGAGCAGGTTTTGGCGGCCAGCGAGAGCATCGCTAGTGGTGCCACAGAGATCAGCCAGGCCTCTGAAGATCTCTCGCACCGGACAGAAAGCCAGGCGGCCACGCTGGAAGAGACAGCTGCGGCCCTGGAAGAAATGACGGTATCTGTGAAATCCGCAGCCGATGGGGCGCGCAATGTGGAAAGCACAATGGATGAGGCCCGCCTGGAAGCTGAAAACAGCGGTAAAATCGTCAGCAATGCAGTGGCTGCGATGACGACGATTGAGGCGTCCTCGGATAAGATTGCACGGATCATCAGCGTGATCGACGACATCGCGTTCCAGACAAACCTGCTGGCGTTGAATGCGGGTGTGGAAGCCGCGCGTGCCGGGGAGTCTGGCAAAGGCTTTGCCGTTGTCGCCTCCGAGGTCAGAGGGCTGGCGCAAAGATCAGCGGATGCGGCAACTGAGATCAAGACCCTGATCACAGAAAGCTCCCGGCAGGTGGACCAGGGCGTGGCCCTGGTTGGAGATGCCGGGAAATCCATTGAAAGCATTGTTTTGCGGGTCAACCAGATCTCAAAACTGATTTCGGACATTGCCAATGGCGCAGTCGAGCAATCGACCGGCCTGGGCGAAATCAACACAGGTGTTAGCCAATTGGATAGTGTGACGCAACAGAACGCAGCCATGGTAGAACAGGCGACGGCGGCAGGTCATCTGCTACATGCGGATGCCACCAAACTGTCGGCTCTGATGGCGCGGTTCGAGCTTGCGAACCAGACAGAGCAAGCCAGATTGAATGCAGCCGCCTAACAGGCAACAGCGCAGCACTGAATTTGTGGGCACCCGGCGGTACAGCTTGGTGCCCACTTTGCCACCTGCTGTTCGGTTTTGACCGAATGAACCTGACGGGAGAATTCTGACGCCTTGTCCTAACAGGCAAACGTAGGTGCCGTCTAACCGCGAGTTTTGAAGCGACAAATCTCGCAACGCTTGCGCGAAATTCCACAAGTGAGTAGTCATCTTGCATGGAGATACTGGACTACTCTCATAACACATTGCTGGTTGTTGCCTCGCTTCTTGTTGCGACAATGGCTGGGTTTACGGGCTTCTCTTTGACCAAAGGTCTTTCAGAGCGCAGCATTGCGCATCGCAAGATCCTGATCGCTCTGGCAGCTATTGCCCTGGGCGGCGGTATCTGGTCGATGCATTTTGTCGCCATGCTGGGTCTGCAACTGCCCATCCTGTTTTACTACGACGCCGCAATCACCCTGGCCTCGGCCTTGATTGCCATCCTGGTGACCGGAAGCGCCCTGCTGATCCTGCATTTTTGGCAACGAACCCGCGCGACGCTGGCGCTTGCCGGGATAATCGTTGGACTGGGTGTTCTGGCCATGCACTATTTGGGCATGTCGGCGATGGAGCTGTGTCAGCCGCTTTATTCTCCAACGGGCATTGCCCTGGCCGTGGTGTCGTCCTGTGTGTTGAATATCGCCGCTTTTTCCGTCGCCTATGGCCAGCGCACGCAGCGCAATATCATTGTTGGCACCCTGTTTTTTGGCTGCGCTGTCTTTGCGGTTCATTTCATTGCCATCAGCGGCGCCGATTTTGTTGCCGTAGATGTGTTGAGCGAAGTTGGCCCCCTCATCAGTAATGAGGTCATGGCGATTGGCGTTGTGCTCAGCAGCTTTGTTCTGTGTGGCGCCTTTTTGTTGACGGCGGTGACCTTTCTGGCGCCAACGCAGCCACAGACTGCCGAGGCAGCCGTTTCCGAACCTCTGCCGCCGCGTCAGACAGCAGAGCCAGTGGTCGCCGTTGCCTCAAAACAAATCCCGTACGAGCTGGAGGGCCGGACGTTTTTTCTCGATCCACAGGACGTGGCCGCGATCCGGGCCGAGGGGCACTACACGCATCTTTATACCGCCAAGGACAAGCTGTTCTGCGCCTGGTCTATCACCGAGGCGGAAAAGCGGTTGAGTGCGGGGGTGTTTATCAAGGCGCACCGCAGCTATTTGATCAACCCGGCCTTTGTGACCGGGTTTGAACGCCTCAAAGACAACGGCGTTTGCCACTTTGAGGTGGCCAGCCTGTCCAAGGTTCCGGTCAGCCGCTCCCGGTTGCGGGTCATTCGAGAGGCGCTGGGAGTCTGAACCAGGCGCATCCCGTGCAGCCTGTTTCGCATTTCGTGCGCAAAGCCGCCATTTTCAGTTAATAATTGATGCAACATTGCCCGACCGTGACGCAGGCTTTTCCCAGCCAGAGGATTTGCACGTCAGGGAGGACCAGCAATGATACCAGCGGCGTTCGATTATTATCGACCCAAAACCATGACCGAGGTCATCGCCATATTGCAGGAGCATGGGGATGATGCCCGTGTGATGGCGGGCGGCCACAGTCTGATCCCCATGATGAAGCTTCGCATGGCCGAAGTTCCGCATCTTATCGACCTTCAGGACATCGCCAATTTGTCCGATATCACGATCGAAGGACAAACGATCACGCTGGGGGCCATGGTGACCCAACATGAGCTGATCAATCACACAGGCCTGACCACTGCTGCGCCAATCCTGCGTGAGGCCTCTTTGCAGATTGCTGATCCGCAGGTGCGCTACATGGGGACGATTGGCGGCAATGTTGCCAATGGCGATCCCGGCAACGATATGCCGGGCGTGATGCAGTGCCTGGATGCCCAGATCAATCTGGTTGGCCCCGATGGAAACCGCAGTGTTGCGGCGCGCGACTACTATGAAGCGGCCTATATGACGGATCGCGAGGATGACGAGGTTCTGGTCTCGATCAGCTTCCAGGCGCCTGCTGGCGGTTACGCCTATGAAAAGCAAAAGCGCAAAATCGGCGACTACGCCACGGCGGCCGCCGCTGTGCTGATTTCCAAATCAGATGGCAAGGTCGCCTCCGCTTCTATCGCCATGACCAACCTGAGCGACGTGCCAGTCTGGTCCGAAGACGCTGGTGCTGCACTGGTTGACACAGCCTGTGATGCGGCGGCGCTGGACGCGGCGGTTGCGGCGATGCTGGGCGATATTGACCCATCAGAGGACAATCGCGGCCCGGTCGCGTTCAAGCGCCACGTGGCTGGCGTCATCCTGAAGCGCGCGATTTCACGCGCCTGGGACCGGGCATAGGGGAGCGAGAAACATGACAGAAAAAATGCATATCAAACTGAAGGTCAACGGCGAGGACAAAGAGTTTCTGGCTGAACCGCGCGAGCTGCTGATTTTTGCGCTGCGCGAAAAACTGAACATCACCGGCCCGCATGTGGGCTGTGAAACCTCTCATTGTGGCGCCTGTACGGTGACCATCGACGGAAAATCAGTGAAATCCTGCACCATGTTTGTCGGTCAGGCCAACGGGTCCGAGATCACCACGATTGAGGGCATTGGCGAACCTGACGCGCTGCATGTACTGCAAGAGAGCTTTCGCGAGCACCACGGGCTGCAGTGCGGTTTTTGTACGCCGGGGATGATCACCCGCGCCACCAAGCTGCTGGAAGAAAACCCGACCCCGACTGAGTCGGAGGTGCGCTTTGGCATGGCTGGCAATATCTGCCGCTGCACCGGCTATCAGAACATCGTGAAATCTATCCTCGCTGCGGCAAGTGAGTTGAATGCAGCCAAGGAGGCGGCACAATGAACGACTTAACCCCAGATCGCGAGGAACGTTCTGCCAATCTTAAGGGCCTGGGCTGTTCGCGAAAACGCGTCGAGGATGCGCGCTTTACCCAGGGCAAGGGCAACTATGTCGATGACATCAAGCTGCCCGACATGCTGCACGGCGATTTTGTGCGCTCTCCCTACGCCCATGCGCGGGTTCTCTCGGTCAACAAAGAGGCCGCTTTGGCGCTGCCCGGTGTTGTTGCGGTCCTGACCGCAGAAGACCTTGCGCCGCTGAACCTGCACTGGATGCCGACCCTGGCCGGTGACAAACAAATGGTTCTGGCCGATGGCAAGGTGCTGTTTCAGGGCCAGGAAGTTGCCTTTGTGGTCGCCTCTGACCGCTATGTTGCAGCGGACGCGGTAGAGCTGATCGAGGTTGAATACGAAGAGCTGCCTGTCATCACCGATCCGTTTGAATCGCTGAAATCCGATGTGGTCCTGCGCGAAGATCTTGCCGGTCAGACCGAGGGTGCCCACGGCCCCCGCAAGCATCACAATCACATTTTCACCTGGGAACAGGGCGACGAGGACGGCACCAATCAGGTGATTGATAACGCCGATGTGGTTGCAACCGAATCGATGTATTACCACCGCACCCACCCTTGCCCGCTGGAGACCTGCGGCTCTGTGGCGTCGATGGATAAGGTGAATGGCAAGCTGACGCTTTGGGGCACCTTTCAGGCACCGCATGTGGTGCGCACGGTGGCCTCGCTGCTGTCGGGGATCGAAGAGCACAACATCCGCGTGGTCTCGCCCGATATTGGCGGTGGCTTTGGCAACAAGGTTGGGGTTTATCCCGGCTATGTCTGTTCGATCGTGGCCTCTATCGTGACGGGCAAGCCGGTCAAATGGGTCGAGGACCGGATGGAAAATCTGATGTCGACGGCCTTTGCTCGCGACTATCATATGACCGGCAAGATCGCGGCCACTAAGGAAGGCAAAATCACCGGTTTGCACTGTCAGGTCACAGCGGACCATGGCGGCTTTGATGCCTGTGCCGACCCGACTAAATTTCCTGCCGGATTTATGAATATCTGCACCGGATCCTATGACATCCCGGTGGCCTACCTGGCCGTCGATGGCGTCTACACCAACAAGGCACCGGGCGGCGTGTCGTATCGCTGTTCCTTCCGCGTCACCGAGGCGGTCTATTTCATTGAGCGCATGATCGAGGTTCTGGCGATAGAGCTGAACATGGACGCAGCCGAGCTGCGCCGGATCAACTTTATCAAGAAAGAGCAGTTCCCCTACACGGCCGCATTGGGCTGGGAATATGACAGCGGCGACTATCACACCGCCTGGGACAAGGCGCTGAAGACAGTCGACTACGACGGTCTGCGCGCTGAGCAGGCGGAACGGGTCGCGGCCTTTAAGCGCGGTGAAACCCGCACCCTGATGGGCGTTGGTCTCAGCTTCTTCACCGAAATCGTCGGCGCCGGTCCGGTGAAGAACTGTGATATCCTTGGCATGGGGATGTTCGACAGCTGCGAAATTCGTATTCACCCGACCGGGTCTGCGATTGCGCGTCTGGGGACAATTTCGCAAGGGCAGGGTCACGCGACAACATTCGCCCAGATCCTTGCCAGTGAGATCGGCATCTCTGCCGACAGCATAACCATCGAAGAGGGCGACACAGATACCGCGCCCTACGGGCTCGGCACCTATGGCTCGCGCTCCACACCAGTAGCAGGGGCTGCCACAGCAATGGCGGGGCGTAAGATCCGGGCCAAGGCACAGATGATCGCGGCCTATCTGCTTGAGGTTCACGACAATGACGTGGAGTTCGACATCGACCGCTTTGTGGTCAAAGGCGCGCCTGAGCGGTTCAAGACGATGAAAGAGATCGCCTATGCCGCCTACAATCAGGCCATTCCAGGGCTTGAGCCGGGCCTTGAAGCTGTCAGCTACTATGATCCGCCCAATATGACCTATCCGTTTGGCGCCTATGTCTGTGTGATGGACATCGACGTTGATACTGGGGTTCCAGAAATCCGTCGCTTTTACGCGCTGGATGACTGCGGCACCCGTATCAATCCGATGATCATCGAAGGCCAGGTGCATGGTGGTCTGACCGAAGCCCTCGCCGTCGCGCTGGGCCAGGAGATTGCCTATGACGAGATGGGTAACGTCAAAACCGGCACGCTGATGGACTTTTTCCTGCCCACCGCCTGGGAGGTGCCAAACTACGAGACGGACTTTACCGTGACTCCCAGCCCGCACCACCCAATCGGTGCCAAGGGTGTAGGCGAAAGCCCGCATGTTGGGGGCGTTCCGTGCTTCTCCAACGCTGTACAGGATGCCTTTCGTGCCTTTGGCCTGCGCCATACCAACATGCCCCATGATCATTGGCGCATCTGGCAAACAGCCAATCGCCTGGGCCTGCACGACTAAGTGAAACGGGGTGACCCTCCCTTTTTCGGGGGTCACCTCCTCACAGTATGAGCCCACTGTACGCGCTCACAGTACGAGGAAAATCATGACCTGGAGAGCACTTCAAACCGCCATGGCGGAGCAGGGTTATATTGCTGATGATGATCTGGCGATGGCCGTGCATCTGGCGCTGGCTCTTGGACGCCCCTTGCTGCTTGAGGGCGCGGCAGGTGTCGGCAAAACCGAGGTGGCCCGCGTGCTGAGCCAGCTGCGCGAGACAGAGCTCATCCGCTTGCAGTGCTACGAGGGGCTGGACGCGGCGCAGGCCATTTATGAATGGAACTATCAGCGTCAGCTCTTGTCGATCCGGGCGGCTTCTGAGGATGGCGAAACCGGCCGTAGCGTCGAAGAGCGCATTTTTTCAGAGGACTTCCTGCTGGAACGCCCTCTGCTGAAATCAATCCGGCAAGACACCCCGCCGGTTCTGCTGATCGACGAGATTGACCGCGCTGATGAGGAATTTGAGGCCTATCTGCTGGAAATTCTGTCGGAGTTTCAGATTACAATTCCCGAGCTGGGCACCATCACCGCCACCACACGCCCCATCGTTATCCTGACAGCCAACGGCACCCGCGATCTGAGCGACGCGCTGCGCAGGCGCTGCCTTTATGCCTATGTGAGCTATCCTGATCGCAGCACAGAACTGGCTATTCTTAAATCCCGCTGTGGCGACATTGAGGCGCAACTGGCAGGGCAGATCGTTGGGTTTGTGCAGTCTCTGCGCAAAGAGGATCTGGAGAAAAAGCCAGGGATCGCCGAGATGCTGGATTTTGCCGCCGCGCTGATGGGGTTGGGCATTGCTGATCTGACAGAAGATCCTGTTGTCTTGCAGGCGAGCCTTGCCACTCTGCTGAAAACCGAAACCGACCGCTATAATATCACCACCGAGGTGGCGCAGCGTCTTGCAGGAAAAGCCGCATGAGCCGGGTCACCAAATTCGCTGCCCGTGATCCGGGACCCGCGGCGCGGCTGGTGGGGTTCATGGCTCATCTGCGCGACAATGGGATGCGATTGGGCGTGGGCGAGGCGGAGCTGAGCCTGCGCGCCTTGACCCATGTCGCGCAGTGTGATCCCACGGATATGCGCCATGCGCTGCGGGCGGTCTGTACGGGATGCGCCGAAGATGTGGAGCGGTTTGACGATCTGTTTGATGCTTTCTGGATGAACGGCGGACGGGTCGCGACCAAAACGATCCCAACCCAGAGTGTCGCCTCTGACCACGTGCATAGCTCGCGCAATGCCGAAACCCCTGATGTGGCCAGTGGTGCCGGTGCGCCCTCTGCCCCTGATGGCAGCGATGACGACACCGCCGAGGCCGATGGCGAGGGCAGGTTGGTTGCCAGTCTGGTGCAGGCCAAGATGAAGAAAGACCTGCGCGATCTGGTGCGGCCCGAAGAGATTGCCGAGGCGCAGATTATCGCGCAACGTTTGGGGACAGCCCTGCGGCACCGCCGCTCGCGGCGGCGCAAACAGGCGCGCAAGGGTGATCAGATCCATTTTCGCAAACTGATCCGGCAAAGCCTGTCGACCGGGGGCGAGCCGCTGCAGCTGCCGAAAAAACATCGTCCGGACCGGCCGCTGAAGATTGTGACGCTCTGTGATGTCTCGGGCTCTATGACGACATATGCGCAGGTTTTTCTGGCCTTTATCGCGGGCATGATGCGGGCAGATGACACAACGGATGCCTATCTGTTTCACACCCGGCTGGTGCGCATCACTGAGGCCCTGCGCGACAAGGATGCGATCCGGGCGCTGGGCCGGCTTTCTGTGCTGGCAGACGGGTTTGGTGGTGGCTCAAAAATAGGTGCCTCGCTGATGCAGTTTTCCGGCAGCTATGCCCGCAGGTTTGTGGATGGCCGCACGGTGGTTCTGATCCTGTCCGATGGCTATGACACTGAAAGCCCTGATCTTTTGGGCGCAGCTCTGGCAAAGCTGAAAAGGCGCGGATGCAAAATTATCTGGCTTAACCCGCTCAAAGGCTGGGACGGCTACGCGCCGGTGGCGCGCGGCATGGCCGCAGCCCTGCCGCATCTGGATCTGTTCAGCCCGGCAAATACCCTGGCCGATCTGGCTGCATTGGAACCGGAGCTGACCCGCCTATGACCCCAGCTGAACTGACGGATACAGAAATTGCGACGCTGGCACAGGAAATGCGCGCCCGCGGAGAGCCCTTTGCCATTGCAACCGTGGTGCGCACCCTGGGTGCAACCGCCGCCAAGCCGGGTGCCAAGGCGCTGCTCGATGCGGATGGTGCTATTTTGCAGGGCTGGATTGGCGGCGGCTGTGTGCGTGGCGCGCTGGCAAAGGCGGTGAGGCGGGCCCTGTCTGATGGCGCGCCGCAACTGATCTCGTTGCATCCGCAGGACCTGCTGGATGAAAAGGGCGT
>JAWUWF010000038.1:0-13944 GCA_034111985.1 Pseudophaeobacter sp.
ACCGTCTCACGTTTCCCTATCAAACGTGCCCGCTGCGGCATGGAAGCTATCGCCTTTCACCTCTCCAAAAATGCGCCACCCGCGCCGCGCGTCCGCGCGGCGCTATGCCCAACGACCCCCGGCCTTCGCAAGAAGGTTGAGGGGTGGGCGGGAGCCCCCCCCTGGCCGGGTATTGCGCCTGGGTAGTCCAGTTGGGGTAAGCCGCGGTGAGGAGAGTGTTGTTGATCCCCGGTACTCTGCGCTAGGGTAGGGGCTCCTTCCCGCCAGCGCCACGAGGTCAGCCATGAACGAACACGCCAGCATTCTGCGAACGGGACGGAAATTCGATCAGGTCCTGAAGGGCGCGCGTGAGGTTTTTTTGGCGGATGGTTTTGAAGGCGCCAGTGTTGATGAAATCGCCCGGGTGGCCGGGGTCTCCAAGGCGACTCTCTACAACTACTTCCCGGACAAACGGCTCTTGTTCATGGAGGTTGCCCGCAGCGAGTGTGCCCGTCAGGCGGATGCACCGATGGACCTGGCCGCGGCCTGCTGCACCCCCCGCGAAGTCCTGCGCGCTGCCGCCGGGCACATTCTTTCCGTCAGCCTGTCTGATTTTGGCATGCGCATGTTTCGCATCTGCGTGGCTGAGGCCGACCGGTTTCCGGATCTTGGGCGTCAGTTCTACGAGAGTGGTCCGATGCTGATCCGCAGCAAGATCCGGGACTATCTGCACAGTGCCGCCGCCAAGGGCGAGCTGGTAATCGATGATTTTGACCTCGCCGCCGATCAATTTGCCGAACTGTGCCGCGCGGACCTGGTGCCGCGCGTGCTGTTCAATATCGATCCTGATGTTTCGGAGGAAGACCGCAGACGTGTCATCGACGGTGCTGTCGAGACCTTCCTGGCCCGCTACGCAGCCCCCCCAAGCTGAGATCAGCATTGGTCGGCTGCCGTCACCCAAGGCGCATACCTTGGATTTGTCGGCGTTTGGGTCGCCGCGTCAAAGAGTGCTTTAACCCTCATTTTGAAGGCGAAAACACTGGTTTTCTCCTCCAAAAATGCTGTGCAGTTCTTGGTGCGGACTTGGTGCGGAGCTCGCATCGTATGAGAATGCTAGTGCGTAATCGCTCTGTTTGGGGTGCCGCGATATGTCTCGTGGCAGCTGTGGCAGGCCTGTATCATCGGGGGAATGGTGCGGCGCAGCCCGGTCAGGGACTTGCTGTTGATCTCCTTGGCCATCAGGCGGGCGGTATCGGCGCGTTGCTTGAAATCCGACCACTGCAGCCAGATCTCGGGCCTCGCATGTGAATTGGGCTCCATGCGCTGCTTTCTGAACCGCTTGGGAATCGATCCGGTGGCTGAGATCAGGGCGCGGCGTGCGGCTCTGGCTGAGGCGCCGTTATAGGGCGTCCGCCCCGCCACCATATCGCTTAATGTGATGAGAGCGGCCTTTTGTCCGGTCATGAGTGTGATGCGATTTTGGACATGGCGGTCGGTGATGATCGCACTCCCGGCATCCAGTTGCGAGGTCAGCACAAAGAGGCCCAGACATATTGCACAAAAAGCCCCAGTCAAACGCCGGGAGAGCAGGGTGGCGGCAATCATATTGTGATCTCCATGAAGGGGCAGGGAGGACAGGAGCTGTCACTTGACCGAATCGATTTATGGAAACAAATAAAGAACATGTTGCGTGAAGCTTGTCGCGCCCGCAACAGCATCCCGTCTGCCCTGTCCTGTCTTTTCAAATGCATTGTCTCATGTCCCATCAGCCTGCTATGTCCGATCACCTTAATCCATCCCATCGCCGTATCCTGTCCCTTTGGTTTCCGCGACTTGGCGCCGAACGGGTGTTGCGTCTGGCGCGCGGCAGCCTGAGCGGCCCGCTGGCCATTGTGGAAGAAGTCTCCAACACTCAGGTTATTTCTGCGTTAAATATCGAGGCCGAAGCAGAAGGGCTGCAGCGCGGCCAGGGGTTGCGCGATGCCCATGCGGTCTGTGCCGAGCTGATTGTACGCAGTCGTAACCCGCCTGTCGAAGCCGCATTTCTGGCAGCGCTTAGGCGCTGGGCCGGGCAGTTTTCACCCTGGGTGGCCGAAGAGCCTCCAGAAGGGCTGGCCCTGGATCTCACCGGTTGCGCGCATCTTTTTGGCGGCGAAGAGGCTCTGTTACAGCGTATAGAGGAGGATTGCAGTACGATGGGGCTGAGCCTGCAAATGGGGCTGGGGGACAGTCTGGGCGCTGCCTGGGCTTTGGCGCGGTTTGCCGGCGCGATGCCCCTGCCCAGCCGCTCGGGGGCGGCTATTGATCAGGAGGCCCGTGCCACCCGTGCACGCGCTGCATCCCCGCCCAGATCGCTGCAGGCGGCAGAGGCGCAGGCTCAGGGACATCCCAGAAACCAAGTGCTGTTGCACAAAGGCAAGCGGCGTCACTGGACCAGAGGCGGGCTGGCGCCGCAAACTCCGGCGGTGTCGCCTGAAATCGCCCGGATCGCGCCGCCGGGGCAGAGCTATGGCGTGTTGTCCCCCTTGCCGGTGGCGGCTCTGCGGCTGGATGCAACCATGGTGGCGCAACTTAACCGGTTGGGGCTGCGACGGATCGGAGATCTGTTGGGACAGCCCCGTGCCAGTCTGGCCCGCCGGTTTGGCCGGGGGTTGGTGTTGCGGCTGGATCAGGCCATGGGCAGCGCCCCAGAGCCGGTGTCGCCACAGCGTGCAGAAGATCACTTTGCCGCCCGGCTCAGCCTGCCAGAGCCGATCGGCCTGAAAGAGGATGTCCTGGCGGGATTGGCCCGAATGCTGCCCCGGCTTTGCGCCCGGCTTGAAGAGCGCGGCAAGGGGCTGCGCAGCCTGCGATTGGAGGCGCATCGCGTCGATCAGGGGGTGCAGATGGTCCAGCTCACACTGGCGCGACCCAACCGGGATCCGGCGCGCATTTTGCCCTTGCTCGAGATGAAGCTCGACGAGATTGATGCAGGCTACGGCATTGAGATGCTGCGGCTTGAGGCGTTGCAGGTGGAGCCGATCCACGCCCGCACCCAGGCGGGGCCGCTGCAGGCCGGTGCCGCCGCCGAGGCGCGCAAGAGCGGCGAGACATGCGGGCTGGAGGATCTCATTGGCCGACTGGGGGCCCGCATCGGAATGGATCAGATCACCCGCCTGCACCCGGTCGAGACGCATATTCCGGAAAAGACCGCCAAGGTGCTGTCGGCTGCCTGGTCAGAACCGGCCACAGACTGGCCCGCCGCGCCGCATGCCCGGCCCGTTTTGTTGTGGTCGCCCGAACTGGTGCACGCGCCGCTGCATCCCCGCCTGCCGGCGCAGTTTCGCTGGCGCGGTCGCGATTGGCAACTGGCTGAGGCAACCGGCCCCGAGCGGATCGCGCCGGAGTGGTGGCTGGAGGATCCCAACTGGCGCAGTGGGGTGCGCGACTATTGGGTGGTTCTGACCGGTTCAGGAGAGCGGCTCTGGCTGTTCTTTGCCCATGGCGGCGCGATCTCTCCGGGCTGGTTCTGTCAGGGGAGTTTTGCCTGAAGTGTTTTGCCCGAGAACTTTGCCTGAGAATTGTTGCCAGAGAATTGGTGCCTGAGAACTTTTGCCTGCACCGGGGCGGGTTTGCGTGCAAACACTTCGCTCCACAGCGAAGGGATTTCCTTGGGCAAGGCCCTGGTCTTGCGATAGCGTCAGGCCATGACAACACCGCGCTTTGATATCATTGGCCAGGCCCTTAGCGATGCCAGCCGCACCCGGATGCTTTGTGAGCTGATGGAGGGCCGCTCCTTTACCAACAAGGAGCTGGCCTCGGCGGCGGGCATCACCGCTCAGACCGCCACGGCGCATTTGCGCATGCTGCAGCAGGCCGGGCTGGTCCTCGCAGAGAAACGGGGGCGCTGCGTGTTTCACCGCCTTGCCAGTGCCGAGGTGGCAGGGGTGCTTGAACAGCTGGCCAGTATCGCGCCCAGTGATCACCTGCACCGGGCCCAGCGGCGCAAAGCCGGAGATATTGCCCAGCTGCGCAGCTGCTACGATCACCTTGCCGGCCCTCTGGCGGTGGCAATGACCACGCGGTTTCTGGAGCGCGGTCAGCTGGTCGAGGAAAACGGCGGCTTTCGCGCCTGCCCGGATGAGGCCTGGCAGAAACTGGGTGTCAGTCTGCCAGAGAAACCTTCAGCTGCCGACAGTCGCCAACCCTTTGCGCGCCCCTGCATGGACTGGACCGAGCGCAAACTGCATGTCTCGGGCGCTTTGGGCCGGCAGCTGCTGACGCATGCCTTTGACCGGGGTTGGGTTATGCGCAACAGCCACAAACGCGGGTTGCAGCTTACCGGGCTGGGGTCCCGCGCCTTAAACGAGATTCTCGGATTGCAGAGTGAGACACTGATTGATGCCTGAATTATTGCTGCCTGAAATGCAGCCTGACATTACCTCGGATCGCTTTACTGTCGAGCAAGGCACGCGGGTGCTGGTCCAGGTGCCACAAGAAGCCGCAGACCGCGTCCTGCAAGCGATTCTAAAGGTAGAGAGGTTGCACTGGGGTGACTACGACCAGGTCGCCTTTACGACGCGTGCCGGAGTGCAGCAGTTTCGCGTCAGCCCGGAGGCGCGCAATGTGGCAACGGATCAGGCGGTGGAGGTGCCCTGCGTCGAGCTGCAGGTCTTTGTGCCCAAGGTCGGACAGGCTCTTGAGCCGCTGCTGTGCGCCATCTATCACGCACATCCCTATGAGGAACCGGTGATCCAGTTGGTCGCGGCGGCGCGCAGCTGTCACAGACGCGGTCAGGATGAGGCAAACCCAAACCGCTTTTGGAACCAAAGCACTGCGGACTGGGTGCCGGAGGCGCATCGCTGAAGAGCGATTTGGCGCAAAGTATCTTGATTAATACTGTGGTTGCGGCGAACGTTAGGCATGAGCATTGAACAAATTCAGCCCAAACCAAACGCGCCTGTCCCGCAACAAGTCGCCTTTGACCGGCGCGAAATATCTGTGATCATGTCGCTATATGGCCGCATGGTTGCCGCTGGAGAATGGCGCGACTATGGGCTTTCCAACCTGCGCGAGATCGCAGTTTTTTCGATCTTCCGCCGCACGGCTGAGCACCCGCTGTACCGGATTGAGAAACAGCCAAAACTGCGCAATCGTCAGGGGCAATATGCCGTTCTGGGCGCGGATGGGCAGGTGTTGAAACGCGGCACTGATCTGAAGGCCGTGCTGCGGGTGCTTGAACGAAAACTTATTCGCGCCGTCAAATAGCCGTCAACTAATGGACTGGCTGTTGCGCTGTGCACACGCGCCCTGTTTGCCTCCTGCGCGTTATCTGCGCAGAGGGGCGTTCCTCAATCAGTCCGGAGGCCGCTGATTAAAGCCGTCTGTGGGCTGTGACCGACCCGTCCCCCTGATCCTTGATGCGCGTCACAGCTGCATCCAGGGGTTCAACAGCTACAGCCATGGCATGCACATTGGCATGCAGCAGGGTGGCGGGGTCGCGCACCAGGGCGACATGGCCTTTCCAGAACAACAGATCGCCGCGCTGATAGGCGCTGCCCGCAGGCAGGAGGCTGCCCAGTTCTGCCTCCTGCTGGTCGCTGTCGCCCGGACAGGGAATGTCGCAGGCCAGACAGGCCGCCTGGACAAGCCCGGAGCAGTCGATGCCAAAACGGCTGTTGCCCCCCCAAAGATAAGGCGTGCCAAGAAAACCCTCGGCGACCGTGACCGGATCTGTCAGTACCTTGCCGATTGGGCTGAGATGCACCTGTGGGATAAATCCCAGATCGGTCGCTGCAAACCTGCCGTCGTGGCCGGAGACCACCACCTGGCTGCCAAAACTGAGGGCCTGGGTCTCGCGGGATTTGAAATCAGCGGCTGAATAGGCGTGACTTGCAGGGGCGCTGATCCAGTGGCTTGTGGGTTGCGCTGGCGCGAGGGCCCCAGCGGGCAGATAGCCAGTGTAGTTATCTTTGGCGGCCTGCACAAAGGCCCAGCCTTGATGCGTTTCATAGTGAGTGACGGCCTCACCGCACAAAAGCTGCCGGTCACGCGGCCCATCGGGGCGGCGCAACAGATCCACCACCGGCAGGGCAATACGCGCGGCACTGCCGGTCACCACGCGCAGATCGTTTCCGGGATTGGGCAAATGGGCGGCAATGACACGGGTGTTGGCGGCGGTGCGACGGGAATCGGTGCGGTTGGAAACGGTGGGGCTGGGATCACTCATGGCGGCCTCAGAGCTTTAGCAGTGTGGGCAGGGCGGCAAAAATTGCGCGACAACCCTGGCCGGTGCCGCCCTTGGGGCAGCCCGGCATGGCAATGGGCATCCAGCCGTAGATGTCAAAATGCATATAGCGGCTGTCTGGGGCAAAGCGGCGCAGGAAGAGCGCTGCGGTGATCGACCCGGCAAAGCCGCCCGAGGGCGCATTGTCGAGATCGGCAATCGCAGGTTCGATCATTGTTTCATAGGGCGCGTGAAACGGCATGCGCCAGACCGGATCCGCCTGAGTGCTGGCCCCGGCTGCAAGGGCTGCAGCATCTGTGTCATAATCGGTATAAAACGGCGCCAGATCGGGGCCGACCGCCACCCGGGCGGCACCTGTGAGGGTGGCCATGGAAATCACCAGATCCGGAGCGCCTTCTTCGGCAAGGGTCAGCGCATCCGCCAGCACCAGACGGCCCTCGGCGTCGGTATTGTTGATCTCGACTGTCAGCCCCTTGCGGGAGGTCAGCACATCGCCGGGGCGAAAGGCATTGCCCGCCACTGAGTTTTCGACCGCCGGGATCAGCACCCGCAGCTGGACCGGCAGTCCGGCCTGCATGATCATGCGGGCCAGTCCCAGCACATTGGCAGCGCCGCCCATGTCCTTTTTCATCAACCCCATGCTGGCGCCGGGTTTGAGGTTGAGCCCGCCGGTGTCAAAACAAACGCCCTTGCCCACCAGCGTCAGCCGGGGACCGGTGCTGCCCCAGTGCATGTCAATGAGGCGCGGCGCTTGCTCGGCGGCGCGGCCAACGGTGTGGATCAGCGGCAGATTGGCCTCAAGCAGCTCATCGCCGGTTATCACGCCGATCGAGGCGTCAAACTCTGCGGCCAGGGCCTCAACGGCGGCTTCTAGTTGCGCAGGCCCCATGTCCGCGGCGGGCGTGTTGATCAGGTCGCGGGTAAGGCATTCTGCAGCCGCTAGCGATTCTACGGCGCCTGCATCAATACCCGTAGGAGCCACCAGCCCAGCGACCTCTCCTGAGGCGGCTTTGTAGCGGGTGAATTTATACTGGCTTAGCAGCCAGCCAAGGCATTCGCTTTGCAAGACGCCGTCCGCCAGTAGGCTGGGATTCAGTAAACCGGGAGCGCCCGCTGCGGCATTCTCTGTCGCGAGGTTGAGCTGGTAGTTGCCAGCGGGGAGTTTCTCGGCCGCCGCGGCAAGAACGAACCTTTTACGGGCGCGCTGGGGGGCTGTGCCATAACCGGCAAGCGCCAGCAGAGCAGAGCCATCCGCCCCAGGCACCAGCAGGGCCTGACCGCAGGCCGCGGTAAAGCCATTATTTGTAACCCAGGCCTGCACGGGCGCAGACTGATGGCTGAGCCAGCTTTGCAGCTGGTCCTGCTCAATCAGATAAAGCGGAACGGCAGAGGCTGAGGCAGAGGCAAAGCGAGGGGCCATGAGGAAACTCCGATTGGGCGCGATCACCCATCAGATTATCCGCCCCTCAGCTGCCTGCAAGCCCTGCCTGTCGTTTGTGAGAATAGATTCTATAAAAACAATCAAACACAAAAGGGCCACAGCACGGGGCTGAGACCTCGACCTCTCACAGGTATCTGGCGCTGGACCCGGGCTGGAACGGACCTTGGATGCGCCGCGCATATGCTGCACGCCTCATACTGTGAGGTCCTGCTGATCCCAAACCGCCGTCAGGGAACGCTCTCCGACCCGCAGCAAGCGAAACAGGATTGCTGCGATGGCAGCCACGTCCTCGTTGTCGACAGCCTGCGTCACATCGCGGGCAATATTTGCCATGGCGCTCATGCCGATTTGATCCGCGATTGCAATCAGCGACCGCGCGTTTTTGCGCAAATCGGCCATGTTGTTCTGACGCCAAAGCCGTTCGCAATGGGTCAGGCGCACGGCCAGCTCTTCAATTGCACGACAGACCACGTCTTCTGCGGCTGTTTCGCCTAGTTGTGTGTAGAGCTCGCCCAGTTTGTCTGGATCCAGCCTTACGTTTTCCGCCTGCATGACGGTGAGTATATTAGCCACCACATTCACCCTAAATTTAGTGTGCCCCCACGGCACGTTGCCAATTTGCGCCCCAGTTGTTGTCAAAAGGTTTCCACGCGACTGTTCAAATCGCTCGAATTTGCTAACAATGCAGTCTATCAGCACCGCCAAGGCTCACATCAGGGGATGCTTCGTATGGAATTTGCCAAACCTCTACCCAGTTATCTGGTCACGCGTTATCACGGCTGGAAGGCCACGGCGTATAAGGATAATCAGGGTTGGTACCGTCGTCTGGCAACAGAAGGCCAGCGGCCGCGCGCCATGGTTATTTCGTGTTGTGACAGCCGGGTGCATGTGACCTCGATCTTTGGAGCCGACCAGGGTGAGTTCTTTATTCATCGCAATATCGCCAACCTGGTGCCACCCTTTGCGCCTGATGGCGACCACCACGGCACCAGTGCGACAGTAGAATATGCTGTGACCGTGCTTAAGGTCGCGCATCTTATCGTTCTGGGCCATTCGCAATGTGGCGGCGTGCAGGGCTGTATCGACATGTGTAAAGGCCATGCGCCGCTTCTAGAGGCCAAAGAAAGCTTTGTCGGGCGTTGGATGGATATCCTCAAACCCAAGTTCCCGCTGGTTGCCGAAATCGAAGACGAAGAGCATCAGGCACGCCAGTTTGAGCGTCAGGCCGTTGTGGCCTCGCTGGAGAATCTGATGACCTTTCCCTTTATCGAAGAGGCCGTCAAAGACGGCAGTCTCAGTCTGCACGGGCTGTGGACAGACATCGGTGAGGGCGGGCTGGAATGCTATGATCCCAAGGCAGGACATTTCCAGACAGTTTGACATACTGCCCGTCTCAGGTCTCAGGGTTTAAGGTGTAAGGTTTAGGCCTCGCGCCTTGGGGCTTGGCTTGGCCGTATTCGTTTTGAATTTTACCCATTTTGCTGACAGCACCGTTATACGCTGCCAGCGTGGGTCCTTAGTAAAACCTCATCATTACTCTTCAGCATGTTTGAACGGCCTTTCGATTTCAGTCTGCTGACCCCAAAACAATTGTACCCCGGTGGCAAACATGCAAGCTCGCGTCGTGGGGCTATGACACCAAACCACTGACACCAATAGGCAGGCCCCAACGCACAGTTGGGCATGCGAACAAAAAGCCTATCCAAAAGGGAGCGCCGCCGATGCAGGCTGGATTGATCATGTTGTGCCTGGCCTATGTGCTGAGCCAGTTTTTCCGGGCCTTTCTGGCGGTTCTGGCCTCGGTGCTGGGGCAGGATATTGGCGCGGCCCCTGATGATCTCGCCTTTGCCTCAGGCATGTGGTTTCTGTCTTTTGCTGCCATGCAGCTGCCGGTGGGCTGGGCGCTGGATCACATTGGCCCGCGCCGCACGGCCTCTTGGCTGCTGTTTCTTGGGGGCGCCGGAGGGGCTGCGGTCTTTGCCATGGCCACAACCCCGTTTCATGTCAGCATGGCGATGTTCTTTATCGGTATTGGCTGCTCACCGGTTCTGATGGCCTCATACTATATCTTTGCCCGGCAATACCCGGTGGCGCGCTTTGCCACGCTGGCCGCGATGATGCTGGGCATGGGGTCGGTTGGTAACCTGGTGGCGTCCTACCCCACGGCCTTTGCGGTAGAGCATCTCGGCTGGCGGGCGACGCTCTGGGCACTGGCGATGGCCTCCTGGCTGGTGGCTGCAGGGATTTTCCTCACGGTCAAGGACCCGGAAAAGCCCGAAGGCGGCCAGAAAGGCTCGGTTCTGGATTTGCTGAAAATGCCGGCGCTCTGGGCGATTTTTCCGCTGATGTTTGTCTGCTACGCGCCGTCGGGCGCGCTGCGGGGCCTGTGGATTGGCCCCTATCTGAGCGATGTCTATGGGCTGGATACCGGCGAGATCGGCCTTGCGACGCTGGTGATGGGCACAGCCATGGTGGCGGGTACTTTTGTGTACGGGCCGCTGGACCGGGTGTTTGGCAGTCGCAAATGGGTGATCTTTGGCGGCAATGCGCTGGGCGTGCTGGCGATGCTGGCGCTGATCGCGGTCAGTGGCGCGCCGGTCTGGATGCCGATTGGCGTGATGGCGCTGGTTGGATTTCTGGGCGGCTCGTTCCCGGTGGTCATTGCCCATGGGCGCGCCTTTGTGCCGCCGCATCTGGTGGGGCGCGGTGTGACGCTGCTCAACTTCTTTGGCATTGGCGGCGTGGGTATCATGCAATTTGCCTCAGGGCGTCTGCATAGCAGCCTGGCAGGCGGGGAAGCTGTGGCGCCTTATCTGGCGATATTTGGCTTTTTTGCCCTGGCTCTGGCTCTGGGCTGTGTGGTTTATCTGTTCAGCCGCGACAGCATGGACTGAGCAGCCCTTTATTCACAGGGAATTTGCCTATAAGAGACCTCAGCCGACCATAGGGTCGGATGAAACTGGAGAAACAAAATGGGTTATCGCGTCGTCGTCGTTGGTGCCACTGGCAATGTAGGCCACGAAATGTTGAACATCCTGGCCGAGCGCCAGTTCCCTGCGGATGAGGTTGCCGTTCTGGCCAGCCGCAAATCCCTGGGATCCGAGGTGTCATTTGGCGACAAGACGTTGAAGACCCAGGACCTCGACACGTTTGATTTTACGGGCTGGGACATGGCGCTGTTTGCCATTGGTTCTGACGCGACAAAGAAATACGCGCCAAGGGCGGCAAAATCGGGCTGTGTGGTGATCGATAACTCGTCGCTGTACCGCTATGACCCGCAGGTGCCGCTGATCGTGCCCGAGGTGAACCCGGAAGCGATCCATGGCTACGCGCAGAAAAACATCATCGCCAACCCCAACTGCTCGACCGCGCAGATGGTTGTGGCGCTGAAGCCGCTGCACGACCGCGCCAGGATCAAACGCGTTGTGGTCTCGACCTATCAGTCGGTGTCCGGTTCGGGCAAAGAGGCGATCGATGAGCTGTGGGAGCAGACCAAAGCGATCTACAACCCGACCAAAGAGGTGCCGCCGACAGTGTACCCCAAGCAGATCGCCTTTAATGTGATTCCCCACATTGACGTCTTCATGGACGACGGCTCCACCAAAGAAGAGTGGAAAATGGTCGCCGAAACCAAGAAGATCATCGACAAATCCATCAAGGTTACGGCCACCTGTGTGCGAGTCCCGGTCTTTGTTGGTCACTCTGAATCGATCAATATTGAAACAGAAGACTTTCTCGACGAAGACGAGGCCCGCGACATCCTGCGCGAAGCACCCGGTATCATGGTGATCGATAAGCGCGAAGACGGCGGCTACGTGACTCCGGTTGAATGCGTCGGCGATTTTGCCACGTTTATCAGCCGCATACGTCAGGATTCTACCATCGACAACGGTTTGAACCTGTGGTGCGTCAGCGATAATTTGCGCAAGGGTGCTGCCCTGAACGCGGTGCAAATCGCCGAACTTCTGGGCCGCGAAGTGCTCAAGAAAGGCTAAAGCTTTTTGCACTTTTGGATAGGAGGGCCGCTTCGCAAGAGGTGGCCCTTACTCTTTTGCAGGACTGCCCAAATCTGGCCACAAAACCCAATATTCTAAGGGTGGGAAACGAAAACGGGATGTGAGCCATGTACTCGAAAGATTTTGAACGCGAAACACAGACAACCGGTGATGCGGCCATGCAGCAGACGGCCTGGTCCAGCGCCAGTGACCAGGACCGCATGGATACAGAGATGGCGATCCAACTGCGCATCCTGCTGACGCCAGAGTTCCAGGGCGCCACCACCTGGTCCGAGCTGCGCAGCGGGCTGCAGGACAAAGGGTTTTACATGAAGCGGACCAAGGGGCATTTGCAGCTCTTTGACGCGCAAAGCCACGTCAAGATCTGCACCTGTGGCTTTTTGGGGTTTCCGTCCAAAGATCTGGAACTGCGGTTCAAGCGGGTGCGCCCCGTGCGTAAGGCTCCGACCCGTCTGGGCGCTGGGCTGGTCGCGGTACAACACTGAGGCCGAGCCGATAAATCATTGAGAGTTGACCATTGGCTACGCAGGGTCTGCGGTATCGCCAGTGAGGATCAAAACGGTGCCAGAACGGCACCGTTTTTGCGTTTGCACAGGCGATTTTTGGGTTTGGGCATTTGGTCCGGGGTGTTGTGCCGTGGATTTTGGCCAGTCCGTTTGGCCAGTGATTGTGGGCCGGGCATTGGCAAGACCCTCGGCAAGTTTGCGCCAAGGCGCGCAGCCAGAGGAACTACCGCTTTTGTCTGGGCGGATGGGCTCTACTATGGCGGCAATAGCGCAACCTGCTTGGGGTGCCGCATCTCCCGGTGCTTGCGCCCATGCCTCTCAAAACCAGATAGAGATTTTACATGCGATTTTCCCTCTCCCTTTTTTCCCTCCTGGCCAGTTCGGTCGCCTCTTTTGCCTGGGGCGGAGACATTGCGGTCAGCAGCCGGGTGGCTGAGGTCACGGTGTTTCCGCAACTGGCCGAGATCACCCGGCGGGCCGATCTTGACCTGCCTGCCGGGCATCATCGCCTGATCCTGAGCAATATCCCCAAAACCGCTGATCTGGAGACGCTGCAGATTGACCTGACCGGGGCAGATCAGACCGCGTTGCTGTTTCGCGAGGAGGGCGTTCCGCCGCGCGACATAAATGACCCAGAGCTGCGTGCAGCCGAGGCGGTGATCAGGGAGATTGAGGCCCGTATTCAAAAGATCTATGACGTGTCAGGCCAGGCCAAGTCCGAGGCCCTGGCCGCCAAGACTGCCATTGGATTTCTGGAACAGCTGGGCAGCAATGAGGGTCTTGCGGATGCGGGGGCAGACGCGCTGCGCCAGATCGCCCGGATGATCTCGCAGGAGGCCGATGCCGCAGGCAAGCAGGCGCTGGCCGCACAGATCCGCGCCCGTGACATCGAGCAGCAGCTAGAGGCGCTGCAAGAGGAGCTGCAGGCGGCCCAGCAAGCGCTCGCCGCGATTGGGCGCGAAGACAGTGACCGGCTCTATCTGGTGATCGAGGTTGATGTGCCAGGGGCCGGAGCCGGACAGCTGGAGCTGCGCTATTTCACCAAGGGTGAGGTCTACTCGGAGCCAAGCTATGCCTGTCATTTGAAGACGGGAGAGAGTGCCGAAGTGTCCCTGCAGCGGGGGTTTGGCGTGAGCCAGAATACCGGTGAAAACTGGGAAGCGGTGGATCTGACGATCTCGACGCTGGAGCCGGGTGAGCAGGGCGCGCCCTCCTATCTGCCGCCGCTGTTGCGCCGGGTTGAGAAGCCTCGTCCGGAACCCAAGCAGCGGCTGCTGTCACAAAGTGATTATGCCGCCTCTGAGGCGCCTATGGTTGAGGCTGTGGTCATGGAGGATGCGCGTGGCGGGGCGAGCTGGGGGGCTGATACCAGCGGGCCGGGGGTGACCTATCACTTTGGCCATCCGGTTTCGATCGCATCCGGTGCGGATATTCTGCGGCTGGATATGGACAGGTTGACAACCGAGGCCAAAGTTGTGGCAGTTGCAGTGCCCGCACGCGATGAAACAGCGTATCGTGTTGCTGAGGTCACCAACACATTTGGCGAGGACCTGTTGGCCGCAGACTGGGTGCCGTATTTCGTGGATGGCAAACTGGTTACTTTTGCCGGGTTTTCTGGGCTGGCGGCCGGGCAGGAGGCTGACATTGGCTTTGGCGCAATCCGCGGCCTGCGCCTGGCGCGGGATGTGCTGCAGAAAAGCGACGGTGAACGCGGGATGATTTCGCGCAGCAATCAGCGCGAGGAAGCGGTGGAGATCTCGGTGGAGAACCTGACCG
>JAWUWF010000039.1:0-8901 GCA_034111985.1 Pseudophaeobacter sp.
GTCACGCTCGGCATGTTCAGCGCGTTTTCAACGGCACCGGTCAGCAGGTAGTTCGACATCTGCTCGGCCACCTGCAGGGCAACGTTTTCCTGTGCCTCGGTGGTGGCGGCGCCCAGGTGCGGCGTGCAGACCACGTTGGGCAGGTTGAACAGGGGGTTTTCCTTGGCGGGCTCTTCGCTGAACACGTCAAAGGCGGCACCGGCGACATGACCAGATTTCAGCGCTTCGGCCAGCGCCTCTTCGTCCACCAGACCGCCACGGGCACAGTTGATGATGCGCACGCCCTTTTTGGTTTTGGCGAGGTTCTCTTTGGACAGGATATTGCGGGTCTGATCGGTCAGCGGCACATGCAGGGTGATGAAATCGGCGCGGGCCAGCAGGTCTTCCAGCTCAACCTTCTCGACGCCCATCTTGGCGGCGCGTTCTTCGCTGAGGAAGGGATCATAGGCGATCACTTTCATCTTGAGGCCACGGGCACGGTCACAAACGATACCACCGATATTGCCGGCCCCAATGACGCCCAGAGTTTTATTGGTCAGCTCGGTGCCCATGAATTTGGACTTTTCCCATTTGCCGGCATGGGTCGAGATCGAGGCCTCGGGGATTTGACGGGCTACGGCAAACATCATCGCAATGGCGTGCTCGGCGGTGGTGATCATATTGCCAAAGGGCGTGTTCATCACGATCACGCCTTTTTTCGACGCGGCTTCTTTGTCGATATTGTCGGTGCCGATGCCGGCGCGGGCGATAACCTTGAGGTTGGTGGCATTGGCGAGGATCTTTTCGGTCACCTTGGTCGCCGAGCGAATGGCAAGACCGTCATACTGACCAATCACTTCGGCCAGTTTGTCTTTGTCCTTGCCTAGGTCAGGCTGGAAATCCACGTCGATGCCGCGATCGCGAAAGATCTGAACGGCGGCTTCTGAGAGTTTGTCGGAGATGAGTACTTTGGGAGCCATGTTGGGAGGTCCTTTGAATATCGGGGGCCGAATGCGGCCTGAATGGGAATATCGCTTAGGGGAGGGTCGGGCACTGCCCGGCGTATCCGCCGGGCAGTAGAGATTAGCCTTGTGCGGCAATCTCGGCCTCAAAGGCCCAGGCAAGCCAGGGCAGCATGGCGTGAATGTCAGTGGTTTCTACCGTGCCACCACACCAGATTCGCAGACCGGCAGGCGCATCGCGGTAGGCGCCGATGTCCAGCGCGATGTTTTCCGCTTCCAGACGTTTGGCCACGGCCTTGGCAAAGGCGGCGCCGTCCTGAATACGTGCATCGGTGAACTTCAGACAGACAGAGGTGTTGGATCGCGTCGCCACGTCCTCGGCCAGGTTGGTGATCCAGGGGTTGGCGTCGCAGAAATCAAACACGGCTTTTGCATTGGCATCAGCACGGGCGATCATGCCCTTAAGACCGCCAACCGAACGGGCCCAGTCCAGCGCAAACAGGTAGTCCTCAACCGCCAGCATGGAGGGCGTGTTGATGGTGGCACCGGTAAAGATACCCTCGATCAGCTTGCCGCCCTTGGTCATGCGAAAGATCTTTGGCAGCGGCCAGGCCGGGGTGTAGCTTTCGAGGCGCGCAACAGCACGGGGCGACAGAACGATCACACCATGGGCCGCTTCGCCGCCCAGAACTTTTTGCCAGCTAAAGGTGGTCACATCCAGCTTGTCCCAGGGCAGATCCATCGCAAAGGCCGCCGAGGTGGCGTCGCAGATGGTCAGCCCGTCGCGGTCGTCGGCGATCCAGTCGGCATTGGGAACCCGCACGCCAGCGGTGGTACCATTCCAGGTGAAAACAACGTCGTTGTTGCAGTCCACTGAGGCAAGATCAACGATCTGGCCGTAGTCGGCGGTTTTCACCTCGGCGTCGATTTTCAACTGCTTGACCACATCGCTGACCCAGCCAGCGCCAAAGCTTTCCCAGGCCAGCATCTCGACCTTGCGCTCACCCAAAAGCGACCACAGGGCCATCTCGACCGCGCCGGTGTCGGACGCGGGAACAATACCGATACGATAGTCAGCGGGGATGCCCAGAACTTCGCGGGTGCCTTCGATGGCTGCCTTCAGCTTGGCCTTGCCAACAGCTGCGCGGTGGCTGCGACCCAATGGGGCGTCGGCCAGTTTGGACAATTCAAATGTAGGGGGTTTGGCACAGGGGCCAGAAGAAAAACGCGGGTTGGCCGGCCGCGTTGCCGGTTGCTGAGTAGCCATAAATGCTATCCTTACAGATAAGTGCCCTTCGTTGGGGAAGGGTGTCCCACCGCCAGAGCTAGGGGGCGCAGCGTGGCAGCGCAAGCGCATAAATGGACAACCAGCGCCGCTTTGGCAGATTTTTGCGACAGGCTTTGACGCCTTTCGGAAACTTCCTTACCAAAGTCTCACCAGCGTTGATGGTCTTCCCCCGGCGGGCCGCTGTATTGCACGCTGGCAAACAGAGATGATTCGAGGCGATCCATGACGAGCAGACTAGCGCTGGTAACGTACTCCCTTGCCTTGATACTGATGTTGGGCTGGCTGCTGGTGGCCGGGCAATCCATCCTGCTGCCCGTTCTGGTCGGAGTGATTGCCGTTTACATCCTCACCACCGCTGCCGACTCTCTTGTTTCCGTGCCGCTGATTGGTCGCCTGCCGCGGCGCTGGCGACGCCTGCTGGCTCTGGTGCTGTTCACGCTGGGCTTTTTAATTCTGGCAGCCTTTATTACCTCCAGCGCCACCGCGCTGTCTGCCGCCCTGCCGCAATACGCCGAGAATTTTGACGCCCTTCAGAGCAAATTCCTGACCGCAGTCGGGATCAAGCAAGAGCCGAACTGGGCAAACCTGGGGGAGCGACTGCTCGAGATGATGGATGCCACCACCCTGATGCCCACCGCGCTGGCAACCATCAGCAATGGCGGCTCTGTCATCGTAACCGCAGCGCTTTATGCCGTCTTTATTCTTGCTGAACTGGACAGCCTGCCCGACAAGACACGGCGCGCCCTCGGCGATCATGCGCAATCTGAACACACGATGGAGCTCACACGGAAAATCAACGAAAAGATCGGCAGTTATCTCGCCGCCAAGACACTGGTTAATGTGATCCTGGCGCTGGTTTCCTATGCCATTCTGAAACTGCTTGGCATTGCCCACCCGGCCTTTTGGGCCATCATCATCGGATTGCTGAACTACATTCCCTATATCGGCTCGGTCGTGGCCGTGGTCTTTCCCGTCACCATGAGCCTCATTCAGTTCACCTCTTTTAGCCATGCGGGCCTCGCCCTGGTGCTGCTGATGATCCCGCAGCTGCTTGTCGGCTACTACATCGAGCCGAAATTTCTGGGCCGTTCCGTCAACCTCAGCCCCTTTACCGTGCTGCTAGCTCTGGCAGTCTGGAGTGCGCTTTGGGGCATGACCGGCGCCATCCTCGCGGTGCCGCTGACCGCCATGGTGATGATCATTCTGGCCGAAATCCCTCATACCCGCTGGATTGCTGTGATGATGTCAGAGGGTGGCGACCTCTAGCCGCACGGCCTCCGGTCTGGATCTATCGGGGCTGGTCCCTTAGGGCGGCGGACGCTATGAGGGCGCAACTCACGCGCCAGATGGAACCGTCCCCATGTATATCGCCACGCTTCTTTGCAGCCCCGCCAAACCCAGTCTCGACCCCGCTCTGGTCGATTCCCTGCGCAATGCCTGGGGCGGTGGAGAGGCCGTCTGGCTGGCCCCCGACGAGGCTGCAGAGTTCTCGATCAAAGCCTTGCCAGCCAACCAGTGGACGGTCTGGGAAGATCTGCAGGCGATGGGTGTCGATCTGGTGCTGCAGCCTGCCTCAAGGCGCCGCAAAAAGATGCTTTTGGCCGATATGGACTCGACCATGATTGAGCAGGAATGCATCGATGAGCTGGCCGAAGAAGCCGGGGTCGGTGCACGGGTAAAAGACATCACCGCCCGCGCCATGAACGGCGAGCTGGATTTTGACGGTGCCCTGACAGAACGGGTGGCCCTGCTCAAGGATCTGCCCGAAGCGGTAATTGCCCAGGTGCTCGACAGCCGTATCACCCTGATGCCGGGCGCGCGCCAGCTGCTGGCAACAATGAAGGCCAGTGGTGGCTATGCCGCGCTGGTTTCTGGCGGCTTTACCGCCTTCACCAGCCGCATCGCGACCGAGCTCGGCTTTGATGAGAACCGCGCCAATACGCTCATGATCGCCGATGGCAAGCTCACCGGCGAAGCAGGCCACCCGATTTTGGGCCGTGAGGCAAAGGTCACCGCGTTGGAACAGATCACGGCGCGGCTGGGGATCACCGAAGACGAGGTGCTTGCGGTAGGCGATGGCGCCAATGATCTGGGCATGCTGCTGCGGGCAGGAGCAGGTGTGGCGCTGCATGCCAAACCCTCGGTTGCAGCCCAGTGTCAGATCCGCATAAATCACGGCGACCTGACCGCGTTGCTGTACCTGCAGGGCTACGCCAAAGGCGATTTCAAAGGATAGAACGCATGCTGGAAGTGGGCATCGAGACCCTGTTGCTATTGATGGCGGCCGGGTTTGTCGCGGGCTTCATCGATGCCGTTGCAGGTGGCGGCGGGCTAATCACCGTACCCGTTTTGCTACTGGCAGGAGCCAACCCGGTCACGGCGCTTGCCACCAACAAAATTCAGGGGCTGTTTGGCGCTGCCACAGCTGCGCGCGCCTATGCCAAGGGCGGCCACGTGAACCTCCGTGATCAGGCAAAACCTGCGCTCATTGCCTTTGCTGCCTCCATTGTCGGCGCGCTGTTGATCACGGTTATGCCAACCGGCTGGATCCGTCTGATCCTGCCGGTGTTGCTGATTGGCATTGCGCTATTCTTTGCTTTCAAAAAGGGGTTGGATGATCAGGATCGCACCCGCCGCATGGAACCCGCTGTCTTTGCTGCGACCATGGTGCCGCTCTGTGGCGCCTATGATGGGCTCTTGGGGCCCGGTGCGGGCAGCTTTTACATGCTCGCCTTTGTCTCTCTTGCGGGCTACGGCGTGTTGAAAGCCACGGCCCATACCAAGCTGTTGAACTTGGCCTCCAATGCAGGCGCTCTCTGCGCCTTTGCGCTGGTTGCAACGCCGTGGTGGATCACCGGGCTTTGCATGGGGGTCGCTCAAATCGCAGGCGCCCAGGTCGGAGCAAATCTTGCCCAGAACAAAGGTGCGCAGCTGATCAAGCCGCTTTTGGTGCTGACCTCCCTTACGCTGGCCGCCAAACTGATCTGGGACATGCTCTGACACCCGCCTGGCTCTGGCCTGAATCTGACCTGGCCGCAGCCAAACTGCCAGCGCCCTGCCCTCGCGCGAAACAGCAGCAGTCTGCCCCGCCCCGCCTCCGCCCGGCGCCGGGCCCAACGGGAGGAGGTTTTCTAAAAACCAGACGACGGGCGGGAGCCCCCCCCCTTACATATATCAAAGGCGCCCGCCTCCCCGTGAGAACGGACACCTTGTTGCCTCTTGAAAACAGAAACGTTTAGAACCGCAACTCAGCACTGGGCCGCAGTGCGCCACAATCAATGCCACGCCGGTTGATCAGCGGCGCATTCAGGTATTTGCGGGTTTCCGGGTGATCCGCCTCCAAAACGCCCAGCCCCACCAGAATTGCCGCAATGGCGCATTCGCTGGCGCGCGTGGCCCCATCAACGATCTTGACCGCAACACCCAGCTTTTTCTCGGGAATGATCGCGATAAACACCGCCTCGGCTCCGGTTTTCACCGCCACCTTGCCGCCCATGGCGCGCATCAGATTGGTACAGGCGCGGGTTTCGCCAGCGACCAGATCAGGGTGCAATGTCATAGCCGACACCAGCTGCGCCGCCGCCTCAGAGGCCCGGTCCGAGCGATCCGCCGCTGAGGAAAACCAGGCCATGGCCCGGGCCAGACCGTGCATTGAGGTCGCAAAGTTTGGCGCCGAGCAGCCGTCGATGCCATAGGTCGGGCTCTCCATGCCGGTCACCTCCTCAAAGGCCGCAAGACAGGCTTGCTGCACCGGGTGGTCCATCTCGACATACTCCGACCCGGCACCCAGATGCTGGTTCAGGGTCAGAAATCCCGCATGTTTTCCAGAGCAATTGTTATGCACCTGGCAGGGGCTTGCATCTGTCTTGATCATCTCATTGCGGGCAGGGCGGTCCGCGGGCTCCTGGGTGCCACAGCGGAAATCATCGTCGCCAAGACCCAGCTGTGCCAGCCAGTCATTGACCCGATCGGTATGAATATGCGCCCCATTGTGCGAGGCACAAGATAGCGCCAGTTGTTCAGTCGAGAGCCCGTATTTAGTGGCCGCCCCTGAGGTGATAAGAGGCAGCGCCTGGATCATCTTGGCTGAGCTGCGCGGATAGATCACCGCATCAGGATCGCCCCAACTGCGCACGATCTGGCCGCTGTCATCGCAAATCACCGCATGACCATGATGCAGGCTTTCCAGCAGGGAGCCACGCCAAATTTCTGCCATTGGAACTGGATTTGTCATTGTTTCAGCCTCTTTTCTTGGCGATTTCCTGCCAAACGCACTTTCGCCCGTAGCGCTTGTTACGTTAGTGTGCTTGTGTATGGCAAGCGAGAGCATCTGCACAGACGGCGGTCTAAACGCCGCCCGCTCTCTGATAATTGAGGTAGTGACAGTCTTGGAGTCGGGACAAATGACATCGAAACTTGCTCGTATAATCACGGGCCTATGTCTGGCTGTTATGGCCACATCTGCAACAGCACAGCAGACAACATCCGACAATCGCGTCGGCGCCAATGTCGATTGGAGCGTCTTTCAGGGTGAGAGCCCAAAAGAGTGCTGGGGCGTGTCAGCCCCCAAGGAAAGCGTCAACACCCGGGATGGGCGTGTGGTCGCCGTGCGGCGCAGCGAAATTCAGCTTTTTGTCTTCTACCGCCCCGACAATGGTGGCAAGGGCCAGGTGACCTTTACCGGCGGCTATCCCTTTGCGCCCGGCTCGACCGTGAACATGACGATTGGCGAGACGGAATTCGAACTTTTCACCGAGGGTGAATGGGCTTGGCCCGCCACTGCCGCGGATGACAGCAAGATCATCACCGCGATGAAGCGTGGCTCTGGCGCGGTGCTGACCGCCCGTTCGGCGCGGGGCACCCAGACCAAGGATGCCTTCTCCCTGCTCGGCTTTACCGCCGCCATTGAGGATGCCGAAAAGCGCTGCAGCAACTGATCTTTTAATCACAAAGGCAGCGCCACTTCGCCTAGAAAACCCGTCTTTTATCCCCGGCCCATTGGTCGGGGTTTTGCTTTTGCCGGCGCGGGTTTGTGAGGCTGCGCGCCACCGCACAGGCCATTCTCAGGCCAATAGGCAGAAATTCCCGGTAAGTAATCTTTTGATCTTTGCGCTTTCTCCTATATAGAGCCCCATCCTGCCTCCAACATTTGAGTCGAGCTGCCATGACCGCCAACGCGCCGATCACCCAAGACGTTCTGACCCTGCCCCGCAAACTGCCCGAGGGCGGCAAGACCAACCTCGTGGGGATGACCCGTGACCAGATGCGCCAGGCGCTGATTGATATCGGCACACCTGAAAAACAGGCAAAGATGCGGGTCGGCCAGATCTGGCAGTGGATTTATCAATGGGGCAAACGCGACTTTGCCGAGATGACAAATCTCTCTAAATCTCTGCGCGCCCAGTTGGAAGACAGCTTTGAGATCACCATCCCCGAGGTGGTCACACGTCAGATCTCTGAGGATGGTACCCGTAAGTATCTGGTGCGGATCGCCGGCGGCCACGAGGTTGAGGTGGTCTATATCCCGGAAGACAACCGCGGCACGCTGTGCATCTCCAGCCAGGTTGGCTGCACCCTCACCTGTTCGTTCTGCCACACCGGCACGCAGCGGCTGGTGCGCAACCTGACATCGGCTGAAATCATCGGCCAAGTGATGTTGGCCCGTGATGATCTGGATGAATGGCCAGTGCCTGGCACGCGCAACACCGATGAGGCGCGCCTGCTGTCCAATATCGTCCTGATGGGGATGGGCGAGCCGCTGTATAACTTTGACAATGTGCGCGACGCGATGAAAATCGCCATGGATCCAGAAGGCATCCAGCTCAGCCGTCGTCGCATCACGCTTTCGACCTCAGGCGTGGTTCCAGAGATTGCCCGCACCGCTCAGGAAATCGGCTGCCTCTTGGCGGTGTCTTTCCACGCCACCACCGATGAGGTGCGCGACAAGCTGGTGCCGATCAACAAACGCTGGAACATTGAAGCCCTGCTAGAGGCCCTGCGCGCCTATCCGCATCTGTCCAACTCTGAGCGGATCACCTTTGAATATGTCATGCTGGACCATGTGAACGACAGCAAGGAAGACGCCCACCGTCTGGTCGAACTGATCAAGGGCATTCCGGCCAAAATCAATCTGATCCCGTTTAATGAATGGCCCGGCGCGCCCTATAAGCGCTCCTCCGGAAACCGGATCCATGCGTTCTCGGATATCATCCATGAGGCCGGCTATGCCTCACCGATCCGTAAACCGCGCGGCGAAGACATCATGGCCGCCTGTGGTCAGCTGAAATCTGCAACAGAGCGTCAGCGCAAGAGCCGCAAACAGATCGAAGCTGAGGCTGGCGTAAAATCCTGACGCCAGCTCAGGACAGCATGCTCTGACAGCCCAAAACGCCTCCGGCCCAATGGTACAGACCAAATGGCACAGGTCAAATAGCACGGAGGCGTTTTGCAATCCGGGGCCATTTCTGGCCCTATTAGAGTTAACTAGCTGAACAAAACGTCGCCAGCGCTCAAACTACCGGTAAACCCTGTCAGCTCGATTTCGAACCAATCATAATAGCTCAGGGTTGTGCCTGTCGCTGTGGTGGTAACCTCCAGCTCGCCGATATATTCGGGGTTCATCTCGGAGAGGTCGATAACATCCTTGCCGGATTTGAAGTCAAGAATGGTATT
>JAWUWF010000040.1:0-40131 GCA_034111985.1 Pseudophaeobacter sp.
GAGATTTTGACTAAATACCGCATTACGTCTCCATGCTGCCCTCTCGGACATCATGTTTTCCCTAAAAAAACGGGCACTGCACAACACTTTTGGAGCGCCGCACAACACCAGTATTTTTACCGTTATACATCATATACTTAAAGAGCGCTCAAGACATCCCAAGCGCTTCTTTGTACATTTCCAGCACGGCCTCTTCTTCGGCGATATCATCTTTGTCGCGCTTACGCAGGGCAATCACTTTACGGATCACCTTGGTGTCATAGCCGCGCGATTTTGCTTCGGCCATGACCTCTTTTTGCTGCTCGGCTATGTCTTTCTTTTCCGCATCCAGGCGTTCGAAACGCTCAATGAACTGGCGGAGCTCTCCGGCGGTTACACGGTAGTTTTCGCTTTTTTCGTCTTCGGTCAGATCCATATCCGGCTCCGTCTGCACAAGCATTTTACTGCTGTCATGTGATAGTGGTTGCGGCAAGGGGATAGCGACAGTGCGCAAGCATCGCAAGACTTGAAAACAGCTTCGCGCGATATCTCACCTACAAGCCCCGCCCTGCCAGCATGCCCGCCCTGCCAGCGCGACTTGTGCCTGCAGCCGCAATCCGCTAGGCGCAGAGCAGCGTAATTCTCACAGGAGCCCTGCTATGTTTGATATTATTGTCTGGGCCGGAGCCGCCCTGTCGGTTGCAGGCCTGATTGGACTGTTATGGTGCATCCTGTACGTTATCAAAGCACGACGCAAAACGGTGGATGACGAAGCGCTGCGCGCTGTCGTACAGTCTGTATTGCCCTTTAATCTGGGTGCCTTGTTTCTCTCTGTCATTGGCTTGATGCTGGTGATGATCGGCATTTTCCTCGGCTAATTCGGCTTTCTCGGTTAGGCCTATGCGTCACGAAACCGTCCAGACGGGAGCAGGACTGCGTTTGACAATCGGGCTCCAAGCCAAGCTGTGCTTATCTGGGCCTGCTGGTAAGCTGCCCAGAGATCAAACTAGGCCTCTGTCAATTGGCGCTCTGTGAACATAGCCAGCGGTCAAACTGGCATGTTGTCGAACTGGCTTTCAACCTCTTGTTCACAAAGCTCTTCATCCAGCTGCCGAAAGCTGCGCGACACAGGAATACCCTCGACTCTCAGACGACTAAGCAGTCGGGAAAATTCAGGGCGAAAAGAAAGCCGCGACTCCCCTTTATGCTGGCGTATCTTGGTCGCCAATTGTTCTGCACGGTGCAGGATTTCGGCATTGGTCATTCGTTCGGTAATGGTCATCTGAATGTTCCTCCCATGAATTCGGTAATTCCCAGTGGCAAACCCAGTGGCACACGTCGAAAACACCTTATTTACAGACACATCTCGCTTATAACCTTTGTGGGAGCCCGGGGTTGTGGAAAAAAACCGTTAAAACGCACCCCTGAACCGACCCGACAACTGTAACATTCTGCCGCGCCGATCACCTTGAGCGAGGTCAAAACCAGCAGACCCAAACAGCTCAGCCAGAATTTAGGCCAGTTTTTAGTCTGGATATCAGCCATACTGCTTGAAACACATTCTAAAATTCGTATATATCTATCGAAACGAAAAGGAGCGCCCAAGAAATGAACCCCACCGTCAAAGCCTTTTTCGACCCGGCCACCAATACGGTGTCCTATGTAGTGTGCGATCCCAATGGGTCCGCCTGCGCGGTCATCGATTCCGTGCTGGATTTTGACCATGCCTCGGGACGGACTGACACGGCATCCGCAGATGCAATCATCGCATGGGTCAAAGCCGAAGGATTAAACTGCGCCTGGATCCTGGAAAGCCATGTGCATGCAGATCACCTCTCTGCGGCGCCCTATCTGCAGGAACATCTGGGCGGCAAGGTCGGCATCGGGGCCAATATCACCCTGGTCCAGGACACCTTTGGCAAGGTCTTCAACGAAGGCACCGCCTTTCAGCGTGACGGCAGCCAGTTTGACGCCCTGTTCAAAGAGGGAGACAGCTTTATGATCGGCCAGCTGCGCGGTGAGGTGCTGCATACACCGGGCCATACCCCTGCCTGTCTCACCTATGTCATTGGCGATGCGGCCTTTGTCGGCGACACGCTGTTTATGCCCGATTTTGGCACCGCGCGCTGCGACTTTCCCGGCGGCTCATCCGAAGATCTCTACTGGTCGATCCAGAAGATCCTCGCCCTGCCAGAGGAAACCCGCATTTTTGTGGGCCATGACTACAAGGCGCCCGGACGCGATGACTATGCCTGGGAAACCACGGTAGGAGAGCAAAAGGCGCTCAACGTGCATATCGGTGAAGGCCGTCCGCTGGAAGAGTTTACCAGCATGCGGGACGCGCGGGATGCCACCTTGGGGATGCCCCGTCTGATCCTGCCCTCTTTGCAGGTCAATATGCGCGCAGGCAATATGCCGGAGCCTGATGAAAAGGGCGATGTCTTCCTCAAAATCCCGGTGAACAAAATCTAGCCCCCCGGATTGCCCGGCACAGGCATACTCAACGGGCACATTTAGCAAGCATATTTTGCAGGCACACCCAATCGCTCTGGAGCCAAGGCCCCACGCGACACTCAACAAAAAGACAAGGACGCGCGACAATGGAAATGGATTGGATCTGGGGCCTCATCGGGGGCGGCCTCATCGGGCTTGGAGGCGCGGTTTTCCTGCTTGGGAATGGCCGCATCATGGGGGCCAGCGGTATCATTGGCGGGCTGGTGGATGGCTCGGGCTGGAGCACTGCTGCTGAACGTGTGATTTTTCTCGTGGGCGTCATTGGTGTGCCGATGCTGCTGTTGCCGTTTTACACGGACGGCGTGGACACCCATGTGACCTCCAATATCGCCGTTCTTATCGCCGCCGGTCTGTTGGTCGGCGTCGGCACCAGAATAGCCAATGGCTGCACCTCTGGGCATGGCGTCTGCGGCATCTCGCGCCTGTCTCTGCGCGGTATCGTGGCCACCGTATTCTATATCCTCGCGGGCGGCCTCACCATCGTTCTGTTCCGCCATATTCTGGGAGTGATCTGATGCAGCGTTTGTTTCTTTCTCTGCTTTCGGGCGGATTGTTTGGTGCCGGGCTTTTTGTTTCAGGCATGACCGACACCACCAAGGTGCAAGGCTGGCTTGATGTCTTTGGTGCCTGGGATCCGACCCTTGCCTTTGTTATGGGCGGCGCCATTGTCCCCATGTTTGTGGCCTGGCGCCTGACAACAGGACGCCAGCCACTGGTCGGCGGCGAATTTCCAACAGCGCCACGCCCTGAGATGGATCACCGCCTTATCACCGGCTCTGTTCTGTTTGGCATGGGATGGGGGCTGGCCGGGCTGTGCCCAGGACCTGCAGTCGCCTCTCTCAGCTACAACGGTGTGGCCGGTTTCATTTTTCTGGCCGCGATGCTTTTTGGCATGCTTGTGGCGCCAAAAGCAGGACGGCAACTAGACTGGCTGGCAGCAAGGGTTTAAGAGCGCACCATGGATGCACGAGTGATTACACCCCGCTACGCCGTCTCGCCGCAAATCTCGGCTGAAGACATGCCCGCTATTGTTGCCGCTGGCTTTAAGACAGTGATTTGCAATCGTCCTGATGCTGAGGTTCCCCCCAGCCATCAGGCGGCTGCTATCCGGGCCGCGGCCGAAGCCGCCGGGCTGAGTTTTCACGAGCTGCCGCTCACCCATCAGACCATGACCCCTGACAATGTTGCCAAGCAACGCGCATTCTACGAGAACAGTTCCGGACCGGTTCTGGCCTATTGCGCCTCGGGTACCCGCTGCTCGGTCATCTGGTCTCTGGGGGTTGCCACCGAGATGAGTCCCGACGAAATCTTGGGCAAAACCAGTGCTGCGGGGTATCCGCTTGATGGCTTGCGCCCAACGCTAGAGGCCCTTGCAGGCACCTGAGCGTCGGTAAGCAAGAACCGCTCCACCAGAGACGCACCTGCTTTTTTGATTGTTGAAACAAAAAATATCCCAGTCCCAAAAGGGCTGGGATTTTTCGTCACCTTCTGAAGGTCCGCAGTCACCGTTCAGTCAAAACCAGACTGCGACCATACAGGCTGTGATCATTCCGGCTGCAATCATTCAGAGACATGCATTGTACAATCATAAGACAACAGCGCCTGGTCCGCCTCAGGCTATTCTAACGGCCGGCGGTCAATTTGAGACCCAATTGGGATCTAGTCTGGCGTCGCATCACAACCCCTGTGCAGAATCGCCCTCAAGGCCCGCGAGTTTTGAGATCTCAGCGGCAGCATCATCAGGATTAAACTGATCCATGCCATCCCCCAAACCGGGGAAATCTCCCATCGGCGCGGCGTCAAGTCCAAGGTCAGCCCCCAGATCTGCACCCAGGCCACCGCCAAAGTCACCAAGGTCGCCCCCTAATCCTGCCGGATCAAAGTCCCCGCCAAGACCGGCCGGATCAAGATCACCGCCCAGACCGCCCATATCAAGAGCGCCGGGCCCGCCAAATCCCATACCATCATCCAGCGGATCCTGAAGATCCTCAGCGGCAATACCAAGCGAGAGCGGCGCAGGCTCATCCATCATTGACAATGCAGGTGCTGCGTCGCCGCCAACCCCATCTGAAAAGCCATCGTTCATATCCATGAGCTCAGGCCGCTGATCGTGCTTTCTCTCGTTCAATCGCACCGCGCGGGAGCCGTTCAATTGACCCAAGCGTCCCTTGGCAATCGACTGCCCGCCAATGCTGATCAGGTCCGTCTCATAGAGAAACGCCTGGTCCAACGGCATAAGTCCGCCAACTTTAAACGCCGAGAACTCATTCAGCGGCACGCGCACCTTGCACAGAACCGCAGAGAGTTCAGCCCGCATGGCGCCCATACCACTGGCCAGAGACGGACCTGGTGGCGAGCCACTCAGCCCCAGCTCTTCGGCCGTGGGTTCCGGCAGAATGAGGTTCAAAACCCCCTGCATGGCACCAATGGCCAGGTCAACATTGAGCGTAATCAGCCGGTAATCTTCGGCTTCCAAACCCAGGACCAGTGAGCGCACATCCTCAATCTGGGCACCATAGCGATAGCCCGAAAAGATCATCTGATCCTTGTGACCGTCCAGCAGCGCGACAACCTTGCCAAAGGCTTTTTCCAGAAATTCGGCCGTCATTGCCGCATCCGTCGGCGTGTAGTGCCGCTCTGACGGGGCTTTGCCCATGATTTGACCAATTGTCTGCTTTTGGATCAAAGCTGTCACCAGCGCCGCATCCATCGTGACCGCACCAATGCGGCCATCCGGTCCATCCAGCACCACCAAAAGATGCTTATCCGAAAGGGCGCCGACCAGATCCTCGGGGGATCGGTTAAACTGCCGGGCTGCCAGAACTGCCAGCGGCAAATCGCATTGCTCCGAGGCCGCGCGCGCCAGAGACCGACGCAGAGCTTTTAACGTAAAGGATCCATTGAGGCCCGGAGCCCCATCCTTTGACGCCGCAAGTTTGCGTGCGAGTCCACCCGACCCGCCGCCTCCGGCTTTCTCTGTATTTGCTTCAGACATCAGTAAGCAACCTGCACGTTTTGCGCTCCCTTTTTAATTGTCTTAACGACCCTTCGTTACCAAGACCTTTAAAACTGCGTTTCAGACAGGTTTTTCCGCTCCACCGGCAAGGAAATTCTGAAACTGCCGCCTTTCTGCCCAGGCAGGTAGGCGATGTCCCCCTCCAGCCGCTGCATGATTTCACGACAGATCGCCAGACCTAGGCCGATTCCTCCGGCCCGTTCCGGGCTAACACGCGAGAATTTCTCAAAAATTAACTGTTGGTGGTCCGCGGGCACTCCGCTGCCGTTATCGGTGAAATCTATCCAGATTTCCCCCAGCCCCTGCGTCACCCGGATCGTCAATTCCGGTGATTTTGCGTCACAGTATTTTTGCGCATTGGCTATCAAATTGATAAACACCTGCGCCAAACGGTCCAGATCGGACGAGATCCGCAGCGTTTCGGATTTTGGATCACGGTGGACTTTGATCGCCGCCTCAGATCCCGCAAGCGCAGTCGAGACCGCGTGGTCCATCACCTCTGCCAGGGTGCCGGAGGACATGTTCAAACTCACCTGGCCGCTTTCCAGCACGCTCAGATCCAGCAGGTCGTTCAACAGGCGGGTCAGCCGCAAGGCTTCATCGTGAATGATCGAGGCATAGCGGGTTTTCTCCGTCACAGCTATCTCGCCTTCGTCCCGCAGAATTTCGGAAAACGCCCGGATAGAGGTCATCGGGGTGCGCAGCTCATGGCTCACCTGGCTGAGAAAGGCATCCTTTTGCTGAGAGATCTGCGTGAGCTTCTCGTTGGTCACGCGCAATTGCCGCGCCGTGCGCGACAGCTCCGCCGACTGCTCCTCCAGCTGGTTGGAATATTCGAGCATCTGCGCGGTCTCATCGGCCACCGCCAGAAGATCCTGCACCGAAACCGACGAGCCGCCAACGATCTGGCCAATCATCGCATGCGCTGCCGCCGCGCCAATCGAGGCGCTGAGTTCGCGTTCCAGCCGCTCAAGAAAGGCCGGAGTCGGTTCCGGCAGGGTGCCGCGCACGCCCTGGCGGGCCAGCTCGCGCTGAAAAAAGGCCTGGGCTTCGGCAGCCCCCAGAATACGCTGAGACATCACCATCAGATCTTCGCTCTGCGCCACCGAGCCGGTCCAGCCCCGCGGCCCCGAGGAATGCTCAAACACATTGACAAACTGGGCCCCCTGCAGCCGCTCAATCGGACTGGGGAAGGTCACTAGCGAAACCAGACAAAAGGTCGTCGCATTCAGGCTCATGGACCAGAGCACCGCATGCACAGTGGAATCCAGCCCCTCGATGCCAAACAGGGCCTGTGGGCGCAGCCAAGACAGGCCAAAGAGCCCGTCAGCCAGGATATGATCCGGCAGCATGCCGCCGCCAAGCGCAGGCAAGAGCATGGTGTAGACCCAGATCGCAAAGCCGACAGACAGCCCGGTCAGCGCGCCGCTCCGCGTGGCGCCACGCCAGAACAATCCACCAACAAGTGCCGGCAGCATTTGGGAAATTCCAGCAAAGGAAATCAGACCAACCGAGGCCAAAGCCGCGCCGCCGCCCGACAGGGTGTAGTAAAAATACCCCAACGCCATGATGACGGCGATAGAGATTCGGCGCGCAAAAAGCACCACATCGCGCACATCCCCCGAGACCGAGGCCCCCGCCCCCTGCATGCGCAGCCAGATGGGCATCACCATATGGTTCGACACCATGGTCGAGAGCGCCATCGCGGCGACGATGACCATCGAGGTCGCCGAGGAAAACCCGCCCAGAAACGACAGCATCGCCAACCCCTGCTGTCCCTGCGACAGCGGGACGGTCAGAACAAACATATCCGGGTTAGAACCGGCCGGCAGCAGCTCCAGCCCGATGGCAGCGATCGGCACCACAAACATCGACATCAGCAGCAGATAGAGCGGAAAGGCCCAGGCCGCGACCCGCAGATGGCGCTCGTCTTCGTTCTCGACCACCATGACCTGGAACATCCGCGGCAGACAGACAAAGGCCGCCGCCGACATAAAGGTAATGGTGGCCCAACGGCCGCCATCGACCCGCCAGTCGCCAATCCGCGAGGCATCAATCCGCGACATCGTTTCGCTCACACCATCGGAAATCCCCCAGACAACAAAGATTCCAACTGCCAGCAGTGCCAGCAGTTTCACCACGGCTTCCAGGGCGATGGCGGTGACCACCCCGTGATGGCGCTCATTGGCGTTAAGATTGCGGGTGCCAAACAGAATGGCAAAGATCGCCAGCCCCGCCGTCACCCAGAACACCGTGCTGGTCTCGTGATAGCTACGCAGCGGGTCAGCTTCGGAAAAGATCGCAAAAGACAGGGTAATGGACTGCAGTTGCAGCGAAATATAGGGCGTGATGCCAATCACCGCCAACAGTGTCACCCCAATGGCCAGCGCATTGGATTTACCATAGCGCGCCGACAGAAGGTCAGCAATCGAGGTCACCCGCTGACTGCGCCCGACCCGCACCAGTTTGCGCAGCCCCCACCACCAGCCGACCATGACCAGGGTTGGCCCCAGATAGATGGTCAGAAACTCAAGGCCGGAACGCGCCGCATAGCCCACCGCACCATAAAAAGTCCAGGCAGTGCAATAGATTGACAGCGACAGCGTATAGATCAGCGGCGAGCGCATCCAGGCAGAGCTTTGGCCGCGTGCAGCCCTTCGATCTGCCAGAAAGGCGACAAAAAACAGCAGCGCGACATAGCTGAGACAGACCAGGGCCAGTAGATTGAGCGAGGCCATCAGGACTGTTCGTCCTGGGACCCGCCGTCAGTCCAGTGTCCGGCCCAGAGCCGCACTGCGACGCCAAACACATAGGTGGCGGCGATCAGCCCCCCCCAGACCGCAAATATATAGGTAATCGCCGCAGAGGTCGGCATGCCGCCATGGTTGCCAGGAGCCGGATAGGGATCCGGGTTCGGCCACATCAGAGGCACGGTGAACAACAAAGCCCCCAGGATCGGCAGCAGCCGGGCGATATCCATCAGGCGGCGCCGTCGGTAGGTGCGCCTCTCGACAAAAGGCGTATTGGGTTCATCCTGGCGCCCTGCCCCATCGCGGCGCATTAGGGCAGCCCCCTCATGGCGTTTCCGGTCCGGGCGCGGCTGGCTCTGCCTGATAGGCCTGCGCATAAAGATCCCGCACCGCCGTCAGCACCTCAGAGTTTGAAAAGGGTTTGGTCATGAACCGGGTCACCCCGGCCTTTTCCGCCATCTCCCGATCCCTAAGCTGCCCCCGCGCCGTCAACATCAAAACCGGCAACGCCTGCATGTCGCGCACGGCGCGTAACTCCTGAATCACTTCAAGGCCGCTTTTGCCCGGCAGCATAAGGTCAAGAATAACCAGATCAGGTTGTGCCGCCTGAATTACCTCGACCGCATCACTGCCAGTGCCGTGGACATCGACCTTCCAGCCGTCACGGGTCAAAAGAAATCGAATGGCCTCGGCGATATTGGGCTCATCTTCGATTAATACTACATGTCTGCTCATTGGCAGATATTCCTCCCAGCGCAACTTTATCAGGCAATTTCACCTGAGGCCGCGTTCTCTTCCCGCCTCAGACTAGCCCTGCCGCCCGGTGGCTGTCAAAACTCTTCCTTCAGGATCGACGGTTCGCGCCGGGCTTCGCAGGTCTGCCGCGGGCAGATCCGACAGCTGCCCCCCACCGGCTGCGCATCCTGCGGCACCTCGCGGCGTGGCAGGATCAGCATAACAGCATGGTGCAGCGGGTCTCGGTCAAAGGAGATTGGCACATGATTCCAGGCCACCGCCAGACATTCAAACCCCAGCGCGCTGCGCCCCTGCTGCACCACATTGCGGCGTAATGGCACATCCGGTCGCTGCAGCGCGGTGTAGATCGGCCACAGAGGACAGGACGCCCCGAACCGCGGCAGCGCGAATCCCGCAACGGGCTTGCGAAACAGGATAGAGCCCGAGGCATCACAGACCACCAGGCCCGCCTCCTGGCCCAAAACCTCGGGCGGCAACACCCCCAGGCGGCGCAGCACCACCGGCAGGGCAGCCTTGAACCGGCGCGCCAGCGCTGAGGGATCCAGCCCCTCAGCCTTGATCATCTGATCCACCTCGTTCAGCGGCATTTGCGCCGCGTCGCTTTGGTATTGCTCCAGCGCGCTTCGGGCAATCACACGGGCGGCGTCACTGGCAAGCTGCGGCGCCGCCTCTACCAGCGCCTTTGGGGTGACGCGCCCTGCTTCCAGATCCGGAAAGTGATAGCCATGGGCGAGAAAAAACTCCTCGGCTTCCTCCTGTGGCACGCCACGGCGTTCCGCACTGCTGTCGCTTTCATCAAGGAAGTTCACCAGAGCGCGGCTGCTTTCAGCCAGACGCAACGAGTCCTCGTTGAGGTTCTTGTGAAAACGATCCCGCCATTCGGCCTCCAACTCACCGGTCTCTGCCAAAATGGAGGCGGTGGAGCGGATCGCTGCCGCCGTCGACAAGACCTCGTGCAGCGAGGCGGCCAGATGCGGGTCATGCGTCAGACGGTCAGACAGGGTTTCCACCGTGCGGGTCAGGCGGGCAATGCGCTGGTGATTGCTCGCAAGAACCTCGGCCCAGCCAGGAAAGCGGCCAGCAAATTCATCCGTTCGGTCCAGTTCCGCCACCGGCGTGCCACTGTCTGCCGCAGCCTCTCGCAGGGCGGCAATCAGCGCAGCTTCAGCCCCCTCGGTCAGCATCGAGGGCTCAACCCCCAGAACCTGCGCCAGGTCCACCAGGAGTTTTCCGCCGATTCTGCGACGGTTGTGTTCGATCAAATTGAGGTAGGAGGCCGAAATCCCGGCCTTGCGCGCCAGCTCGGCCTGGCGAATACCCAGGATCAGACGACGTTCTCGTATTCGGCTGCCTGTCAGCGTGTCACGCGCCATTGGGTGCCTCCCAGTCAAAACCACACATTTTCAACGGCTTTCTGCAGTGCAACATAAAAAACTTTACAGAATACCATTGAACACTGTTCATTTGTTTACAGAATAGATGATCATTTCAAGGGTTTTATTGCGCAATTTTACAACTCGTTCACATACTGATTTTGCACAAATCGTGCAGACGTTGCGCAGAAGTGAGGAGCTGCCCAGCGTTTTACATATAAGGGAGGATTACATGTCCAAGTCAGATTTCTCGCGTCGCGGGGTCCTGAAGTCAGGTGCTCTCGCAGGCACTGGCCTTGCGCTTCCAACAATTTTCACGGCGTCTTCGGCTGCCGCATTCACCAATGACCCATCCGGTAGCTCGGTTACCCTAGGTTTCAACGTTCCGCAAACCGGCCCCTATGCCGACGAAGGCGCCGACGAGCTGCGCGCCTATGAGCTGGCTGTTGAGCACCTGAACGGTGGCGGCGACGGCGGCATGATGAACACCTTCTCGTCCAAGGCGTTGCAGGGCAACGGCATCCTGGGCAAAGAAGTCAAATATGTCACCGGCGACACCCAGACAAAATCCGATGCCGCCCGTGCCTCGGCCAAGTCGATGATCGAAAAAGACGGCGCTGTGATGATCACTGGGGGCTCAAGCTCCGGTGTGGCAATCGCCGTTCAGGGTCTGTGCCAGGAAGCTGGCGTGATCTTCATGGCCGGTCTGACACACTCGAATGACACCACCGGTAAAGATAAGAAAGCCAATGGCTTCCGTCACTTCTTTAACGGTTATATGTCAGCCGCGGCGCTGGCGCCTGTGCTTAAGAACCTCTATGGCACCGACCGTAACGCCTATCACCTGACCGCTGACTACACCTGGGGCTGGACACAGGAAGAATCCATCGCAGCTGCCACCGAGGCAATGGGCTGGAACACTGTGAACAAAGTGCGCACGCCGCTGGCGTCCACCGACTTCTCCTCCTATATCGCTCCGGTTCTGAACTCTGGCGCAGATGTGCTGGTTCTGAACCACTACGGCGGGAACATGGTGAACTCGCTGACCAACGCGGTTCAGTTTGGCCTGCGTGAGAAGATTGTGAATGGCAAGCAGTTCGAAATCGTTGTTCCGCTCTATTCGCGTCTGATGGCCAAAGGTGCCGGAGCCAACGTTAAAGGCATCCACGGTTCCACCAACTGGCACTGGTCGCTGCAGGACGAAGGCTCGCAAGCCTTTGTACGCTCCTTCGGCACCAAATATGGCTTCCCACCCAGCCAGGCGGCGCACACTGTTTACTGCCAGACTATGCTTTATGCAGATGCAGTATCACGTGCCGGCTCGTTCAACCCCTGCGCCGTTGTCGAAGCCCTGGAAGGCTTTGAATTTGACGGTCTGGGCAATGGCAAGACGCTGTATCGCGCCGAAGACCACCAGTGCTTCAAAGACGTTCTGGTTGTGCGCGGGAAAGAGAACCCAACATCCGAGTTTGACCTTCTCGAAGTGGTTGAGGTCACACCGGCTGCGCAGGTTACCTATCCTGCAGATCACCCAATGTTTGCCGGTGGCGCATTGGGCAGCTGCAACCCTGGCTCCTGATACACAGGTCAGCCAACGCCGGGCGCTTAGTGCGCCCGGCACTTAATCTTTATTTCGACTGCGCAGCACGAGACGTGCGGAACGGGGCATCAGTCCCCGAAGAGTCGAAATCCACCACTTCCACATCGAAGAACCCAAGGGTGGGGACTATGGACGCAATCCTATTGCAAATTTTAAACGGGCTGGACAAAGGCTCTGCCTATGCGCTGATCGCGCTGGGTCTGACACTCATTTTTGGCACGCTGGGCGTGGTGAACTTTGCGCATGGCGCCCTGTTCATGATCGGTGCGTTTTGCGCCGTCACCGTGCAACGTGTGCTGAGCTTCAGCTATGAGGTCGTCGACGAAAGTCAAAAAGACTTTCTTGGTAACCCGCTGAAAGTAAAGACACCCTATGTGGAATCCTGGTTTGGCCCCGAGTTTGGTGGCGCAATAATAGACTGGGCGGTCCCGCTGGCGATCCTCTTTGCCATACCGATCATGATCGCGGTTGGCTTTATAATGGAGCGCGGCCTGATCAAGCACTTCTACAGCCGCCCGCATGCGGATCAGATCCTGGTGACCTTTGGCCTCGCCATCGTGTTGCAGGAAGTGATCAAGTATTTCTACGGCGCCAACCCCATTCAGACCCCCTCGCCTGAGGCTCTGAGCGGTGTTGCCAATGTCGGTGCCCTTATTGGCATGGATTTTGTCTATCCGGTCTGGCGTATCGTCTACTTCTTCTTCTCAGTCATAATCATCGGCGGCATCTTCTCTTTCCTGCAGTTCACCACCTTTGGGATGGTTGTGCGCGCAGGCATGGCAGACCGCGAGACGGTTGGCCTGCTGGGGATCAATATCGACCGTCGCTTTACCATCATGTTTGGCATTGCTGCAGCCGTCGCTGGCCTTGCCGGGGTGATGTACACCCCGATCAATTCGCCAAACTATCACATGGGCATGGACTTTCTGGTTCTCAGCTTTGTGGTGGTGGTTGTGGGTGGCATGGGCTCGCTGCCTGGCGCCGTTCTGGCCGGCTTTATGCTTGGTATTCTTGAAAGCTTTGCCTCGATGAACGAGATCAAATCGATCATTCCCGGTATCGACCAAATCATCATCTATGTGGTCGCGATCATTATTCTGCTCACCCGTCCGCGGGGTCTTATGGGCCGCAAAGGCGTGATGGAGGATTAAGCACATGTTCGGACTTGATAATAAAGACACACGGATGCTGCTGGTCGTCGCCGTTCTGACGCTTTGCGCTCCTTTCATCCTAAATCCGTTCCCGACGGGCAGCGCCATGGCGCAGTTCAACGCGGGCTACCCGGATCTCATGCAACGCTTTGTGATATTTGGCATCTTTGCCGTTGGCTTTAACATCCTGTTTGGTCTGACCGGCTATCTCTCCTTTGGTCACGCGGCTTTCCTCGGTGTCGGATCCTACTCAGCCGTCTGGATGTTCAAACTGCTGAGCATGAATGTGATCCCTGCCATCTTGCTGTCGGTGGTGATCTCTGGCCTGTTTGCCCTTGTCATCGGCTACGTCTCATTGCGTCGCTCTGGCATCTACTTTTCGATCCTGACGCTGGCCTTTGCGCAGATGTCGTTCAATCTGGCCTATTCAGTGCTGACCCCGATCACCAATGGTGAGACCGGTCTGCAACTGACCCTGGATGATCCCCGGATCCTTGGTGTTTCCGCCACGGCCGATGGCTCGATCCCGGTGACCAGCCTGTTTGGCCTTGAGATGCGCTCGACCTACGAGATGGTGGTCGGCCCCTGGGCCTTCCAGTTCAACGCAGGATACTACCTTTGCGCGCTGGTGCTGCTGGCGGCCTTTTACCTGTCGATCCGCATCTTCCGCTCGCCCTTTGGCATGATGCTGCGGGCGGTAAAGTCAAACCAACAGCGGATGAACTACACAGGCCTGAATACCAAACCCTACACCCTTGCGGCCTTTGTGATTTCCGGCATGTATGCGGGTCTGGCCGGTGGCTTGATGGCCTCGATGGATCCCCTTGCAGGTGCTGAGCGCATGCAGTGGACCGCCTCTGGCGAAGTTGTTCTGATGACCATCCTCGGCGGTGCCGGCACCTTGATTGGACCGGTTTTGGGCGCAGGCTTTATCAAATACTTTGAGAACATCTTCTCCAAGATCAATGATCAGGTTTTGCACAGCTGGTTCGCCTTTATGCCTGACGGGCTTGAGGATTTTGTGGTCTTCGTCGTGCACCCCTTTATCGGCAAGGGCTGGCATCTGACGCTGGGCATCCTGTTCATGTTGGTGGTGGTATTCCTGCCCGGTGGATTGGTCGAAGGTGGTCAGCGCATCGCCAAGTGGGTCAAAACCCGCAAAGGCAAAGACGACGCCACCCCTGGCAAAACAACCCCCGCGGAATAAGGAGACGGATTGATGGGTATTCTTGAAGTCAAAAACGTGGGCAAACGCTTTGGTGGCCTGCAGGCGCTGGGGGATGTAAATCTCAGCGTCAAGGAAAACACCGTCCACGCCATTATCGGCCCCAATGGCGCGGGCAAATCCACTCTGCTGAACTGTCTGGTGGGCAAGCTCATTCCCGATACGGGCTCTGTCATGTTTGATGGCCAGTCGGTGCTGGGGCGCAAGCCCTTTGAGATCAACCAGATGGGCATCAGCCGCGTCTTTCAAACGCCCGAGATCTTTGGCGATCTTACCGTGCTTGAGAACATGCTGATCCCCTGCTTTGCCAAGCGCGACGGGTCTTTTTCCCTGAATGCCATCTCTTCGGTGTCCGGACAAAAAGACGTGTTGGAAACAGCCGAAAAGATGCTGGAAGAGATGAATATGGCGGACAAGCGGCATATGCATTCTGCCTCGCTGTCACGGGGGGACAAACGGCGCCTTGAGATCGGCATGTGTCTGTCGCAAGAGCCGCGTCTGTTGTTGTTGGATGAGCCCACCGCCGGTATGGCGCGGGCCGATACCAACAACACCATTGATCTGCTGAAAGAGATCAAAGAGCAGCGCGATATCACCATCGCCATTATTGAGCACGACATGCATGTGGTGTTCTCTTTGGCGGACCGGATCACCGTTTTGGCCCAGGGCACCCCCCTGGTCGAGGACGATCCGCAAAACATCCGTGGCAATCCAAAAGTGCGCGAAGCCTATCTGGGCGAGTCGGCGTAAGAACGGACACTCCCCCCTCCTCCCAACTGGCGGCGACCGCTGTTCGGGATGAGGGGGGTAAGAAAGGACAAGACAGATGAACGTCAAACCCGACTTTTCCAAGAACGCCAATGCGGCGACCACAGCACCGGCATTTCTGTCGATCTGGGACATGCATGCCTACTACGGTGAAAGCTATATCGTTCAGGGCATCAACTTTAATGTGCATGAGGGCGAAATCCTCGCCCTGCTGGGGCGCAATGGCGCTGGCAAGACCTCGACCCTGCGCTCTATCGCCCGTATCGGCTCGCCCATGGTGACACAGGGTGAGATCTGGCTGGATCACCAGCCTTTGCACCTGATGTCGAGCCACGAGGCCGCCACTGCAGGACTGGGCCTCGTCCCCGAGGACCGCCGTATCATCGCTGGCCTCACAGTTGAGGAAAATCTTCAGCTGGCACAGATCGCGCCGCCAATTGGCTGGTCGCTCGAGCGGATTTATGACCTCTTCCCGCGTCTGGGCGAGCGTCGCAAACAAGAGGGCATCACTCTGTCCGGCGGTGAGCAGCAAATGCTGGCCATTGCCCGTGCGCTGGCCCGCGACATCAAGGTGCTTTTGCTGGATGAACCCTATGAGGGCCTCGCCCCGGTGATTGTGGATGAGATTGAAAAAACGCTCATGCACGTCAAAGCACAGGGCATGACCACCATTCTGGTGGAACAGAACGCCGTGCGCGCGCTGGAACTGGCAGACCGGGCTGTGATCCTCGACACCGGGGGCATCGTCTTTGACGGCACCGCCGCCGAGGTTCTGGAAAACGCCGAGCTGCGCTCCGAGTATCTGGCGATCTGAACGCCCAAAATGAGATTACTTTCCGTTGCAGTGATCCCTTTTCAGCTGCAACATTTTGAGGCCGGGCCCTGTGGGTTCCGGCCTTTTTTGGGGGAGTGTCGCAGTATTGAAGGGCCCCCTTGATGCCTCCAGCGGTCGCCTCAGCCTTCCCTTAGGCGCTGGCGCAACTCGGTTTTCAGCACCTTGCCGTAGTTATTCTTTGGCAGCTCATCTACATGCACATAGGCCTTGGGGCACTTAAATCGCGCAATCTGGTTGCGGCACAAGGCGTCCAGCACCGCAGGCGCGGCCTCCCCCACCACAAAGGCCACCACCTCTTCGCCCCAATCCGCATGCGGACGCCCCACGACCGAGACTTCGCGCACATCCTCATGCATCAACAGCACCTCTTCGACCTCCCGCGGATAGATGTTGGAGCCGCCCGAGATGATCAGATCCTTGGATCGGTCCTGCAGGGTAAGATAGCCCGCAGCATCCAGCACCCCCATGTCACCTGTCATCAGCCAGCCGTCTTTCAGCGCCTCAGCACTGGCCTTTGGGTTGTTCCAATAGCCCGGCATCACCGCGTCACCCCGCACCATGATCTCTCCCAGCTGCCCCGCAGCCACAGGGGTGCCCTCGGGGGTGCCGATGCGCAGTTCCACGCCGCTCTGCGCCCGCCCGACACCTGCCAGCCGCGCTTTCCAGTTGGGATGGCTGCGATCGCTCACTTCAGAGCGGGTCAGCGCCGTGATCCCCATCGGACATTCCCCCTGACCATAGATCTGGATGAAGATCGGGCCAAAATGGGCTTCGGCCTCAATGATATCCGCCAGATACATTGGCCCCCCAGCATAAATCACGCTGCGCAGCCCGGCGCCGTCCCGCCCTGCGGATTTGGCCTGTTTGGTCAGCCGTGTCACCATGGTCGGCGCCGCAAACATCTGTACCCGGCCAAAATGCGCAGCAAGATTCAGGATTTCCATCTCGTCAAAGCCGCCTGAGACCGGACAGACATGTGCAGCACCAACCCGGACATGCGCCATATTATAGAGACCGGCCCCGTGGCTCATCGGCGCGGCATAAAGAATTTGGTCGTCACCAGAGGCCGGGTCCACATCGACAAAATAGGTCAGTGAGACTGCAATCAACATACCATGCGTGATCATCACGCCCTTGGGCTGTCCCGTGGTGCCAGAGGTATAAAACAGCCAGGCCAGATCCTGCGGATCCCGCATCACTGGTGCGACAACCGGCTCTGCCTGCAGAGCCGCATCAAAGGCGTCAGCAGTCACATCAACCATGCGCACGGCAACCCCGGCCTGCTGCAACGCCTGTTGCAATTCAGGCGAGGCAAAGACCAGCTTTGCCTTGGCATCCTGCAGAATGAACTCAGCCTCACGGCTATGTAGTTTTGCGTTGATCGGCACTGCCGCCGCCCCTGCATACCAGATGCCATAAAGCGCGATCAGATAGTCCGGGCAGTTCTTCATGAACACAGCCACCCGGTCGCCCGGCACCACGCCCTGGGCCTGCAACCAGCCCGCGAGGGCCGCCGCCTTTTGGTGAAATCTGGCGTAGTCCGCCACCATCTCTTGCCCCAGAAACAGGGCGGGACGCGTGCCATCCGCTTTGGCCTGACGATGCAGCCACTCTGCGATATTCATCGCGTTTTCCTCCCACTAGTGCCCTCCGAGTCGTCGATCCCGCCCAGAGTGTCATGAGAAACACCCTCCCACGGGGCAGCTTTTCCTTCAATTCCGCATAAATACCCGGTTAATAGGGGCATGAGTGATATTGCCTTTGACCATGCCCCTGTGGGCCTCGCCGTTTTGGAAAACCGTGTTATCATACGGTGTAATCTGCAATTTGCCGCCACCTTTGGCGGTGCACCAGAAGACTATGCCGATGTGCTGATTGCCGAGCTTTACCCCAGCAAGGAAGACTACCACCGGGTGGGCGAGCTGTTGCAACGCGATCCTGGCGCCAAAAGCGGGCTTTATAACGATGAACGCATCATGCGGCGCCGCAAGGGAGAGCTGTTCTGGTGCCGTGTGCGGGGCCGATCCATCAGCCCGGAGGCGCCATTTCGCAGCGGTATCTGGTCCTTTGCCGATATTTCCGAGGACCGCCCCGTGGTCAGCCTCACCCCGCGCGAACGCGAGGTGGCGATCCTGACCTGCAAGGGGCTCTCGGCCAAGGAAATCGGGCTGAAACTGGATCTGTCCTATCGCACCATCGAGACCCACCGCGCCCATCTGTTGCAGAAATTTGCCGCCCGCAAGCTGCCGGAACTGGTGGCCAAACTGACTGGCATGCCGCTTTAGGCGACGGCGCCTTGCATTTTTTTGGCGCAGCGATTGCGAATCTTGTGAACTCAGCCCATTTTACGCGCCAGATCGACAGCGCTTTCCTTGTGGTAAAGCTTACCCTATAAGCGCTTCTAATTTCACGGCTGCCTTTTGGGCAGACCTGTTGGAGACGGCTGAGGACACGCTGAGGACAAAATGACAAATAAAACTCATGAAGCGGATGTGGCATTCATCAAGGCATTGGCCGAATTGCTGCGGGACAACGATCTGACCGAACTTGAGGTCAAACGCGACTATAGCGAAGACGACAGCCTGAATGTGCGTGTCGCGCGCCAGACCATTGTCGCGGCCGCGCCCGTTCAAACCACCGTTCCCGTGGCGACTGCAGCACCTGCTGCTGCCGCAGCCCCCGTGGCAGCCGCCGCAGAGGACCCTGCCAGCCACCCCGGTGCCGTGGCCTCGCCTATGGTTGGAACAGTCTATCTGCAGGCAGAGCCCGGCACTCCTGCCTTCATCACCATTGGCCAACAGGTCAACGAGGGCGACACCCTGCTGATCGTCGAAGCGATGAAGACCATGAACCATATTCCGGCGCCCAAATCGGGCATCGTCAAGCGCATCCTGGTGGAAGACGGCGCTGCCGTTGAATTCGGATCTCCGCTGGCCATCATCGAGTAAGGGCAGCCCATGTTTGACAAGATCCTGATTGCCAACCGCGGAGAGATTGCGCTGCGCGTGATCCGGGCCTGCCGTGAGATGGGCATAAAATCGGTCGCGGTGCATTCAACGGCAGATGCCGATGCGATGCATGTGCGTATGGCCGATGAATCCGTCTGTATCGGCCCACCGTCCAGCGCGCAGAGCTACCTGTCGATCCCGGCCATCATCTCGGCTTGCGAAATCACCGGGGCCCAGGCGATTCACCCCGGCTATGGCTTTCTGTCGGAAAACGCCAATTTTGTGCAGATCATTGAAGACCACGGGCTGACCTTTATTGGTCCCTCGGCCGCCGATATCCGCACCATGGGTGACAAAATCACCGCCAAAGAGACCGCCAAGGCGCTGGGAATTCCCGTTGTGCCCGGCTCTGAGGGCGGCATACCCGATGTGGAAACGGCCCGCAGTGCCGCCGCAGACATGGGCTATCCGGTCATCATCAAAGCCACCGCCGGTGGCGGCGGTCGTGGCATGAAGGTTGCGACCTCGGCGGATGACATCGATGTTGCCTTCTCTACCGCCCGCTCCGAGGCCAAAGCTGCCTTTGGCAATGACGAAGTCTATATGGAGAAATACCTCCAGAAGCCGCGTCACATCGAAGTGCAGGTCTTTGGCGACGGCAAGGGCAATGGCGTGCATCTGGCGGAACGGGATTGTTCGCTACAGCGCCGTCACCAAAAGGTTTTTGAGGAGGCCCCCGGCCCCTCGATCACCCCGCAAGAGCGGGCCCGTATTGGCAAAATCTGCGCCGATGCCATTGGCGCGATGTCCTATTCGGGGGCTGGCACTGTTGAGTTCCTCTATGAGGACGGTGAGTTCTATTTCATCGAGATGAACACCCGTTTGCAGGTGGAACACCCGGTCACAGAAGCCATTTTTGGCGTCGATCTGGTGCGCGAACAGATCCGTGTGGCCGAAGGCCTACCGCTGTCCTTTACCCAGGATGATCTGCAGATCAATGGTCACGCCATTGAGGTGCGCATCAATGCTGAAAAGCTGCCAAACTTCTCTCCCTGCCCCGGCAAGATCACTGCGTATCACGCGCCCGGTGGCCTGGGTGTGCGGATGGATTCAGCGCTCTATGACGGCTATACAATCCCGCCCTACTACGACAGCCTGATCGGCAAGCTGATCGTGCATGGCCGTGACCGTCCCGAAGCGCTGGCGCGTCTCAGCCGCGCCCTGGGAGAGCTGATCGTGGATGGTATCGACACCACAGTGCCCCTGTTTCATGCTCTGCTGGCCGAACCCGATGTGCAAAGCGGCGACTACGGCATTCACTGGCTGGAACGCTGGTTGGAAGAAAATCTCGGGAACTGATCCCGAACAGTCCGGTCGGGGCGCGCGTCAGGTGCGGCCCGACTGCCCCCTTGTGGCGCGTCTTGGGCCACTGGCTTTTCGCGACTTTCAGGCAGCCTCATGAGCCTTACTCCGGATCTTTTGCTACATGCCTATTCCGTCGGTGTTTTTCCGATGGCCGAGCACCGCGAAGACGACGAGATTTTTTGGGTGGACCCAAAACGCCGCGGTATCTTTCCTATAGAAGACTTTCACATCTCCCGATCCCTGGCCAAAACGATCCGCAAAAGCGGCTTTGACATCTCGGTCAATCGCGCCTTTAGCGAGGTGGTCGAGGCCTGCGCTGATCGGGAAGAAACCTGGATCAACGCCGAGATCAACGCCCGCTATCAGGATCTGCATGCCATGGGCAATGCCCACTCGCTTGAGGTCTGGGCAAATGGCGCTCTGGTGGGGGGCGTTTACGGGGTGTCGCTGGGGGCGGGTTTTTTTGGTGAAAGCATGTTCTCACGCCAGCGCGATGCCTCAAAGGTGGCCCTTGCCTACCTGATGGATCGCCTGAAACAGGCTGGGTTTCGCCTGTGCGACACCCAGTTTCTGACAGCGCATCTGGCCTCTCTGGGGGCCGTGGAGATCAGTCGTGCAGCTTATAAGGCGCGGCTCAAAAGCGCCGTCGCGGGGCATGCGGATTTCAACCGGCCAGAGCTTCCGTCGCCTCAGCTGCTTTTGCAGCGCATGACCCAGACATCATAACGGCTGTGGTCCAGCGCCGAGAGTGCCGGGCTGGAGGCAATCATCCAGCCCTCAAAAAACACTTCGCCGTTTAGCGGATCACGCACTGTGAGATAGGCAAAAGCATCGCCTGTGGGGTTGGCCACCGGGTAGCGGCATTCGGACAGGGTCACAATCAGGCCAAAGACCTCGGCTGTGCCGCCAACTGGAATTTCGACATCCATATTGTGGCCATTGACCTTGTCGAGCCCGCGCAAAACCGCTGAATCGCCGCGTTCTGCTGGTTGCTGTGCAGAGGCAGCGGGCGCGATAAGAGCCCCAAGCGCCAGGCCTGTTGTCGCGCCTACCAAACGCCTTATCAGGCCTTTGCCAGTCCCGGTTTGTGTCATAATTTGCAACGCTGCAATCACGAGTCGCCCCCGCTGCCGGAGACAAATTTAACCAAAAGGGAGATCAGGCTGACGGCACCCTGGGTGTCCAGAACCTCATCTCCGGGTTCAAAATTGAACGGTGAGCCACCCGGCATCACCTCGACAAAGTTCCCGCCCAGCAGGCCTTCGGAGGCAATGATAACCGAGCTGTCGTCAGGAACCTGGATGCCTTCGAGCACCGAGAACCGCGTATCGGCCCGGAAGGTCTCAGCGTTGAGCTCAACCCCGGTCACCGTGCCGATTTTGACGCCCGCCAGACGGACATCGGTGCCGACGCTGACGCCTTCGAGCGAGCGAAAGGAGGCCGCCAGCTCATAGCCGGAGCGTGCTGTCGACAGGCCTGCGACCTGCCCGGCATAGACGGCAAATCCAAGGGCTGCGGCCAAAACAACGCCGCCGGCCAAAACTTCTGTGATATTGTGCGACATGACGTGTCTGCCTAGATCTGTGGGTCAAAAAAGGGAAAGGACCAAAGAGCCTGCGGCCCCTGGTCCCAATTGATGCGCATCGCCTCAGCCAATGGGCCTATTCCGGGGCCCAGGCCTCGTAGTCGCTGCGCGTCTTTGGGGCACCACCGCTGCGGATAGAACCCGCGGGCGCATAGGCATTCAGGGTGCCGGTCAGGTTTTCCTGATGCGGTTTTTCCCAGGCCTTATGCGGCAAAGGAGACTTGCTGGGCAGCTCATTAAAGGTGCGGTGCAGCCAGCCATGCCAATCGACGCCAATGCGCGAGGCCTCGATCTCTCCATTGAAAATCACCCAACGGCGGCTGTCATCAGCGTTGTGATAGAACACATTGCCCTGGTCATCCTCGCCCACCTTGATGCCCTTGCGAGCGGTAAAGATCTGGGTATTCAGCGTCTGGCCGTTCCACCAGGTCACAGCGCGCAAAAGTGTGTTCAGAATTCCCATAGATGCCTCCGAAGATTTCCATACCGATATGACGCAAATTCCCACCGAGGTCCAGTGGCTTGCACGGTGCAAGGCCAACCCCGGCGGGTTTTAGCATAGCTATAGCTATAGCCTTAAGGTTTGGTAGCTTCCGTCAGTTGCTCACAAAAGGTCAGCCGGTTGCCAAAGGGGTCGGTCACCGTAATCTGCAGGCCCCAGGGCACGGTCTCAACACCCGGGTTCATGTTGGGATAGTTTTTGGCCTGCAGTTCTGCATGCAGCTGTTGCAGTCGCTGCATCGGGATAAAGCAACGCCCACCGGGGGTGGCGTCGCCATGGTGCTCGCTGACATGCAGCAGGCAACCCGACCGTGAGATCTGGCGATAGAGCGGCAGATGCGCTGCGTGCCTGTGCTCCCAGTCGACCCTGAACCCTAGGTATTTGATATAGAATTCATCTGCCTTGGCCTCATCAAAGCTGCGGATCACCGGAATGGCCGGGCTGATCGGAATGGCCAGGCTCTGAGATGGGTCGGATGATTTGTCGGAAATCTGGTCGGTGATCTGGGCCGACAGGATATTCCAGTCCGGCAGATCAAATTGCCGCGCCACCAGCTCCAGAGATTGTGCGTGGGAAAGCTCTATGCCCTGCTGCGCCAAAGTTGCTCGCAGAGATTTTGCCATGGCCTTGGCGTCGGTAAAGTCGCGCATTGCGCCTGTCCTTTTACAACGGGAGATCCAATTGTCAGCGCTCGCGTTGCCTCAAGATCTACCCTTTGCAGAAAGGTGAGTTTTCTTGGCTCTATGATATGTTCACCGTGCCGAAATCCGACTGCGAGCAGCAGGCCATATCAGCCTGCTACCATGATAAACCGCCGCCTTTGCTGTTGCAACGCATTAGTTGACTAAAACAGGTTGCTTTAGGGGGCACGCCAGTTTTAGGAGGCCCGAGCCAAGTTTCAAGAGGCAGGCGCCAGGTTTCAAGAGGCCGAAGCCAGGGCTGTGACTTCGATCTCAATGCGGTATTTTGCATCGATCAGGCCGCATTCGATCATTGTCGCCGCTGGCGGGTTAGCGCCAAAGGCCTCGGCCAGCATTGGCCAGCAGGGCGCAAACTCAGTCGCGTCTGGCAGGTAGTAGTTGACCCGCACCACATCAGCAAAACTTGCCTCCGCCTCGGCCAGCGCCTTTGCGATGATGTCCAGCGCAGAGGCACATTGCTCTGTGACATCCGCGCCCTGCCCGACGGTGCCAGCCACATGCACAAAGCCGCCTGCGACAACGGCCCGGCAATAGCCCACTTTGGCTTCGAACTCACCGCCCGACGAAATACGTTTGATCATGAAATCTCTCCCCTTGTTCCGTTCGCTGCCACTTTAACTGTCTACGTACCTGCACACAAAAAAACGACGCAGGAAAAACCCGCGCCGTTCTGGTCTTGTCATATGATCCAAAGCCTTAGCTCGCCGAAGCGGGCTCTTTTTCCGCATCCGAATGGATCATGAGGGGCTGTGCATCGGAATTCACCGCCTCTTCATTGACCACAACCTTGGTGACGCTGTCCATGCCGGGAAGCTCGAACATGGTTTCCAGCAAAAGATCCTCAAGGATCGAGCGCAGACCACGGGCACCGGTTTTACGCTGGATAGCGCGTTTGGCGATGGCGCTCAGAGCTTCCTCGGTGAAGTCCAGCTCGGTGTCTTCCAGCTCAAACAGGCGCTGGTACTGTTTTACCAGGGCGTTCTTTGGCTTGGTCAGGATGGTGACAAGCGCGTCTTCGTCCAGATCTTCCAGCGTTGCCAGAACCGGCAGACGGCCAACAAATTCCGGGATCAGACCAAATTTCAGCAGATCTTCTGGCTCAAGTTCCTGGAAAATCTCGCCAACACCGCGGTCATCATTGTTGCGCACATCGGCGCCAAAGCCCATTGCAGAGCCTTTGCCACGTGCGGCGATGATCCGGTCGAGACCGGCAAAAGCGCCGCCGCAGATGAACAGGATATTGGTGGTATCCACCTGTAGGAATTCCTGCTGCGGATGCTTACGGCCACCCTGAGGAGGAACACTTGCAACGGTGCCTTCCATCAGTTTCAGCAGCGCTTGCTGCACACCCTCGCCCGACACATCGCGGGTGATCGAGGGGTTTTCCGACTTGCGGGTGATCTTGTCGACTTCGTCAATATAGACGATGCCGCGCTGCGCACGCTCAACGTTGTATTCTGAGGATTGCAGCAGCTTGAGGATAATGTTTTCCACATCCTCGCCGACATAACCAGCCTCCGTGAGCGTGGTCGCATCAGCCATGGTGAAGGGCACATCCAAAATACGCGCCAGGGTCTGCGCAAGCAGCGTTTTACCACAGCCGGTGGGGCCAATCAGCAGGATGTTGGATTTTGCCAGCTCGATATCGTTGCCAGCCTTTTGCGCATGATTCAGGCGCTTGTAGTGGTTATGCACCGCCACAGAGAGCACCTTTTTCGCCATAGCCTGACCGATGACATAGTCATCCAGAACCTGGCAGATATCTTTGGGGCTGGGCACGCCATCTGTCGCTTTCAGGCCAGAGGCCTTGGTCTCTTCACGGATGATATCCATGCAGAGTTCGACGCATTCGTCGCAGATGAACACAGTGGGGCCCGCAATCAGTTTGCGCACCTCATGCTGGCTTTTGCCACAAAAGCTGCAGTAAAGTGTGTTCTTGCTGTCGCCACTCGAATTCGTCGCCATGGTCTACCTTTCAGTCCGCTCGGAGAGCCGGTTTCTCCGGGCTATCCGCCTATTTCCAGCTTATGACAGCCCATCCGCCGCCACAACGTCAAAATATGTGCCCCGTAAAATGCGGGGCACATGTTACACTAGTTCAACGAGCTTCAGCTCTCTTCTTCATCGCCCTTGGCGCGGTTTTCGACGATTTCGTCGATCAGACCAAATGCTTTGGCTTCTTCGGGATCCATGAAGTTGTCACGTTCCAGCGCCGCTTCGACCTTTTCCAGCTCCTGACCGGTGTGCTTGACGTAGATCTCGTTCAGGCGACGCTTCAGCTTCAGGGTCTCTTCGGCGTGGATCATGATATCGGTGGCCTGGCCCTGGAAGCCGCCCGAAGGCTGGTGCACCATGACGCGGGAGTTGGGCAGTGAGAAACGCATGCCTTTTTCACCAGCCGTCAGCAACAGTGAGCCCATCGAGGCCGCCTGACCAATCACCAAAGTGGACACTTTGGGTTTGATGTACTGCATGGTGTCGTAAATCGACAGACCCGAGGTCACAACACCACCGGGAGAGTTGATATACATCGAGATCTCTTTTGAAGGATTCTCTGCCTCAAGGTGCAGCAGCTGTGCGACGATCAGCGAGGACATGCCGTCATGCACAGGGCCGCTCAGGAAGATGATCCGCTCTTTCAGCAGCCGGGAAAAGATATCATAGGCCCGCTCACCCCGGCTGGTCTGTTCGACCACCATGGGCACGAGGGTATTCATGTAAGTTTCTCTGGGATCAATCATGCGAACCTGCCTGCGTTGTGTTATGTCCGGTACCATACCCGACAGAGTATTACCCGAGTCTTAGTATCGCCCCCAAAGGCCTGCAAGAGGTGGCGGTTGTTTTTACCGATCTCCTCCCAATCCAGCCCTCCTTGGTGGCGACCTGTGGCACTGGCGTCGCAAATCATCAGAACCCAGTCGTAATTTCAGGGCTAGATGCCCGCAATGCACAGTAGAAAATGACTGACGCGACCTGCTATTTTGATGTCGCAAAGCCCACCACGGCCTTTTTGCCTCACCACCAGGCCCACAAACAGTCCTTTCACTGCCCTTCGCAGCGCACCTGCTTTGGCCCCGGAGCCTGCCATGACAGAAGATAATTTTGTTCAAAAAGGTGCCTCGGCCACCCTGGCCGTTCCTTTTGAGGGCGCAGCACAGGACTTTTACTTTCTCTTGCTGCCAAAGGCGACGATGCTTGCCGTGGCTGCCGCGATTGAACCCCTGCGCATCGCCAATCAGGTCACAAATACAAAGCTTTACCGCTGGTTCATTCTCACCGAGGATGGCAAACCGATACGCTGTTCGAACGGGATGATGGTGACTCCGGACATGCCCTTGCAGCCAATGCCGTCTGATGCGCTCGGCTTTGTCTGCGCAGGCGTTGAGCCACAATCCACAGCAGGTGAAGCAACCCTGAACTGGCTGCGTCGTGAGAGCCGCTTTGGCCGCACGGTTGGCGGCATTTGCACCGGTGCCTTCGCGCTGGCTCAGGCGGGATTGATCCGCGATCAGGCCTTTACCCTGCATTGGGAAAACCAGCCGGGGTTTCAAGAAAGCTATCCGGATCTGGTGCCGACCGCCAATAGTTTTGAGATCAGCGGCCCGTTGATGACCTGCGGCGGCGGCAGTGCGGCGACCGACCTGATGCTCAACCTGATCGAATCCCGTCATGGCAGACAGCTCGCCATCATCATCGCAGACATGTGCCTGCACGTGCGATCCGGTGGTCAGGCCGCGCCGCAAAAATCGAACTTTGCCGTCGCGATCGGAAGTCGCAACCAACGCTTGCTCAATGCCCTGCAACTGATGCAATCAGCCATTGAAGACCCGCTCTCGATTGGCGCGCTCTGTGAACAGCTCGACATCTCTCGGCGACAGCTGGAACGCCTGTTCTCACGCTATCTGCACCAGAGCCCGATGCATGTGTATTTTGACATGCGTCTCGCCCATGCCTTTGCTCTGATGAATGAAACCTCGATGAGCGTGACCGAAATCGCACTGGCCTCGGGGTTTAACAGCTCGACCCATTTCTCACGCCAGTTCAAACGCAAATTCGGCGCCTCGCCGCATTTTTTCCGCAAAGGCTGGAACTAGGCCGCTCTTTTCGCAGGCGCCGCAACAGAGTTACGGGCAGGCCTTTGCCGCCTGTTGGTAAAACACTGGGGCCGTAGACAAAAATCTGCGACCCCGGTGGTTTGCATTTCAGGCCGGTGCATTACGCAACTGCTGTGCAGTGCATCTGTGATGCGTCCGCGTTGGACAGGCCCGCCATTTCCAGCTCCGCCTCCAGTACCGTTTCCGATGCGGTTTCCATCTCAGGGGTCAACAACAGACCAAGGCTTTTACAAACTGGCAGCCGGCGCGCGGCAAAGGCCTTGGCACGGGCTTGCAGCACCGCCAGGTTTTCCGCGTCATGTTCAAGCACGCGACCGTCATGTTGAAGCCGCTGCCCCTGGGCCGACAAAATGCTCCAGACCAACGCGGCCCAGTCCATGGGGTCCTGTTTTCCCTCGCTCAGGGCCAGGAGGAACAGTTGCTCAAAACGATCCAGCGCCACAGCGCTCCCCGTTACCGGGGAGGCCAGAAAACGCAGAGCTTCGCTGTCTTCGGCCCGTTTGCAAATCTCCAGATTAAAGACTTGGCACCGCGCACGGCGCGCCTCCAGCCCCTCAAGCGGCAAACAAGGTGCCAGAGCGCCCGTCCCGACAAGGATCGTCAGCAAGCGGGAAATCTTGGCCCAGGTCATACTCCCAAAGGCCCCCTGATCCAGCAGGCTGCGCACGGTTGCTGGCCCTGAGCCCAGTGCCTCCAGAATTGGCGCATATTCCGCGTGGTCCAACTTGATTGCACCCAGACGCCAGCTCCGCTTTAACTGGCCGCCGTTATAGCGTTCCATCAGGGTCAGAGGGGTTTCAAACCAGGCTCCGATAGCACCGCGCTCTGTAAACTTTTGTGCCCCTTTGACAAAGAGGTCGACCCGAAATTGCTCATTCACCAGAACGTCACGCAGGCTTTCGCGCCGCACAGGATCGCTCTCTGCCTGAAGAATTTCAATCTGCTGAGGCGTCAGAGAAAGATCATCCAAATGATCCATAATATTTGCAGGCCCCACAAAGCTCACCTTGGCCTGTGACAGCTCACCTGCAAGGTCGGCAAAGTGAAAGGGTGTCCAATCTGCGTTGAACAGCTCATGCGCAAGGTAATTACGCGACATCGAATCTGCACTCTGCAACCGGGCGCTGGCAGAGGGGTTATCGCGAAAGAATTTCGCCCCTGCCTGCTCCAGCTGTTTGGCAAAAACCAAAGCCTCATCAATCCTAGCCTCCAGGGGTCCTGTATTCTGACCGGCGTGGTCCACCAGAATGCGTCGCAGTGGCATCGCCGAGGCCCAAGCGGAAAGCGAATTATAGCTCACATAGACCATCCCGCCCGCCTTTAGGCGGCGACCGATAAAGTCAATGATCAGTTGCTGATTTTCCAGAGATACCCAGCTCATAACCCCATGCAGCGCAATGATGTCGAACTGCTCTGGCAGGGCAGTTTCCTGGTCAAAATCGGCAAAAGAGCGCTCGTAGAAGTGAACATTATCCAATTGGGTCTCTTCTGCCAGCTCTGCGGCGCCCGCAATATGAGCTGGATTAAAATCCATCGCGTGAAATTCGATATGGGGATTGGCCGCTGCCAAAAGATTCGCTGTGAACCCCTGTCCGCACCCCAATTCGCAATAGCTCAGGTTTTTTTTGTTTAACCCATGTTTATGCCCGCGAGAGACGGCCGCCAGAGCCATTACCGCCGGCGTCAGTTCGTTGAAAAACTCATGAGTATAGTCAAGGTCGGCCACATAGCCGGAGGTCCAGTCGCTCATAAACTACCCTTTGGTCCAATTTGAAAACTAGGTTGCAGACCAAATTGTCTAAAATTGATGATGAAGTGGTTAATTGGACCAAGATTTCAGAGCAATTTGTCTATTTTTCGCACTATGCCTGTTGCAGGCTCACTGCGCGCCCTGCCTGCAGATCCTGCCCCCGGATCAGGTCTCCAGATCAGGCCCGAAACCGGGACACAGCGTCAGAGATGACGGCAGCCGACGTGCACGCCCTTTTTCTTGGGGCCTGTGCCTTGGTAAACGATAAAAAACCATTGGGGGGATCTTGCTGCCAAACGCCGACAGGGAAAATACCACTGTAAGACATATCGCTGTAAGGCCCAGGAACAACCGGGCCTTACAGCGTCATCTAAAGGCGCTACTGGAACGACTTAAGGTAGGTGAGAACGGCTTCGACATCCGTCTCTTTACGCAGTCCCGCAAAGGACATTTTGGTGCCCTTCATGTATTTGCGTGGCTTGCCCAGAAAGGCCGCAAGCTCTTCTTCGGGCCAGACCAGGCCATCTGCGCCTGCAGCCGACATAACTTTGGAATACTTGAACCCATCGGCCTGGCCTGCGGTGGCTCCGACGATCCCGTTCAGGAGCGGACCAGTGCTGTGTTTTGCCCCCTCGCCGACTTTGTGACAGGCCTTGCACTTCTTGAAAACCTTTTCGCCCTTGGCCAAAAGTTCCGGGTCCAGCGCCACCTCTTCGACGACGGGCTCGACCACAGCAACTTCTTCACCAACCTCAGCAGCTGCTGTTTCGGTGACAGCCGGAACGCTGGCTGCGGCAGCACTGTCTTCTTGCGGTGTTACGTCCAGAACCCGCGCCCGCATGGTGATCTCAACGCTGTCCTTACAGTCGGACATACAGGGCTCAGGCTTCCAAAAGTGCTTTTCGCTCTCCAAACGGTCATCAACAATAAAGCCCCCCGCATTGGGCAGCGTCACCGAGGTAAATGTCTCATTCGACAGCACAAAATCATCGTCCACCAGATCGTTGGAATAGAGGATATAGGCGACGATGGCATAGACCTCGTCGGCCTCCAGCGTCTGGGCCGCGCCAAAGGGCATCGAGCGGTTCACATAGTCCCAGGTGGTCGACAAATAGGGCCAATAGGATCCAACGGTCTTGAGCGGGTCGTCACGGTCCAGCGTGCCTTGGCCGCCTGCAAGTTTGGGCCAGTTGTCGACCCCTTCGGCAAAGTCGCCATGGCAGGCCGCACATTTCTCGGCAAAGACCTCTTCGCCAACCAATACGTCGCCTGATCCCACCGGCAATCCGGTGCCATCGGGAGAGACGTCGATATTCCAGGCGGCGATCTCTTCCGGCAGCGCAGGACGCCCCAGGCCGTATTCGCCCGCATAGGCTGGCAGGCTCAGCGCCGTTGCAATGGCGGCTCCAGCGATAACTTTAGGAAACTTCGACATTTTCTGCCTCCCCATCGGCCTTGACCCACCAAGTCTGGATCGCATTGTTGTGGTAGATGGAATTGAGCCCGCGCACCGCGCGCAGCTCGCTCTTGGTCGGCTGCACATAGCCGGAACTGTCGCGCGCCCGGCTTTGCAGCAGCATCTCTGAGCCGTCCCAGTTGGTGTCGAGGTAGAAGCGCGTCAGCGCCTTGTCGACGCCAGGAGCTCCCAGACGTGCCTCAGACCAGCTCTTGCCGCCATCAATGGAGACATCAACGCCGGTGATCGCACCGCGTCCTGACCAGGCCAGACCGGTGATGACCAGAGGCCCGGTGCCATGGGTGATTGGCGCCTGCGGGCTGGGGCTGGTGACGACGGATTTGGCATCCATCTCCCAGGTCCATTTGCGCGCCACGCCGTTTTCCAGCGTGTCGGTATATTTTGAGGTCTCTTCGCGGCTCTCGACCGGGCCATCCATGACCTCGATGCGGCGCAGCCACTTGATCCACATATTACCTTCCCAGCCGGGGACAACCAAGCGGACAGGATAGCCGTGCTCTTTGCGCAGGGCTTCGCCATTGGCCTTAAAGGCCACAAGCACATCGTCGAGTGCCTTTTCCAGCGGAATAGAGCGCCCATTCGAGGAGGCATCAGCGCCTTCGACATAGACCCATTTATCCTTGAAATCGCCCGCAGCTGCGAGGCCTGCCTCTTGCAGCAGAGTCCGCAGAGAGACCCCGGAATATTCCATGTTGTGGATCATTCCGTGGGTGAACTGCGCACCGTTCAGCTGCGCGCCTGCCCATTCCATGCCGGAATTGGCGGCACATTCGCAGAAATACACCCGGTTCTCGCGCGGAAAGCGCTCAAGATCGGCGTAAGAAAACACCAAAGGTGTATCCACCAGCCCGTTGATCATCAACCGGTAGTCCTGCTTGGTCAGCTCAATTGCACCAGAGTGATGCCGCTCAAAAGCACAGCCCTGCGGCGTGATGGTGCCATCCAGCGCATGAATGGGCGTGAAGTTGATCGAGCTGATGGTATCCGCCGTCAGCCATTCCACATTGCGCCGCACCACGTCCTGTTCAAACTGGATCGGCAGACCATAGGGTGTGGCGTCCACGCCGTCGCCCAGACCACTGGCCCAGTCCTGAACCTCGGTGATCAGCGGGTCCGGGGTTGCTGCCTGCGCCGCACCTGCGGCTGCACTGGCCGCTGCGGCCCCTGCCCCGGCTGCTGCACCGGCCAGAAACTGGCGGCGCGAGGGTGCAAATGTCTTTGCTTTATCGCTCATCTTCTTTTGCCTCCTTACATAGACAAATTCAATTAGATGAATTCATCAGCGCAAAAATTTTTGGTCACGGGGCTGAGCAGCTGGAGGACCTCCCCCAGCTGCCAAACCAAAGGTGGGGCCTAGGCTCCGACCACATTGACCGACGTATTGGGGGTGACAGAAACTGTCCCCTGTTTGCGGATATGGTCTTCGACCACGTCCCAGATCATAGGCCCTTCGGTGTTCTCGTTGACGCTGGCCCAGCCCGACACCACGTAGGATTTGGCGGCGTCGATTTTCTCTCCGGTTTTCAGCAGGGTCATCTCACTGATGCGTTCGCCCTGCGGTTTGGTGATGTCGATCCGGTAGCCCATGCCGCCGATGCGCACCATGTCGCCACCCTGCTGGTAATAGGGGTCCGGGTTAAAGATGTTGTCGGCCACGTCTTCGAGGATCACCTTGATGAACTCCCCTGTCATCTCAGAGCGGTAAGCCGCGCCATAACTCATTGAGGTGACATTCCAGATATCTTCACGGGTGATATCATCGCCGGGGTTCAGCGATGGTCCCCAGCGCACGCCGGGCGACATGGCGATGTCGGCGTCCCGTTCGCTCAGCAGGGCATCACAGATCAGATCATCCCAGGTGCCGTTGAAATTGCCGCGACGATAGAGCAGCGAATCCGTCTGGCCGATCACCTCTGCCAGCTGGTCCGCATAGGGTGCGCGCTGCTCGTCGATGATTTTGGTAATGACAGGATCCGGCGCGATCACATCCGCAAAGATCGGGATCAGCTTATGGCGAATGCCCATCATCTGACCGTCGCGCACGTCCAGATCGACGCGGCTGACAAATTTCCCGTTAGAGCCCGAAGCAATGATATGGGTTTTGCCAACCAAAACCGGCTCTGGCAGCGCATCATGGGTGTGGCCAGACAGGATCACATCAAGACCGGTAACAACGCTGGCCATCTTTTTGTCGACGTCAAAGCCGTTATGCGACAGCAGAACCACCACATCGGCACCCGCAGCGCGAACCTCATCGACCATCTCCTGCATGTGCTCATCGCGAATGCCAAAGGAGTATTCCGGGAACATCCAGCCAGGGTTGGCAATGGGCATATAGGGAAAGGCCTGACCAATTACGGCCACCTTGGCGCCGCCGCGCTCAAAGAATTTATAGGGCTTGAACAGCTCGGCAGGCTCGTCCCACTCACTATCAAAGATGTTCTGACCCAAGGCGGCAAAGGGCAGGCCTTCGACGATTTCATTCACCCGATCCGAGCCCAGAGTGAACTCCCAGTGGAAGGTCATGGCATCGGGTTTCAGCGCATTCATCACATTGACCATGTCCTGACCGGCGGTGTGATGGCAGGTATAAGAGCCATGCCAGGTGTCGCCGCCGTCCAGCAGCAATGCATCAGGGCGCGCGGCGCGAATGGCGTTGATCACGGTCGCGACCCGGTCCAGTCCGCCAACCCGGCCATAGCCCTGCGCCAGCGAGGAAAAGTCATCATGGGTCAGCGCATAGGCCGAGGCACTGCCGTCGGCAATACCGTAGGCTTTGCGAAAATCAGCGCCGGTGATATGCGGCACGTGGCCTTTGTTGCCGCCAACGCCCAGATTGACCGAGGGCTCGCGAAAGTAGATCGGTTTCAGCTGCGCATGGATATCAGTGATATGGATCAGGCTGATATTGCCATAGGTGTCAAAATCCAGCAGCTGGTCCTGCGTCAGACTCTGCTGCGCGGCCAATCGGCCCCAGTTGCCAAATCCAGAAGCCCCGACCAGGGCCGAGGCGGCCATCGATACCTGCAAAAAGTCACGGCGCGAGATCATGTCTATCTGTCTTCCTGTTGGTCATGAGCAGCAAATATGATTCATATTCGCATCTATGAATTCGTTGAGTGCGAAACACCCCGCGCCTGTTCGGACGCGGGGTGCATATTGTGATTAGTTACGGACTGACGGGCCTTCGACCGACAAGCCGTTGCCGCGCGAGGCGACATAGAGCTCAAGCGCTGTGAACTCTGTCGAGCCTGGCTTGTAGGTCTCGGCGCGGGTGTCGCGCACGCAGCCCTTGAAACGCGCCTGAACGTTGTTCAGCTTGGCGTTTTTCAAACGGTACGTGGGGAAGCCATTGATATGACCCTGGCTCAGATGGTCCGCACGGATCATCTTGCCATAGCTTTCCTCATGGCAATTTGCACAGGAAAGTTCCAGCTGACCGGTGCGGGAATAGTACATCTCTTTGCCCTGCTCCCACATGTCGCGCGCGGGGCCATCAATGGCAACATTGACCGGCATCCCGCGTGACTGCACCGAAATCAGTGCCTCCATCGCAGTCATGCTGCCGCCAGTGTATTTCCACTTTTCTGCGCCCATCTGGTTTTCGCGGCAGTCGTTGACCTGCATCGCCAGAGTACGGATTTCGCCTGCCTCTTCGTTCCACTTGGGATAGACAGCCCGCACCCCTGCCATGCTCTCTTCCACGTCGTCGTGGCAGGACTGGCAGGACTTGTCTTCAGAACCTTCGGCTGTCGACCAAGCATCAATCGCCTTGTCGACAAACACCATTGCGGGGTTCTCAAAATCGTCCATCTGCAGGGCTTGCGTCTCATCCGAGCGGAAATGCCAGCCTGACATGACCTCGTCCAACACATCCGCCACATGGGCCGGAGCTGCGGTTTTGGTCACAAGTGTTTCTTCTTCGTTGATCACCAACGTGTCGTTGTCCGCATCCGCATGCGCGGATAGCGGCAGGCTGAGCACGACGGCAATGGCGGTAAGCGCCTTATAGTTCATTCCTTGTCCTCCCTTGGGTATCCACCCGGGCCACAACTGCAGCCAGGGTGCCGTGCCTTTGAGATCCGGAAGGGATCAGGCGATAGCGACCGATTTTTTGGCGTCATAGACCGAGCCGTCATCGTCATACCAGGTAAACGTAAAGTCACCGGCTTCGGGCACCAGGGCCTCGAACTGAAAATAGGGGTTGGTCGAGACTGCGGGCTCGATGGTGATATCGGTGACCAGCTGGCCGTTGAACTCGCAGGTAAAACGGTTGATGATCGAGCGCGGAATGAGGTTGCCCTCTTTGTCCTTGCGCTGGCCGCTTTCCATCTGGTGGCTGATCAGCGTCTTGATCGTCACTGCTTCACCAGCTTTGGCTTTCTTCGGGACTTTGACGCGGGGTTTTACACCGGATGCCATGTCGTAAACTCCTTCGTATTCGGGCCGGTTTTCAGGCCGTATTCGGGTATCTGCCAGGCGAACAAATTAGCCGCCGCAGCCCCCAATCGTCACTTTCACAGAGGCACTTGCTTTGGCAAAGCTGCCGTCGGCCAACTTTGCAATAGCGACCACGTCCTGAGTGCCGGCAAGCCGGATCCGGGTGGCAGCAGACTGGCTGGCAGCCAGCGGGCCAAAGTTAAAGGTGGCAACACCCGGGGTTGGGTTGCCAGTGGCCAGCACCATGATCGCAGTGGCGCCGGGGGCGTTCACTTCGATTGGCACGGTGTTGCCGTTTTCAGCAATCTCTGGTGCAGTCAGCTCAATGCCGGTGTCAGCCATGTCAGCGCCACCAGTGAATTCAGCAATGCGATCCTCTGTGCTGGCGTGCAGGCGCAACGGCAGCACTGTCATCACAGCGGCTCCCAGGGCCAAGCCCAGGGTCTCACGACGTGAGAACTCCATCATATGTCTCCTTTGACGTTCCGCAAAGCGGCAGGGCATACGCCCTGGCTTCACTCTTCCTTTAGCGTCGCAATAAATGCGATCACATCTTCGATTTGCTGTGCAGTCAGGATTGGCGTCAGCGCCTCGGTCGGGGCCTTGCCAGTATAGGCTGCACCCGGACGCACAAAACCTTCGACCTTGTAGAATGCGGGCATCATCGTGCCCTCAAAGGTCATCTTAGCATTGGTCATCAACCCGCGCAGCTCGGCTTCGCTCCAGCGATCCCCTGCCCCGTCCAGCGACGGGCCGATTTCACCGTGGAACGGCACATCCGCCAAAGCAGTCAGCTGATGACAGGCAATGCAGTTGCCCTGCGATTTGGTGCCCGCGATAACAGCGCCGCTTGCCGCGTCTCCCGCAACGCCAGTCAAGGACACCGCAACCGCGCCATCCTCGTCAAATTGCACATCCTTTGGTGCGACCTCTGCCGCCAGAGTTGCACTCCCGATCAGGCTTACGGCCAGACTCGCGGCCACACTCGCCGCCAGTGTCAGAGATAGTCTCTTCATGGTTCCTCCCGTTGGCTGCCACCCGCGTTTATCGGGCTTAGCTATGTATACCGTAGGGCACCCAGGCCGACCAACGCAACAACAAATTCAATAGTGTGAATTAATATATTTGTTCATCTGCGATCAGTCTGCGGACCCATTGTTGCGCTCAGAGATGCGCCGCGCGTGATAGCGCTGAAAATCTTCTCCATTGTCAAGAAGATACCTCTTTTCGTTCACCCAGGTGAACATGTCCAGAGTGGTGCCCGGTCCAAAAGCGCCCGGCATCATCGCCACCGCCGCCTGTGTGGCTGTCTGACCCTCGTCGACCGTTTCGGGCAGAAACAGAATCGTCGGTGTGAACAGCACGCCCCATTTGCGCGCCATGTCTTTTTCCGCCAGCGCCTCGCCATCAAAATCGGTGACCTCGACATCGCCATACAGGTTCATCTGCACCACAAAGTAGTTGTCAGAAATGTAGTCCGAGACCTCGGGACGCGGGAAAACCTCCTGGTGCATTTTGGTGCAATAGATGCAGCCGCGCTGCTCAAAGAACAGCACCAGGCGCTTGCCTTCGGTGTTGGCCTCGTCGAGGTCCTCGCGCAGATCCTTGAAGGTTTCGCGCATCCAGGGCGTCTTGTGCAGCCCGTCGTCGCCCAGCTCAACAGCAGCGACGTCAGTCACGATTAACGGCACAGCCAGCGCCATCGCTGCGAGTTTCAAAATCCAGTGCTTCATCTTTTCCCCTCCAGAATCAATACAAAATCACCCCAGTGTGGCAAAGCCCGGCATCCAGCGGATCATCAGATCAGCAATCCAGCGCACGCCGCCCGTCACAATGAGCACGGCAAAGACGATGAGCATCACCCCCATGATCTTTTCCACCCAATGAAACGCAGCGCGATGGCGCGCCACCCAGGCCAAAAAAGGCTTGGCAAAAAACGCCGCAACCACAAAGGGAGCAGTCATTGCAGCGCCGTAGACCAGCAGCAATGCGCCGCCGCGCCAGATGTCTCCCAGACCAGACGCCACCATCAAGATTGAGGCCAGCGCCGGACCCACGCAGGGCGTCCAGCCAAAGCCAAAGGCCAGCCCCATCAGATATGCTCCCGCAAGGCTGGACGGATCTGCCGTGCTTTCAACCCGTGCCTCACGGTACAGCAAAGGAATGCGCACAACACCGAGAAAATGCAGACCAAACACAAGCAAAAGGGCTGCCGCGCCATAAGACAGCAGCTCCATGTAGCGACCAAACAGCTGCCCCAGCGCCGTGGCACCCATGCCCATCAACATAAAGACCGAGGTCACGCCGGCGGCAAAACACACTGCCGCCAGCACCATGCGCCGCTGGGCACCAGGCGCGATTTCACCGTCGCTACGCAGCTCTGCCATCGACAACCCGCCTAGATAGGACAGGTAAAACGGCACCATCGGCAGAATGCAGGGGGTGAAAAAGCTCAGCAGGCCAGCAAAGGCCGCTCCCAGATATGAGATTTCCAGTATCACGGTTTTATGATCCTCCAGCCCGGGCGCCAAGGGGCGCAAGGCTTGTGTTATTCACATATTCAAATTATGTAGTATCAAGCCGTAAATCTCGGTTGCCGTCAACGGGTGAGGTCATGAATATTCAACGCCCCCTTCTCGCTTTGCTTGCGCCCGCACCGTTCCATCTCTTGGGGCGCGGCCTGTTTGCAGGCCTCGCACTTGTCCTGTGGGTCGCGACCGCCTTGCAGGCGCGATCAGATGCGCCAGTAAATGCACCTCTGACTGCCACAGCCCCTGCGGTGAACGAACTGGTCATGGTAGAGCAGATTGGCTGTGAATGGTGCAAACGCTGGAATGCAGAGATCGCACCAATTTACCCAAAGACCCGCGAAGGGGAGTTTGCGCCGCTGCGCCGGGTCGATCTGCATGCCCTCCCGGATGACCTTGTGGTAACACGCCGGGTCAATTTCACACCGACCTTCTTGATTGTGAAAGACGGCCGTGAAATGGCCCGTCTCGAAGGCTATCCAGGTGAAGATTTTTTCTGGCCTTTGTTGGCACAACTTCTCAGCAAGCACCTCGCATTTGACCCGGACAACGCCGCAGCAAGTGCTCCCGAGAGCTAGCCAACACATTAAAAAACGACTGGGACGCGCAACACTTTCGCGCCGCCCCTTAGGAGACAAGACTATGGCACTACCAAAATTCTCGGCCGACATGGCCTCGGATGAGCTGGACAATATGGTGGACAACGCCACCAAGGCCTCAAATTTCCTCAAGGCAATCAGCCACGAAGGCCGGTTGATGATCCTGTGCCATCTGGTCACCGGCGAGAAATCCGTGACCGAGCTTGAGGACCTTCTGGCAGCACGTCAGGCGGCGGTCTCGCAGCAGTTGTCACGGCTGCGTCTCGAAGGACTGGTGGTGCCGCGTCGCGACGGCAAGGCGATCTATTACCGGCTCGCAGACGACCGGCCCCGCCGAATTCTCGAAGTGGTCTATGATCTGTTTTGCGCCGAAGGCAAAACCTGAACACCCCGCCACATTGACAACTGGCTCACGGACAACTGGCCCAAGAATAGCCCACACTTGGCCCAGCGCGCCCGCAGATGAGAGGGATCGTTTGATTTTCACAGGTGACGGTCGCTGCACATTTTGAGACATCATTCGTCATTCAGAGACGCACAGACGCTGCGCACCCCACCTGTGTTTGACACATGAATTCACCAAAGGCCGCTTGCGGCTTTGCCAAGGATCTGGCTGACTTTCAACAAGCCCTCTTCCTCAGGCCCCATTCGCCAGGCCTCATTCCACAGGCCCTACCTGCACAGGAGACCGCGCCCATGTTTGACCTGTTCAGCGATCACCAACTGGTAGCGGGCGTTGGCCTGTTTGGCGGCATACTCTTGGGACTGGCTGCACGGCTGGGGCGGTTTTGCACCCTCGGCGCCATCGAAGATCTGCTCTATGGCGGCTCATCCCTGCGGATGCGCATGTGGCTGCTGGCGATTGGCACTGCGGTGATTGGCAGCTTTTCCCTCATCGGGCTTGGGCTGCTTGAGGAAACCCAGTCGTTTTATCTCTCGGTGCGCTGGATGCCACTGGCGTCGATTATTGGCGGGTTGATGTTTGGCTATGGCATGGCGCTGAGCGGCAACTGTGGCTACGGCGCCATCGCCCGGCTTGGCGGTGGTGATCTGCGCAGCTTTGTCATTGTGCTGGTCATGGGCGTCTCCACCTATGTGGTGCTCACAGGCCCGCTGGCGCCGCTGCGCAATTGGCTGTTTGAGCAACAGGATGTCACCAGCGATCTTGCGCCAGGGTTGGCGCATTATCTCGCCCAGCTCACCTCCCTGCCCCTTGCGGCTATTGGTATTGCAACGGGCGGCCTCCTCGTCCTTGCCGCCCTCTGGGGGGCTGAGCTGCGCCAGGACCACAAGAGCGTGTTTTGGTCCGTGATTGTCGGTCTCGCGGTGGTTTCGGGTTGGGCTGGCACGGCCTATATCAATCGCCATGGCTTTGAGGCGCTGCCACTCTCATCGCATTCCTTCTCGGCACCTTTGGGAGAGACCATCCTGTGGACCATGACCGGCAGCCTGCGGCCGCTGTCCTTTGCAGTGGGCTCTATCACCGGTGTCTGGGTCGGCGCCTTCATCGGCTCGCTGCTAAAGGGGCATTTTCGCTGGGAGGCCTGTGACGATCCGCGTGAGCTGCGCCGCCAGATCTTTGGTGCCGCCATCATGGGAGCCGGGGCGGTTATCGCCATGGGCTGTACTGTTGGTCAGGGGCTCAGCGCCTTCTCATTGCTGGCAATTTCGGCTCCGGTAACTTTTCTGGCCATCTTTGCCGGAGCGGCGCTTGGCCTGCGGCAACTCATTGTCGGGTTTCGCGTGGGGCACTAGATTGAGCTGTCAGGCCACGCGCCAGGCCACTCATCTGACCACTCATCTGACCACTCCTCAGGCCACTCACCTGACCACTCGCCAGGCTGGGCCCAGCGGATCTCTGCTCAAAGCGCGACTGCCCCGTGAACTGCACACGACAAAGTGAGCCCCCGGCCGTAATCTCTCGACTATGGTTACGGCAGTTCGTTGTTGCGAAAGCCCGTCATGCACCCAGTATTCCGCCAAATATCCAACCCAGTCCCGGCATCACTCACAGCTCGCCCCCCTCAGACGGTCTGCTGCATCCATGGGGCTCTGGCGCTGGTGCTGGCGCTAATGCTTGCCCTGCCAGCCTGGGCCACAGGACTGGACAAGCGCATTGGATGGGAGGTTCACCAAACCAAAAAATCCTATGAT
>JAWUWF010000041.1:0-21416 GCA_034111985.1 Pseudophaeobacter sp.
CGTGATTGCAGAAACTCGCAGCCCAGCACCACCAACAGCGTCAACACCCCCGGCGGGCGGTTAAACAGCAAATCAGCGACCAGCATGACCAGCGTGAGGAGCAGGATCGGCACATAGTCAGGGCGTCGCAGCGACCAGGCCATGGCGAGGGCAATCAGAAAATCCGGCGGTGCCCAGTTGCGGGCCACCGTGTCGAGGGGCAGCAGGTGAAAAAAGATCACCACAAAGGCAAGCCCGGCAAAACTGGCCCGCATCGTCAGGGTTCTGCCCGCAGAGACCTCAGCCATTGTCGGCTCCTGTGGTCGGAGCGGATGTGCCAAGGCCCAGACCACCGGGACGGGATCTGGGTGTATTGGCACCGGGAGCAGGCACAATCAGGCCTCCGGGGTCGCGGATCACCTGGGTGCCGTGATGACGCAGAACCCGCAGATACTCTAGCCGTTCGTAATCGGCCGACAGGCGCACCCGGATGCGGCCACTGCGATCTTCGGTGACCTGACCCACCAAAAGTCCGGCGGGAAAAACATCGCCATCACCCGAGGTGACAACCCGGTCGCCGGGGCGCACCAGATCGTCGTTCTCAAGAAAGGCGAGCAATGGCGCGGCACTGTTGTCTCCGGTGAGCAGGGCAGTCTGGCCTGAGGGCTGTATGGTGACAGGAACCGCACTGGCCGCATCGGTCAGCAGCACCACCCGTGCGGTATTGCGCCCGGTGCCCGAGATGCGCCCGACCAGACCGATACCATCCATGGTGGCCCAGCCATCCTGCAGACCATCGCGGGCGCCCACGTTCAAAATCACCGACTGGCGAAAGGGGGATCCGCTATCTGCCATCACCACGCCGGTGATAAAGGTGAGCTTGGGGTCCAGTCGCACATTGTTGAGATCCAGAAGCCGGGCGTTTTCCTGTTCCAGCTGCAGGGCGGCTTCTTTCCAGGCGCGCATCTGGCGCAGCTCCGAGCGTAGCTCGCGGTTTTGATCGGCCAGACGTTGGTAGCTTTGGAAATCGCGAAACAGGTTGATGGTTCCGGTCACCGGCGCCATGGCCCAATCCATGTTGGGAACAACCGCGTCAATCAGCTGGGCCCGAAAACGCTCAACCCGCGGGCTGTCGATACGCCAGACCAGAAACAAAGCAGCCAGACACAAACACACCACCGCGACCAGCAGGCGGCGCAGTGGCGTTGCATAATCTTCACGCTGGGAGCGATCTTTGGCCAAGGGGCTCCTTTCCGGCGTCTGTGCACGCCCGTTCTGGTTTCAGAGCGGGCGTGCAGCAGGGCTTAGCTGTCGTAGTCGATGGCGTGGCGCAGTTGCTTTTCGAATTCCAGCGCTTTGCCGGTGCCAAGGGCCACGCAGTTCAGGCATTCATCGGCAATCGAGACGGCCAGTCCTGTCTGCTCGCGCAGTGCCAGATCAAGATCGCCCAACAGCGCGCCCCCGCCGGTGAGCATGACGCCACGGTCAACAATATCGGCGGCCAGATCCGGCGGCGTTGCCTCCAGAGCGGTCATCACGGCTTCACAGATCTGCTGCACCGGTTCCGCCAGCGCCTCGGCGACCTGGGCCTGTGATATTTCGATTTCTTTGGGCACGCCGTTCAAAAGATCACGCCCCCGGATCTGCATCGACTGGCCACGGCCATCGTCGGGCATCCGGGCGGTGCCGATAGAGGTCTTGATGCGTTCTGCAGTTGCTTCACCAACCAACAGGTTCTGCTGTCGGCGCAGATATGAGATGATCGCCTCATCCATCCGGTCACCACCAACCCGCACCGAGCGGGCATAAACGATGTCGCCGAGCGACAGAACAGCCACCTCGGTGGTGCCGCCGCCTATATCGACAACCATGTTGCCAGTGGGATCGGTGATCGGCATGCCGGCACCAATGGCGGCAGCAATCGGCTCTGCAATCAGACCCGCGCGGCCCGCGCCTGCCGAGAGAACCGAGGTGCGGATGGCACGTTTCTCAACCGGGGTGGCGCCATGGGGCACGCAGACGATGATTTTTGGCTTTCTGGAAAAGGGCGAGCGTTTGTGCACCTTGCGGATAAAATGTTTGATCATCTCTTCGGCAGTATCAAAATCGGCAATAACGCCTTCGCGCATGGGGCGGATCGCCTGAATGCTGCCAGGAGTTCGCCCCAGCATCAGTTTGGCGTCTTCGCCAACGGCGAGCACCTTTTTTACACCGTCTTTGATATGATACGCCACCACAGAGGGTTCCGAGAGGATCACGCCACGGCCTTTGACGTAGACCAGCGTGTTTGCGGTGCCTAGGTCGATGGCCATGTCCGTCGTGAACAACCCGCCAAGATTTCCGAAAAACGCCATTAAAATATGATCCTATCAAACTGGAGCAAGGGGCGACTCTACTGTGCCGCCAACCCACGTCTTATACCAGCGCAGCCCTGCCGTAAAAGGGCGTTTTGCGCGTGGCTAGCGCCTTTTCGCCGGTGCTGGCGCGGCAATGGGCTTTGGGGTTGCGCTTTGCGGCCAAAGGCAGCAACGCCCGTAGCGCTGCGAGTCAAATCTGCGCTGCGGTATCCGCCTACTGGTTTGTGGTTTCCAGCGATGCAAATACGCGCTAGAGCCGGTGCTATGCTGTCATATCAACATATTTATCATGCCGGAAATCTGGCCGATGTTCAAAAGCACATGCTTTTGGCTGCGATGCTGTCCTATCTTATTCGCAAGGATAAACCGGTCAGCTATATCGAGACCCATGCCGGGCGCGGGCTGTATCATCTGGATGCGCCAGAGGCGATGAAAACGGGCGAGGCTGCTGCCGGCATTGATCGTATTCTGGGCGATGGCAGTCTGCCTGCGGATCATCCTCTGCTTGCTGCCCTTGCAGCCTGCAAGGCAACGCATGGCGCGACGGCCTATCCCGGCTCTCCGTTGATTGCGCAACATCTGCTGCGCCCGCAAGACAGTCTGCATTTTGCCGAGCTACACCCCGGCGAGCACGCAGCCCTGCGTCAATCGCTGCCCTGGGGGCGGGCCAAAATACACATGCAGGACGGGTTCGAGCTGGCTCAGTCTCTGGCGCCGCCTACGCCGCGGCGGGGGCTTTTGCTGATCGACCCCAGCTATGAGATCAAAAGCGACTATGACCGTATTCCCGGCATAATCGCCACGCTGCATCGCAAATGGAACGTTGGCATTATTGCGCTCTGGTATCCGATCCTGAAAGATGGCGCCCATGGACCAATGCTGCGGGCGCTGGAAAGCCAGAACCTGCCCGGCGCACTGCGCCATGAGGTGCGATTCCCCCCGGTGCGAGAGGGGCACAGGATGATTGGTTCCGGCATGTTTGTAGTCAATGCCCCCTTTGGCACCGAGGCGGAATGCGCCCGTCTGAATGGGCTGTTTGCGGGCCTGCAATAGTGATTGAAGGCAACCCGCGCGTCGGAAGACGTCCGGGCTGCCTTACTGGACTGCCTTACTGGGCCTCTCTAGAGGGCGGCGTCGCGGGCTTCCCACTCTTTGATCCACTCCCAGCCGCCCAAGGCCTTGATCAAGGGGGCCAGCTGGGCTTCAAATGGTTTCCACTTGTCTAATCCGGATCGGTTCACCCCTTCGCGCACCTGGAGCATGGATGCGGTGGTGACCAGCCCTTTGTAATTTAGCGGTGTGAGGCAGGCTGGGTCCCAGTCGAGATCCAGATGCGACAGCAGAGCGCGCATCTGCGGCTCCGTGGCCTCAACCAACTGCCGATAGGACTGCAGGTGTAGCCTGCTCCCCAGTTTTGGGATGTAGTCATCCAAAGAGTCATAGCTGGCACGGATATAGTGTCCGATCCATTCCAGTTTTTTGACGTAGGCATGACCCATGTGGAAATTTGTGCTGAACAATGACAGGCCGATATCCAGCGGATGGCGCATCATAAAGACAAATCGCGCCTCGGGCAGGATCATCCGCGCAAAGCCCATTTCAAACAGGTTCTGCGGCAGTTTGTCTATCATGACGCGACAGGGCGCGGTGTTGGGTTGCGCAAGCTGCGCCAGATAGGCCTCGCGCCCGGCCTGGGCCAGCGCGGGGCTTGATTGCTCGCACCAGGCCCAGTCCGGCGCCGTAGGATACTCTTGACGCAGACGGTTTTGGGTGGCCTGACGGATGTTGATTAGAGCCGGACTTTCTCCTATGCTTCCTACCTCGCAATGGGTCCTCAGCATGGTTTCCAGAAGCGTCGTGCCGGATCGGGGCAGGCCAACAATGAACAAGGGCTGCGAGGCGTCGCCAGTGGTCGTGATCTTGGGCAACCGCTCGGGGTCAAAGTTTTGACACTGCGCTGAAACGGAGGCTTCTGTTGCGCTTTGGTCGTAGCATCCTGAGGTCGCGTCTTTTGCCTTCTGAAAGTATTGAAAAGCTATGGCCGGTTTTCCGGCAGCTGAGGCCAGCTTGCCCAACGTGTTCGTAGCGCGGATCTTTTCGGCCTGGGTGAGCGTTCCGCTGATGGCAAGCCGACGCAACCGTTTGCTATTCGAACTTTCCCAAGTATAGGGCGCGGCAAGATACAATATGCTCAAAGCCAGTGTCGAATTGGGATCGCTCTTCATAATTGACTTCATTGCCTGAATAGCGCGCTCTTTCTGGCCATTTTGCAGGCAACGGGCGCCCAATTTGCCCCAGGCTGCAAGATTGTCCGGCCAAGTAGCCACAATGGCCTCCAGGACTTCGATGCCTCGATCAACGCGGCCAAGGCCAAAATAGCAATCAGCGACAAGGTCCAGCATCCCAGGGTCCGAGGCCCCCAGCGCCACCTGAGGTTGGAGGGCGATAAGAACTTTTTTGAAGGCACAGCATTGCATGAGAGGCGCATAAAGGCTCTTGTCAAAGACTGCTGATGTTTTGTTTTCCAAAACTGTTTGGTTCATGGTGCCTGTCGATCTAGCGGGGTGTGAGGAGGACAGGTTAGCAAAAGGCCTTTTGAAATTGGTAAATTTTCGAGACAGTTGAAAACTGTTCAAAAAATCTATTTACCAACAAAAACGCTCGCCCGTGATCTCCAGGGGCGAGCGGTCCGTGATGTGTCTCGGTTAAGCGGTACTGTTGCGCCGCTAGGTCACGTCTTTGTAAGAGATTTCGCGGGTGTCGACCCCTTCGCCCACCCGGTCGCGGCGCACAATCACCCGGTTCAGCGCATTGATATAGGCCTTGGCCGAGGCCACAACCGTATCGGTGTTTGCGCTTTCGCCGGTGGCGATAATGCCGTCTTCCTCAAGGCGGACCGAAACAGTGGCCTGGGCATCGGTGCCTTCGGTCACCGCGTTCACCTGATAAAGCTGCAGGCGGGCGGTGTTGGGGTAGAGCTTGCGGATCGCCTTGAAGGTGGCATCCACTGGCCCATCACCGTTTTCAACCGCTGTCAGATCTTTGCCGTCGATCTCCATCTCAACCGTAGCCTCAGCCGGGCCGCCAGTGCCGCAGACAACCTTCATCGAGACCAGCTGCAGATGATCGTTCTCTGCATCCTCGCCAGACCGCATCAGTGCGATGATGTCGTCGTCAAAGACTTCTTTCTTGCGATCCGCCAGCTCTTTGAAGCGGACAAACAGGTCTTTCAACTGGTTGTCGCCGACCTCAAACCCCAGTGTGCTAAGCTTGTCGCGCAGCGCTGCCCGGCCCGAGTGTTTGCCAAGCGGCAGCGTGGTGCCGGAGAGGCCGACGTCCTCGGGGCGCATGATTTCAAAGGTTTCTTTGTTCTTCAGCATGCCATCCTGGTGGATGCCGCTTTCGTGGGCAAAGGCGTTCTTGCCGACGATGGCCTTGTTGAACTGCACCGAAAAGCCCGAGACCGTGGCGACACGGCGTGAGATATGCATGATCTTTTTGGTGTCGATGCCGGTCTTCCAGGGCATGATGTCATTGCGCACTTTCAGCGCCATCACCACCTCTTCGAGGGCCGTGTTGCCGGCCCGTTCACCAAGGCCATTGATGGTGCATTCGATCTGACGCGCACCGCCTGCGACGGCGGCCAGTGAGTTGGCCGTCGCCATACCAAGGTCATTGTGGCAATGGGTGGCAAAGATCACCTCATCAGCGCCCGGCACGGTTTCGATCAGGCGTCTGATCAGATCGGCGCTCTCGACAGGGGCGGTATAGCCGACGGTATCGGGGATATTGATGGTGGTGGCGCCGGCCTTGATGGCGATCTCAATCACCCGGCACAGGTAGTCCCATTCGGTGCGGGTGGCATCCATGGGCGACCACTGCACATTGTCCACCAGATTGCGGGCATGGGTGACGGTCTCGTGGATACGGTCGGCCATCTCGTCCATGCTGAGATTGGGAATGGCGCGGTGCAATGCGGAGGTGCCGATAAAGGTATGAATGCGCGGCTTGGCCGCTTTGCGCACGGCTTCGGCGCAGCGGTCGATATCCTTAAAATTGGCCCGGGCCAACCCGCAGATCACCGAATTCTTTGAGCGCTCAGATATCTCGCTCACGGCTTTGAAGTCGCCCTCAGAGGCGATGGGAAAGCCGGCCTCGATGATGTCGACGCCCATGTCATCCAGCAGCTCGGCAATCTCAAGCTTTTCGTCATGGGTCATGGTGGCGCCGGGGCTTTGCTCGCCATCGCGCAACGTGGTGTCGAAGATCAACACGCGATCTTTGTCAATGATATTGGTCATTTTGGTAACTTTCTAACTCTGTCCTGAGGTCCATTTCTGGCGGCTCATGTTCGGCGGTCCATATTTTGGCGCGCATGCCTATCTCCTCTGAGCGGACGCGCCAAAAGGCACGCTCAGAGGCGGACTAGGAGCAGTAGGGCACGCAGAGACGCACCGCGAAAGGCGGCGTCGGTCATCGGGATATCTGCGCAAACTGTCATGGCTGCAATTTATACAGAGGCGGTTGCGAATGGAAAGAGGGAAAACAAAGCGCAATCTCGGTTTTGTTGTCTGCCCAGCCAAAGATTTGCGCGCCAGGGATTTGCTGGCCAAGTGTGTCCAGGCAGCAGATCACAGGCGCCCGGTTGCGATCCTACCGGCTGATGCCGCACATATCTGCGTTGTGAGCAAAGACATAAGCGACACCAGCAGAGACCCTCTGGCCTATTCTGATGCGGTGGCTTCTGGCTGCGCCTCTGTCTCTGTCTCTGTCGCGGCGTCGGCATTGGGTGGCGCGCCATTGTTCCAGCTGCCGCTGACCGTCTGGCCGCCCGTATAGGTCATGGTGCCGGGGCCTTGCCGCTTGCCGTTGACAAAGGCGCCAACATAGATGTCGCCATTGGCATAGGTGGCGGTGCCCTCGCCGGTGATCTTGCCCTCTGTCCAGTCGCCTTCATAGATAAAGCCGCTGGGCATTTCGATCTTGCCTTTTCCGTGGCGCTGGCTGTTGACAAAGCTGCCGGTGTAGATCGAGCCGTCGGCATAGGTCACACTCGCGTCACCGTGACGCTGCCCGTCCTGCCAGCCGCCATCATAGAGGTAGCCGCTGGCATCGGTCATGATGCCCTGGCCATGGTTGCGGGCATTCACGAACGTCCCCTTGTAGACCACGCCGTTGGGATAGGTTGCGATGCCGTCGCCTTCGATCACACCGGAAATCCAGTCGCCTTCATAGGTTGAGCCATCAGGATAGGTGATCTTGCCAACGCCATGGGACAGGTCGTCCTGAAAGGCGCCCTCATAGACCGAGCCATCAGGGTAGGTCACGCGTCCCTGACCTTCGATCTGTCCGGCCAGCCAGGCGCCGGTATAGGTATAGCCGTCTGTCTTGGTGAAGGTGCCGGTGCCGTGACGCAGGTCGTCCTCGAACATGCCCTCATAGGTGTCGCCATTGGCATGGGTCTGGGTGCCGATGCCCTGACGTCGGCCGTTGTTCAGCGGGCCGCTGTAGACATCGCCGTTGGGCTGGGTCAGGGTGCCAACCCCGTGCATTTGATTGTCGGCCCAGTCGCCCTCATAGTGCAGCCCGTCGGGCATCTCCAGCGTGCCGACCCCGTGCAACTGGCCATCGCGAATATCGCCTTGATAGGTGGCGCCATCAGGATAGGTGATCGTGGCCTTGCCCTCTTTGCGGCCCTCGACCCAATCGCCGTTGTATTCATAGCCACCGGGGTTATGCATCACACCTTTGCCGTGGTGCTGGCCCTGAACAAAGCTGCCCTCGTAGCGCACCCCATTGGCATAGACTGCAACGCCCTGGCCATTGATGACGCCGGCCATCCACTCCCCTTCGTAGGTGCCGCCATCCGCCAGGGTGATCTTACCCAGCCCCTCGGGCTTGCCTTTGACGAACTCGCCCTCATAGACCGACCCATTGGGAAAGCGCGCCACGCCCAGACCAAGAATTTCGCCGTCAACCCAGGCGCCGGAGTACTCATAGCCATTGGGCAGACGGTAGGTGCCGGTGCCATGTTGCAGGCCGCCTCGGAAAGTGCCCTCGTAGACGCCTCCGATTTCATCCTGACTGGTAATGATCTTGTCGTCCTGGGCCCAGACGGGAGTTCCGGCGGGGACGGCCAGGGCCAGAAGGGAGAGCGTTGCAAGCGTTCTGCTGAAACCGGTCATGAAAACCTCTGTTTGCCGCAAGCCGGTCGAAACCAACCTTTGGGAATTGCTTCTGCCAATGGGTTACTTGCTAGGAAACTAAGCGAGCAAACCACTTGCCGCAATGTCTTTTGCGGCTCGCCCCTTTTCCTTGGCTCCTGATCTGATAAACGACTTGCAAGATGTTTTGCAAAGGGCTTGTGCAGGATGGCAGATCGTTTCCGTGTGACACTGGCGCAGATGAACCCCACTGTTGGGGATCTTGCGGGCAATGCAGCCAAGGCGCTTGAGGCCTGGCAGGCCGGCCGTGCGGCTGGCGCCGATCTGGTGGCGCTGCCAGAGATGTTCCTGACTGGCTATAATACCCAGGACCTGGTGCTAAAGCCGGTGTTCCATCAGGCGGCTATGGGTGCCGCTGAACAGCTGGCAATTGAGTGCGCCGAGGGGCCAGCTCTGGCGGTTGGCTGTCCCTGGGCCGAAGATGGCAAGCTCTATAATGCCTATCTGATCCTCAAGGGGGGCAAAATTGCCTCGCGGTGCCTAAAGCATCATCTGCCCAACGAGACCGTCTTTGACGAGGTGCGAATCTTTGATGTGGGCCCCCTTGGTGGCCCCTATGCGGTGGGGGATACGCGTATTGGCTCGCCGATCTGCGAAGATGGCTGGCATCCGGACGTGGCGGAAACGCTGGAGGAGACTGGTGCTGAATTCCTGCTGATCCCCAATGGCTCGCCCTATTTCCGTAACAAGATGGAAGTGCGGCAGAATTTCATGGTGGCCCGTGCCGTCGAGACCGGGTTACCGGTGATCTACCTTAATATGGTTGGTGGCCAGGACGATCAGGTCTTTGATGGCGGCAGCTTTGTGCTCAACCCCAATGGCGCCCTTGTGGTGCAAATGCCGGTGTTTGACGAGGTGATCACGCAACTGGATCTGGAGCGCACCGATCAGGGCTGGCGCGCGGTCGAAGGCGACAAGGCGCATTTGCCGGATGAGTGGGAGCAGGACTACCGGGTCATGGTCGAATCCCTGCGCGACTACATGGGAAAAACCGGGTTCAAGAAGGTGCTGCTGGGGCTGTCTGGTGGGGTGGATTCCGCCATTGTCGCGGCCATTGCAGTGGATGCAATCGGGGCCGAGAACGTGCGCTGCGTCATGCTGCCTTCAGAATACACCAGCCGCGAATCTCTGGACGATGCCGAGGCGGTGGCCGAGGCGCTGGGCGTGCACTATGATTATGTGCCCATTGCCGAAGGCCGCGCCGCCATCACCAATACCCTGGCGCCGCTGTTTGCCGGTCGTGACGAGGATCTGACCGAGGAAAACATCCAGTCCCGCCTGCGGGGGCTGTTGCTGATGGCGATGTCGAACAAATTTGGCGAGATGCTGCTGACAACGGGGAATAAATCCGAGGTCGCAGTGGGCTATGCCACCATCTATGGCGATATGAACGGCGGCTATAACCCGATCAAGGATCTCTATAAAACCCGGGTCTTTGAAACCTGCCGTTGGCGCAATGGCAATCACCGCCCTTGGATGATGGGCCCGGCCGGAGAGGTCATCCGTCCCAATGTGATTGACAAGCCTCCCTCGGCTGAATTGCGTGACGACCAGAAAGACAGTGACAGCCTGCCGGATTACCCGGAACTGGATGCCATTCTCGAGATTTTGGTTGATCAGGATGGCTCGATTGCGGATTGTGTGGCACAGGGTTTCGCACGCGAAACAGCCAAACGGATCGAACACCTGCTCTATATCAGCGAATATAAACGCTTTCAGTCAGCCCCCGGAGCCCGGCTTTCGCCACGCGCTTTTTGGCTTGACCGCCGCTACCCCATTGTCAATCGTTTTCGTGACCCTTCCTAGGAATTGTCTTTAGGGGATGATGGAGTGCCACAGTGGATCTGTAGTGGTTTTCTTCTGGTTTTTAAGGGGTTAAATGGAAAAATCCTGCACAAGAGAGCCGATGATGCGTCCCAAAAATCACATTTTGTTAACGGGCAAAGCGAGGGCTGTTTTGTCCCCTAGACCCACAGCAAAACGCGCGGCATAGACCTCGTTATGCCTGGACCTAAGCTGCCCCATTTCCAAGCCGATCTTGCTCTGCCCAAACGCGTTGACGCGGTTGTTGTTGGCGGCGGCATCATTGGTGCTTCGACCGCGCTGGAGCTGGCCGAGCGCGGCCATTCTGTGTTGCTTTGTGAAAAGGGGCAAATTGCTGGCGAGCAAAGCTCGCGCAATTGGGGCTGGGTGCGTATTTCGCAGCGCGATCCGCGTGAATTGCCCCTGATGGCCGAGGCGATGCGGATCTGGGAGGGGCTTGATGCCCGCACCGGACACCCCACCGGCTATCAGCGTTCCGGGATTATCTATACAGCTGATCGCGGCCGTGAAGAGGCAAAGCTGGAAACCTGGGCGCCGCATCTGGCTGCGATGGATATGCCGGGACAGATGCTGCGTGGGGATCTGTTGAATCAGGTAATGCCAGGACATCAGAGCAAAGTCATTTCCGGCTATTACACGCCTCAGGATGGGCGGGCTGAGCCGCAGCTGGCGACCCATGCGATCGCTTTGGCGGCACAGGCGGCGGGCGCTAAGGTCATGACCGAATGCGCGGTGCGCTCGGTCGAAACCGAAGGTGGCCGTATCAGTGGCGTGATGACCGAACGGGGCCGGGTAGCCTGTTCGGCTGTGGTTGTGGCTGGTGGCGCCTGGTCGCGGCTGTTTCTTGGCAATGCCGGGATCAACCTGCCGCAATTGAAGGTTTTGAATTCGGTCCTGCGCACATCAACAGTGCAGGGGGGGCCGGAAACTGCGATCTGGAATGCGGGTTTCTCGCTGCGCAAAAGGCTGGATGGCGGCTATACTATCGCCAACGGCACCGAAAATATTGTTGATATCGTGCCTGATAGCCTGCGGCTTGGCTTGAAATTTCTGCCCAGCTATCTGGAGGAATGGCGCTCCTTGCAATTCCGTTTCTTTGGCTCTGGCCGCTGGCGCGAGGAAGCGTCGCAAGACCGGCGCTGGTCGTCGCAGCAGACCACTCCGTTTGAGAAATGCCGCGTTCTGGACCCGGCGCCGTCGCAAAAAGCGATCAAGCAGGCCTGGGAGGCGGCACAGAGTGTCTTTCCCGTGCTGCAGTCCGCCGATGTTGTGCAAAGCTGGGGGGGCTTGATCGATGTGACCCCCGATGCTGTGCCGGTGATCTCGCAGGTGGATGATTTGCCGGGGTTGTTTGTGTCGACTGGCTATAGCGGGCATGGCTTTGGCATTGGTCCTGCCGCGGGGCGCCTGACGGCGGATCTGGTCACTGGGGATGCGCCCGTGGTGGACCCGCATGATTTCCGGCTGTCTCGGTTTTCCAAATAATCCCACAAGGGCGGGCGCGGTGCCGGTTTCTGCATTGAGGCCTGTGGTGTTGCGGCAAAAGTAGTGCAGGACAGGTCTGCTAAACTGGACAAAATGCCGCCCGTGTGACATGGGGCAAGGCAACAGGAGACATGTCATGACCACCACTCGTTTTGCCCCGTCGCCCACTGGTTATATCCATGTTGGCAATCTGCGTACCGCGCTGATGAACTTTTTGATTGCCCGTAAGGCGGGTGGCGAGTTTATCCTGCGCATTGACGACACCGACCCTGAGCGGTCGAAGGAAGAATATGTCGATGCGATCAAGCAGGATCTGGAATGGCTTGGCCTGACCTGGGACCGGGTTGAGCGTCAGTCGGAGCGGCTGGAGCGCTATGTCGCCGCCGCTGATGAGCTGCGCCGCATCGACCGTTTCTACGAGGCCTTTGAGACCCCGACAGAGCTGGACCTGAAGCGCAAGAAGCAGCTCAACATGGGCAAGCCACCGGTCTATGACCGTGCTGCGCTGGCCTTGTCTGACGCGGAGAAAGACGCCCTGCGTGCAGAGCGCGGAAATGGCGTCTGGCGGTTCAGGCTGGACCAGGAACGGATCGAGTGGAACGATGGCGTTCTGGGCGATATCTCGATTGATGCCGCGTCAGTTTCCGATCCGGTCCTTATCCGTGGCGATGGCCAGTTTCTCTACACATTGGCCTCCGTTGTGGATGATACCGAGATGGGCGTCACCAATGTGGTACGTGGCTCTGACCATGTGACCAATACCGCGACCCAGATCCAGATCATCAAGGCGCTGGGCGGCACAGTGCCCGCATTTGCCCATCACTCGCTGCTGACCGGCCCGCAGGGTGAAGCGCTGTCGAAACGGCTGGGCACACTGGCGCTGCGCGATCTGCGCGAAGCCGGCGTGCAGCCCATGGCACTGCTGAGCCTGATGGCGCGGCTGGGCTCGTCTGATCCGGTGGAAGTGCGCCGCGAGATGGCTGAGCTGATCGAGGGCTTTGACATCAACCGCTTTGGCGCGGCCCCGACCAAATTCGACGTCGAGGATCTGTATCCGCTGACGGCGCGCTATTTGCAGTCGCTGTCGCTTGAAGATGTGAAGGTGCATGTCGAGGCACTGGGTGTCCCTGCTGAAAAGCAGGAAGGTTTCTGGACGATGGCGAAGGAAAACATCACCACGCTGAAGGATCTGGGCGAGTGGTGGGATCTGTGCCGCGATGGCGCGGCACCCTTGATTGCCGAAGAGGATAAAGAGTTCATCGCCGAGGCTATGGCACTGCTGCCCGAGGGGCCCTATGGTGATGACAGCTGGAAGAGCTGGACCACTGCGGTGAAAGAGGCCACCGGGCGCAAGGGTAGGGGCCTGTTCATGCCGCTGCGCAAAGCCGTGACCGGCAAAGAACGCGGCCCTGATATGAGCGCGCTTTTGGCGCTTATGACAGTGGTGCAGGCACGCGGCTGACCCCGCGCCGAGCAGCGCCCATTGGGCGTGTCTGGCGATGTTGAGCTGATATTGGAATGTGACAGAGGCGGTGCTGAAATGCGCCGCCTTTGGTTTTCGCGCTCTCTTATTGTCACGCCGTGTGTCATGTGTGGCAGCCTTGTGAAGTCTCTGCCCCAAATGCTCCCGCCTGTTCCGGGTCCTTCAGAGAAGGGCCCTGCACAGTTGGGCCGTGCGCCGGGCTGCCGCCCGGCGTGGGAGCCTACCGAGGTCTCATCTGGCTCTGCGGCTTCATGCGATGGTGGGCTTAGGTGATCTGGGCGCGTCAGATGAACTGGGCGCCGAGGCTTGCCAGGTGGTGATCCACCAATTGGCTCTCTGCTGGTGCCAGGGTCTGATGGCGTGGATAACGGGGTGCGCTGCGGTCATTGAGGATGGGCGCCTGCCAGCCCGTAGTGGTGGCAAAGAAATCGCTGACACCTGCCTCGCCAAAGACCTGCAGATAACCCTGCACCACCACATCCAGATAGCTTAGCAAGATGGGATGATACTGACTGCCCGCAGTCCGGGCATCCTGCGGCACCGCATAGAGCGAAATCTCGGGCTGGCTGGCAAGAGGGTGACGGATTGCCTCTTTGGCGGGCAGGCGGTCATAGGCGAATTCACGTTGATCCAATGCGTGCCAGTCGGCCTCTGGGACGGCGGCAATCAACCCATCAATTTGGGCCTGCTCTGCGGGCACGACGGTCAGGAAAGCCACATCGCGCAGGGCGGTATGGCACCAGCTGCGCTGCCAGCCGCTGAGACGGGCGGGCTGCGGGTCAAGATAGTCGTGGGTGGCCGTGTTGACCAGGCTGCCATAGCCAAAGAAGTAGGGAGGAGGCTTCATTTGATCATCATTCCAATATTTGCGCCTGTTTCTATTGATGCATGTCAAACTTCTTTTTGCCGGGCTGTGCAATAACACTGAAAGGGAATTATTGCGGGAGCCAGATCATGCGCATTACCAAAAGGACCAATATTGCCGTCCGACTGCTGATGTACTGCGCGGCAAACGCTGATCGTCTGGTCACAAAAGCCGAAATTGCAGAGTGTTGCAATATCTCCGAGAACCATCTGGCGCAGGTGATCAATCAGTTGAGCCAGCTCGGCTATCTGCACACCCAGAGGGGCCGCAATGGCGGCATGACCCTGGGGCGGGCCACGTCAGATATCAAGGTTGGCGATGTCTTTCGCCATGTCGAAGGTGCGCTGCCGATGGTGGAGTGCTTTGCCGATGCTGACAATACCTGCCCCCTCTCCAGTGCCTGCCGTCTAAAGGTCGCACTGGCTGATGCGGCGCAGGCGTTCTATGCCTCTCTGGATGACATCACGCTTGAGGCGCTGGTTTGTGACAATCATGACTTGTTGCGCATTCTGCAGCCCGTGGCCTGCGGCACGCGCGAAACTTCTGTGGCCAGCTGATCAGCAGGGAATGCCTGCGCCAAAACTGCAAAAACCCAGGTCCGATCTGACCTGGGTTTTTGATTTAAACACCTGTGACAGGTACTATTCCCGGGCGCGCAGAATGCGGGCCGGTCGGGCCGCCAGTGGGCGCCAGGCAAAGATCAGCCCGGCGATGAGCGTGGTCAGGATGCCGCCAGAAATCACTGCCAGCGCATTGGGCCAGATCACCACATAGCTGGTTTCAAACACATAGATATTCACCGCCCAGGCCCCGGCAATGCCCGCGCTGAGCGCAACAATCCCGGCCCCTGCACCCAGAATGATCGAGCGCAGCGCAAAGCTTGTCAGGATCTTGCGACGCGACGCCCCTAGGGTCTTGAGCAAGGCAGCCTCATAGCGGCGGGCGGGCTCACCTGCGGCGGCCGTGCCCAGCAGCACCAGAAACCCGGTGAGCAGGGTGGCGGCGGCACCATAGCTGGTGGCGGCGGCCAGTTGCCGCAGAATGTCTGAAACCCTATCAATGGCATCGCGCACCCGAATGGCCGTGATATTGGGCATTTCACGGGCGAGATCGCGCAGGATCGGCGCTTCGGCTGCGGGTTCGGCATAGACCGTGGCGATAAAGCTGTGCGGTGCCCCGGCGAGAGCCGCCTCGTTCAGCGTCAGCACAAACCCCATGCCAGCGGTCGAGAAGTCGACATTGCGAAAACTGGTGATCGCCGCCTGAATGTCGCGCCCCAGCACGTTGAGCGTAATGGTGTCGCCCAGGGATAGTCCCAGCTCCTCGGCCTCTTCGGCGGCAAAGCTGACCTGCGGTGGGCCGGTGTAGTCCTCGGGCCACCAGCTGCCAGCGACGACTTCGGTGCCTTTGGGCTGGGCAGCCGCATAGGTGACGCCACGGTCACCGCGCACCACCCAGTGGTCGCCTGCGACCTCTTGTGCGGGCACGCCGTTGATCTTGGTAATCACCGCGCGCAACATAGGCGCACTTTCGACCTTGCTGACGGCGGGGTCGGTTTCGACGCGGGCCAGAAAGGCGGGCATCTGGTCGCGCTGGATGTCGACAAAAAAGTACGAGGGCGCCACATCGGGCAGGTTGCCTGCAATGGCGCGGCGCATATTGCCATCAATCTGGCCAATAGCTGCCAATACGGTCAGCCCAAGACCCAGCGCGAGCACCGCAGGTACAGCGCCATCGCGTGAAGTGCCAATGGCGGCAAGCGCCCATCGCAGTGCCGGGCGGCCCCGGCTGATCTTTGCGCCACGCCGTGCCAGCCAGCCCAGACCAAGGGCTGCGACCAGCAGCACCAGCAGTGCGCCCATCAGGCCACTGGCAGTCCAGAGCGTCAGCCGGGCCGAGCCCGAAAACCAGGCGGCAGAGCCGACCAGCACCGCCAGCGCCAGCGCCGTGGCCAGAATATAGCGCAGCGCCGGCAGGTGGCTTGCTTCTCCCAGGGCACCGCGAAACAGTGAGGCTGCCCGGATGCGCTCGGCCCGGGCCAGTGGCCAGAGGGCAAAGATAAAGGCGGTGAGAAAGCCATAAAGTGCTGCCTCTATCAGAGTTGCCGGATAGACCGCAAACAGAGCTGGAAAGGGCAGTTGCGCTGCAATCAGCGGCCCCAGAAGGATCGGCCCCAGCCCGCCAAGCAGCAGTCCGATGCTGACGCCCAGCAGGGTGAGCGCGCCAATCTGCAGGAAATATGTCAGGAAGATCACCTGCCGTTCAGCGCCCAATGTGCGCAGGGTGGCGATGGTTTCTGTCTTGGTGGCCAGATAGGCGCGTACAGCGGCAGAGACGCCAACGCCGCCAACAGCAAGGCCGGACAGCCCCACCAGCACCAGGAACCCACCGAGGCGCTCAACAAAGGTGGCAATGCCGGGGGCACCGTTGCGGGCATCACGCCAGCGCATGCCGTTGTCTTCAAACTGGGCGCGGGCCTCTGCCTGCAGCGTGTCGAGATCGGTCTCGGCGGGCAGGGTGAGGCGGTATTTGGTGGAATAGAGCGAGCCGGGAGCCAGCAGGCCAGAATTTTCCAGCGCGGGCAGGGCGATCAGCGTGCGTGGACCCAGCGCAAAGCCCGAGGCGGCAGCGTCGGGTTCAGTTTTAATGGTGGCCATCAGGACAAAGTCCTGGGTGCCAAACCGGACTGTGTCGCCAGGGGACAGTCCCAGCCGGTCGGCCAGAACCGGCATCATGGCAACACCGGGAAGCGTGCCGTTTCCGGCCAGCGCGGTGGCCAGTGGGATATCTGGCTGCAAAACCAATGTTCCCGCCAGTGGATATGCGGTATCTACCGCCTTGACCTGGGTCAGGGCGCGCTCATCGCCGAGGGCGGCCATGGAGCGGAATTCCACCACCTGCGACACGGCCTCGGCCTGCGATGCCATCCAGGCGCGCTCTTCGTCATTGGCGAACCGATAGGTGAAGGTCAGTTCGGCATCACCGCCCAGCAGGCTGGCCCCCTCCTGGGTGAGCCCGGCCTCAATCGAGGCGCGGATAGAGCCGATGGCGGCGATAACTGCTACGCCCAGGGCCAGGCAGGCGAGGAAAATACGAAAGCCTTTGACACCGCCGCGCAGCTCACGCAGGGCAAAGCGCCAGGCCAGTTGAAGCGAGGAGGCGGGGGGGCGGGTGCCCACCGGTTTTGCCGTCATTCTGCGGCCTCATGGGCGCTGAGCGGGTCGGCCAGCCGGCCATCGCGCAGGCGGATCACCCGGTCACAGCGCGCCGCCAGTTCTGGCGCATGAGTGACCATGATCAGCGTGGCCCCAGAGCGATCACGCAGGCCAAACAGCAGATCCATCACTGCGGCGCCATTGGCCTCGTCGAGATTGCCGGTGGGTTCATCCGCCAACAGGATCGCAGGGCGCGGCGCCAGAGCGCGGGCCAGTGCCACACGCTGCTGCTCACCGCCCGAAAGCTGCGCCGGGAAATGCTCGGCACGGTGACCAAGGCCGACGGCTTCGAGCTCGGCCAAAGCGATTTCAAAGGCGTCGCGGCGGCCCGCCAGTTCCAGCGGGGTTGCGACATTTTCAAGCGCGGTCATGGTGGGGATCAGATGGAAGCTTTGGAACACCACCCCCATGTGATCCCGGCGAAACCGCGCCAAGGCGTCTTCGTTCATGGCGGTGAGGTCCTGCCCCAGCGCCTGGATTTTGCCACCAGTGGCCAGCTCTAGCCCGCCCATCAACATCAGCAGCGAGGATTTGCCCGACCCAGACGGACCAATGAGCCCCAGAGTCTCACCCTTGGCAACATCCAGCGAGATATCCTGCAGAATTTGTACGGGTCCGGTATTGCCATTCAGCGTCAAAGACGCATCTTTGAGGTGAAGAACGGGTGGTTGAGGGTCTGTCATTAAGCCGCGCCTGTTAGATACACTCTATCGGATATGGAGCATTTACTGTGATGCGCAAGGTTTGGGCCCTGTTGGGAATTTTTATTTTTGCGACTGTCGCCTCGCAGGGGCGGGCGGCAGAGCTGCGCGTGACCGCCTTTGGTGACAGTCTGGTGCAGGGCTACGGGCTGGCGCAGGGCGAAGGATTTGTGCCGCAGCTAGAATCCTGGCTGCGTGGTCAGGGTATGGATGTCGCGCTGAGCAATGCCGGGGTCTCGGGGGATACAACCGCAGGCGGCGCGGCGCGGATCGACTGGACACTGGCGGATCAGCCACAGGGGCTGATCGTGCTTTTGGGCGGCAATGACCTGCTGCGCGGGCTGCAGCCGCTTCAGGCCGAGACCAACCTGCGAAAAATCCTGCAGGCAGCGCAGGACGAGGATACCGAGGTTCTGTTGATCGGCATGACGGCCCCGGGCAACTATGGACCAGAGTATAAAACAGCCTTTGATGCGATCTATGGTGATTTGGCCGAGGAATTCGGCGCTCTGCTGCACCCGGATGCCTTTGCTGGCATTCGTGCCAAGGCAGGGGCAGATCCCGCTGCTGCACAGGCCTATATGCAGGATGACAATATCCACCCCAATGCCGCAGGTGTGGCGCTGAACGTGACCGCACTGGGGCCTGTGGCGCTGCAGCTGGCCGCCAGGATTACGCGCACAGAACCAACTGAACCAGAAGGCTAGCGATCCTTGCAAAAGCGGCCCCGAGACAGGGGCCGCCAGACAGGATATTTTTTGGCGGCTTAAAGCAGCGCGAGATCTACAGCAGACTCACGGCCATCGCGACCGGGTTGCATCTCGTAGCTGACTTTCTGATTGTCAGCGAGGCCAGTCAGGCCGGATCTCTCAACAGCTGATATGTGAACAAATACGTCGCTGCCGCCACCATCGGGGGCGATAAAGCCAAAGCCTTTGGTGGTGTTGAACCATTTGACGGTGCCAGTTGCCATCGTCTCTTCTCCTAGTTTCTTCTTACGCAATCTGCCCGCAACATGCGGCAGTATGGCCGGCTCATTTTGTGCGCATGGCCTTACCAGTAAGGGCAATTTGCACAGTTTTCATGACCCGGCGGTGACAGCATTGGACAGAAGAAGCCATCACGCAAGAAAAATTCGCGCCCCAAAGGGGGCGGGGCGCTAACAGGTGTGGGCGAGGAGATTAGGTTCTGGCAACACCAGAACCTGTCAGGGCAAAATGCCTGCCCTCTGCAAAGGACAGTGAGCTTGGCGCTATAGCACTGTGAGCCTAGTGCTATAGCACTGTGACCTTTGTCCCCAACGGCACGCGCTCATAGAGATCCACAACATGTTCGTTCAGCATCCGAATGCAGCCGTTCGACGCAGAGGAGCCGATGGTCTGTGGCTGGGTGGTTCCATGGATGCGGAAATAGGTATCAATGCCGTTTTGGTAGAGATAAAGAGCCCGCGCGCCCAGCGGATTGTCTGGGCCTCCTGGCTGTACATAGCTGTTGTTGGCAAAGCGGCCATAGCTGCGCGGACTGCGGGTGATCATCTCCTGCGTTGGACGCCAGCTTGGCCACTCGCGTTTGCGCTGGATTGTGGCATTGCCGGTAAATTCCAGACCGGCCTTGCCAACGCCGACGCCATACCGGATTGCCTTGCGCGGTTCTGTGACAAAATAGAGGTAGTAGGACCGGGGCAGGATCAGGATCTCGCCCGGGAGGAATTGCTTTTTGATCCGTACAAATTGCGGTGTTGGATCAAATTCAACAGCGGTCTTGGCCAATGCAGGGGCTGGGAATGCCAGGCCTGTGGCGGTTGCGGTAGAAACAGCCGCAAGAGCCGTTGTGGTAAATGCGCGACGCGAAATCATCTGGACCTCACAGATTGGAACAGGGAACGCGATCAGTTTGCGATCCACTGTCGGCGGGGTCAAGCGCTCGTATTCTTGCTGTGTCTTGCAGATACGCGATGAGGGCTTATATCTCGACTGATCAAAGGATTGGATATCTGCCATGGCCGCCAAAACGCTCACATGCCTAAGCTGCGCCCAGCTGAACAGAGTGCCGGAGGACAAGCTGTCCTCGGGTCCCAAATGCGGCAGCTGCGGCGAAGGCTTGATGACAAAACAGCCAAAGGATGTGGATCCGGCGGTGCTGCAAAAGGCGGCACAGAACGATGATCTGCCCCTGATCGTTGACTTTTGGGCGCCCTGGTGCGGCCCTTGCAAAATGATGGGGCCGGAATACGCCAAAGCGGCCAGTAAACTGGCGGGGCAGGCGCGGCTGGTCAAACTGGACACCCAGCGACATCAGTCGACCGGAGGGCGCTACCGGATCAAGGGGATCCCTACTCTGGTGGGGTTTGCCCGGGGCAAAGAGCAAAAGCGCCAGTCAGGCGCCATGCGTGAAGGTCAGATCACCGCATGGGTAAAAGCGCTCTAGCACCTTAGGCCGTGGCGTGCGCCTTTGACGGCCCTGCCTTTTGCGGCTCTGTCGGGGTGCGCAACATCATGGCAAGGACTGTCAGCACGCAAAAAACCACCCCGGAGGCGGAATAGAGCAGCAGGCTCTGCCAGAGGTGCAGGTCAAACAGGGCAAAGCCAGTGGCAGCCGAGATAAGGCCAAAAAACGATCCAGCCATAATGCCAACAAAAGCCACTTTGTCTCTCCCTCTTTAGAGGCCGCTCCCAACCCTTAGCGCGGCGCTGTCCTGTCAATACAGAGGTAAATCGTTAATATTTATTAAAGCCACGTCCGGAGCGGGGTGAAACAGTGAGAAATACGCCGAAAAAGGCGAGAAAAGAGGGATCTTTCGCTGTTTCACCTGTTTTTAGCGCGGGCTCAGAGGCCAGAGCGCGGGGTCATTTTGAGACATAGGCCAGGCCGTCCTTTGGTTTTGGCATCCTGCCCCCGCCCTGTTGCAGCACATGGGTGAGCTCATGCACCAGGCGCTCGGGGTTCTTGGTATCGGCGCCTTTGGCAAAATAGACGTCATTGCCAATGGTAAAGGCCTTGGATTTCAGCTCTTTGCAGAGGTCTTTGATATTGCCGCCAAAATGCACCTGCACCTTGGAGAGTTTGCTCCCAAAATGCGCCTCCAGCCCCTTGCGCACATCACTGGGCAGCTTTTTACCCTTTGTGCCTTCGGGCTCAGTCAGCAGCTTTTTACGTTTGGCTTTTTTGCCTCTTAGGGCTTCGGCCTGCGCGGCGATGTCTTGCGGGGAAATGGGCATTGGGTAAAACCTTTGGAAAAGTGGAACACAAATCGGGTCAGGCGAGTATGGGCCAGTCCGTCGCG
>JAWUWF010000042.1:0-8887 GCA_034111985.1 Pseudophaeobacter sp.
GCGGCAAAAGAAACTGTCGGGCGCGTTGGATCTGGGGCAGTTCCTTGCCTCTTCGCCACGGGCCTGGCTGGATCAGACCTTTACCTCGCCGCATGTGAAATCGACCCTGGCGGCCTGGGGCATGCATCTGGATTTTGCCCCTGATATCGCCGGAGGCGCTGTGTTTCCATATCTGGAAGCGATGGCCAATCAGGCCTTTGGCATGGTGATCGGCAAGGGTGGCGCTGACACTGTCACGCGAGCCATGCTGTCGTGCATTGCCGCCAAGGGCGGCACGGTCACCTGCAACGCCCGGGTGGAACATGTGGTGATTGAACAGGGCCGCGCGGTTGGCCTGCAATTGGCTGACGGCACCGCGCATCGCGCTGCAAAGGCGGTGATTGCCAATGTGGCGCCAAAACATCTGAGCGCACTGATTGGCGAGACAGAGCCTGACTATGATAAAGGATTGCGAAACTTTCGCCATGCCCCGGGCACCCTGATGATGCATCTGGCGATGGACGATCTGCCGGCATGGTCGGCCTCGGATCAGCTGCGCGACTATGCCTATGTGCACCTGGCCCCCAGCATGGACCAGATGGCGCGCTGCTATCAGCAGGCGCAGGCCGGCCTGTTGCCGGATGAGCCGGTGGTGGTTGTGGGCCAGCCCACAGCGATTGATCCCAGCCGCGCCCCTGCGGGCAAACATACCCTGTGGCTACAGGTGCGCATGGTGCCGGGGGAAATTCTGGGGGATGCGGCGGGTGAGATCACCGCCCGCGACTGGCAAAACGCGGCTGCCCCGATGGCAGAGCGCGCCCTGGACATTGTCGAGGCGCATGCGCCAGGCACCCGCGCCAAGATCATCGCGCAGAAAATTGTGACCCCAGCTGAGCTGGAGGCGGACAATCCCAATCTGGTCGGAGGCGACCAGATTTGCGGCAGTCATCACCTGTCGCAGCACTTTCTTTTTCGCCCGATGCGGGGGCGTTCAGACGGCTCAACCCCCATTCAGGGGCTTTACCACACGGGGGCCGCAGTTTGGCCCGGTGCCGGAACAGGAGCTGGGTCGGGCTATCTGTTGGGCAAGAAATTAACAGCATAATCAATAATATAACAAGGGAGTAAGGACTGTGACAGATTTTTCAAGACGGGGAATGCTAAGGCTCAGTGCGGCGACGATCACCCTGGCGGCAACCGGCCTGCCGGCGCTGGCGCAAGAGATCAAGGATCTGGTGATTGCCAATAACGTAAACCTGCCCAGCTGGAACCCAACGGTAGGGACCTCGGCGGTGAACCCGACAATTCAGGGGATTTACCAGTCGGTTTTTGACATGTTCATCGCGCAGGACACCGATCTGAGCCAGACGCCCGGTATTCTCACCCAATGGGGCTGGAACGCTGATAAAACCAAGGTCGAGATGACCGTCCGCGACGGCGTCACCTGGCATGACGGCAGCCCGCTGACGGCTGAGGACGTGGTCTGGAGTCTGGAGCGCGCTGCTGACCCGGACGCAGGCAATCCAATCCAGTTCATCTGGTCGACCATTGGCAACTTTGAGGTCAGTGGCAATCAGATCACTGGTGATGTTTTGCGGTTCGAGCCGACGATTTTCAAATGGATGTCCTTCCTTACCGGCTATGTGCTGCCCAAGGCCTATATCGAAACCGTCGGCCAGGATGGCTTTGAAGCCGCCCCCATCGGCTCTGGCCCCTATATGGTCGAGAAATACGAGCGCAACGCCTTTATCCGCCTCAAGGCCTATGACGGCTACTGGGGTCCGGCGCCGGAATTCAAATCGGTCACCATCAAATTTGTCACCGACTCTGCTGCCCGTGTGGCCGAGGTCGAATCCGGCAACTCGCATGTCACGCTTGAGATGCCATCGGAAGAGTTTGATCGCCTGAAGGCGGGCAATCTGGTTGGGGTGGCGCAGCCGATCTCTGATATTGGCATGATCTTTTTCAACGACATCGACGTGATGAAAGACCCCAACGTGCGCCGCGCTGCCGTAAAGGCGGTGAATAAAAAGGCCATCGTTGAGCGGCTGTTGTCCGGATACGGCGTGCCGATCGACACGCTGCAGACGCCGGAATATGCGGCCTTTGATGCGTCGATCTCCACGCCCTATGATCCCGAAGGCGCCAAGGAACTGCTGGCCGCGTCGGGCTATTCCACTGACAATCCGGTGCGCTTTACCATCCAGACCACGCGTGGGTTCAAGCCCAAGGACTATGAGGTCATTCAGGCCATCGTGGGTCTGTGGCGCAAGGTTGGCATCGAGGCCGAGATCGAGGTCTATGAGATCGCTAAACATTATGAGCTGCGCGCGACAGACACGCTGGCACCGGCGGCCTTCTACAACTGGGGCAACTCGATTGGTGATCCCACCACCTCGACCGGCTTTGCCATGTTCGGCCCCTCGCCGCATTCGGTTTGGGATGGCGAAGATCTGGTAGGTATGATTGCGCCGCTCTGGGGCGAGGCCGACGAGGCCAAGCGTATAGAGGGCTGGAAAGCGGTGGATCGCAAGATCGCCGAGGACGCGCTGGTGCTGCCTTTGTTCCAATATGTGCAACCCATTTTGCACGCACCGGGCGTCAAGGTGGTGCCGCATGCCTCGGGGGCTTTGCTGCCGCATCTGATGACACGTTCCTGACTTCCCTGACCTCAAGGACAGACACCGGGGAGGGGGTTTCCTCCCCGGTGCGCATATCATGACCCTTATTCGCACATTTTTGAAACGCCTCGCCTCGATGCTGATCACCCTGATCGGCGTTGCGGTGATCGTGTTTTTTGTTATCCGCATCGTGCCGGGCAATCCCATTGCCATGATGCTGCCGCCGGGCGCTGGCGAAGAAGACATTGTCCGGCTCAAGGCGCTCTACGGCTTTGATAAATCCATTCCCGAGCAGTTTCTTATTTGGACCAAAGGTATTGTTTCCGGGGATTTTGGCACCTCGATCACCACCCGTCAGCCCGTTCTTTTGCTGGTTCTGGGGCGACTGCCCGCAACGCTAGAGCTCTCTATCATGGCGCTGGTGATGGCGATTGGCATTGGCGGCATACTGGCGCTGACCGGCACCCGGCATCGGGGTCAGAAGGCGGAAGCCCTGATTGATGTGACCAATGGGGTGTCGCTTTCGGTGCCGGATTTCCTTTGGGGGCTGTTGTTTATCCTGCTGTTTGGCGTGCTCTGGCCGGTGTTCCATATTTCGGGTCGGGTCTCGCCGGCGCTGGATCTGCCTTTTGTGACCAATTTCTACCTGTTCGAGAGCCTTGTGCGGCTGCGGTTTGATATCTGGCTGGATCTGGTCAGCCATATGTTCATGCCCGCCCTGGCGCTGGCGATTCCGCTGGCGGCAATCATTGCCCAGCTTTTGAAGCAATCTTTGAAGGAAACCATGCATTTGGACTATGTCACCCTGGCACGCACCAAGGGCTATAGCGAAAACCACGTGATTCTGCGCGAGGCGCTGCCCAATGCGGTGCTGCCGACGCTGACGCTGGTGGGGGTGCAGTTCACCTTTCTGATCGGCGGCACCGTGATCATTGAGCGGCTGTTCTCCTACGAGGGGCTGGGCAATATGGCGATTGATGCGGTGATCAACCGGGATTTACCGCTGATCCAGGGCATTGTGATCCTGTTCGCGGTGATCTTTACCACCGTCAATCTGCTGGTCGATTTGACCTATGCGCTGCTGAATCCGAGGTTGCGACATGGCTGAGGGACGCATGGCCGTAAAACGACGGATCAACCCACGGCTCTGGCTGTCGGCTGGCTGGTTGTTTATTTTGGTGGTGGCGGCGCTGGCAGCTCCGTTGCTGGCGCCGCAAGACCCGCTGGCGCAGGATCTCTTTGCCTCGCGTCTGCCGCCTCTGTGGCAAATGGGGGCCGAGCCGGGCTACCCGCTGGGCTCAGATTCTCTGGGTCGCGATGTGTTGAGCCGCATTCTTTATGGCGCCCGTATCGCCCTGTTGGTGGCCTTGATTGCCGGCACATGTACCTGCATTCTGGGGGCCGGGCTGGGATTGATTGCGGGCTATTATCGCGGCTGGCCTGATATGGTGATCTCGCGCTTTATCGACATCTGGATGGCCTTTCCGCCGGTGCTGTTTGCGATTTTGCTGATTGCGGTGATGGGCACGGGGCTGACCTCGATCATTGTTGCCATTGTGGTGATTGACTGGACCCGCTTTGCCCGGGTGATCCGCGCCGAGGCGATGAGCCAGGGGGCGATGGACTATGTGGCCTCGGCCAAGGTAGCCGGGCGCGCCCGGTTTGGCATCATGCTGCGCGAGATCCTGCCCAACGTGCTGCCGACGATCATAGTTCTGCTGACGCTTGAGATGGGCATCGCGGTGATTGTCGAGGCGATCCTCAGCTTTGTGAATCTGTCGATTTCCACGGATGATCCCACCTGGGGCAGCATGATCGCCGAGGGGCGCGCTACGATACATCAGTCCTGGTGGGTGCTGGTCTTTCCGCTGATCACCCTTTTTCTCACTGTTCTCAGCTTCAGCCAGCTTGGCGAAGGGCTGAAGGACCATTTTGACCCGGTGCTGCGATGAGCTTTTTGAAACTGGAAGGCCTGAACGTGCGGGTTGGCAGCCTGCCGATCCTGCGTGATGTCTCGCTGCAGGTAGAGTCTGGAGAGGTGCGGGCGCTGGTGGGCGAGAGCGGTGCTGGCAAAAGCATGATTGGCAAGGCGATCCTTGGCACCCTGCCGGATGCCATTGCTGTCACAGGTGGTCGTATTTATCTGGACGGTGATGACCTGATGACACTGGCCGCAAAAGATCGCCGCCGTCTGATTGGCAGCAAGGCGGCCCTGATCCCACAGGATCCGCTGACTGCCCTGAACCCGGCGCGCCGGGTGGGGCCGCAGATCTCTAACCGGTTGGTTGATATTCTCGGCTGGCGCCGGCAGGACGCCGAGAAGCGGGTGATTGAGCTGTTGCACGAGGTGCATATCCCTGCTCCTGAGCGGGTGATGCGCGCCTACCCGCATGAGCTGTCGGGGGGCATGCGCCAGCGGATTTTGATTGCCTCGGCCTTTGCGGCGGAGCCGCGTCTGATTGTGGCGGACGAGCCGACAACGGCGCTGGATGTGACCGTGCAAAAACAAATCCTGCGCCTGATCCGCGATATGCAGCGCCGCCATGGCACCGCGCTGTTGTTTGTCACCCATGACCTTGGGGTGGTGTCAAAACTATGCCAGTCGATGACAGTGCTCTATGGCGGCAAGGTGTTAGAGGACACCACGGTTGATCAGTTCTTTCGCGGCCCGGCGCATGCCTATTCTGCAGCGCTGCTGGCGGCGACGCCAAAATACACCGATCCCGACAGCAGCCTGATGCCGGTGCCCGAAGCGGTGATCCGCGCTGTCGAGGCCGAGATCGCTGACCATGACCAAAGGAGGCTTTGATGGCTGTGCCACTGTTTGAAATTCGTGATTTGCGGCTGTCCTTTCCTGATCTGGCGCATAAACCGCTTTTTGGCGCCGCGCCGCGGGTTGAGGTGCTCAAAGGGTTGAGCTTTGATATCCAGCGCGGCGATGTGATTGGCATTGTTGGCGGCTCTGGCTCTGGCAAATCAACGCTGGGCCGCGCCATGGTGCGCCTGTTGGACGTGGACGCGGGGCAGATCCGGTTTGATGGCACTGATATTACCCATCTGGAAGAGGACAGCCTGCGCCCCCTGCGCAAACGCATTCAGATGATTTTTCAGGACCCGATGTCTTCGCTTAACCCGCGTCACCGGGTGGGCACAATCATTGCAGGCCCGTTGCAATTGCACGGGTTTGACCAAATCCGCGAGCGGGTGGATTTTGCCCTGTCGCAGGTTGGCCTGCCGCTGGCTTTTCGCAGCCGCTATCCACATGAGCTGTCGGGCGGCCAGCGTCAGCGCGTTGGCATCGCCCGCGCCATTGCCACCGAGCCGGATTTCATTCTGGCCGATGAGGTGGTCTCGGGGCTGGATGTCTCATCGCAGGCGCAGGTGTTGAACCTGTTGGAGCGGCTGGTGAGTGACATGGGGCTGACGCTTGCCTTTATCAGTCACGATCTGTCGGTGATCAGGCGGCTGTGTCAGACCACCTTGGTACTGCACCACGGCGAGATTGTTGAGCATTCGGCAACGGACCAGCTGTTTGGCAACCCGCAGGCGCAGTATACCCGCGAATTGCTGGATGCGATCCCGCTGCCGGAACTGTCGCCGGGTTGGCTGGATTGACCGTACTCTGATCTTGGTAAGTGTCATATCACCCGGGGCGTCTTTTCATATAACGCCCCATGCGGGCCGTTGGGTAATAAAATTACGTTTGGTCGCAGGGCAAATTCGCAAAAATTAACCTCTGCAAAACGCGCAACCTCTGGTCTAGGCTCTGAGCCTTGAAGAGACGCGTAATCAGCCGGAGGCAGCCATGAGCGACCTGAAAACCCAGTATCGAACCTGCAATATCTGCGAGGCCATGTGCGGGCTGATTGTCACTCATGACGACACCGAGGTGCATGCGATCAAGGCTAACCCTGCGGATCCGCTGTCGCGTGGGCATATCTGCCCAAAGGCCATCGCGCTGCAAGATTTCCGCACCGATCCGGATCGCGTCACCACGCCCTTGAAAAAGGTGGATGGGGAGTTTGTGCCGATCAGCTGGGATGAGGCCTATGATTTTGCGGTCGAACGCCTGCAGACGGTACAAGATGTGCATGGCAGGGATGGCGTCGGCGTCTATCTGGGCAATCCCAACGCACATAAATTTGGCAATATGCTGAACCTGCCAGCGCTGATCAAAGCGCTCGGCACCTCAAACCGTTATTCATCTGCCACGGCGGATCAAATCCCGCATCACGTCGCCTCGATCCATATGCTGGGGCATCCGATGTTGATGCCGATACCCGATGTCGCACGTACCGACCTGATGCTGATCCTTGGCGGCAATCCCGTGGTCTCGAACGGATCCATGATGACGGCGCCGGGTTTTGGCAAACGCATGGATGAGATCAAGGCGCGCGGTGGCCGGGTTGTGGTGATTGATCCGCGCCGCACCGAAACCGCCACCCGCGCAGGTGAGCACCTGTTCATCCAGCCCGAGACGGACGCCTTTCTGCTGCTGGCGCTGATCCATGAGGTCTTTGCCCAGGGGTTAGAGGATTTTGCAACACTGGCGGATGTGACCGATGGCGTGGCCGCGCTGAAACAGGCGGTTCAGCCCTTCACGGCCGATAAGGCCGCCGAGATGACCGGTATTGAGGCCCAGACCATCCGTGATCTGGCCCGCGATTTTGCCTCGGCCAAATCCGCTGTCTGCTATGCCCGTATGGGGGCGTCCACCCAGAGCTTTGGCTCCCTGTGCCAATGGGCCAATAATGCGCTCAATATCATCACCGGCAATTTTGACAGCCCCGGAGGTGCGATGTTCACCACGCCGGCGCTGGACTATGTCGGCATGACCAGCCGCAAGGGCAAGCGGCGTACATATCCCGAGAAACGCTCGCGGGTGTCGCAGCAGCCTCTCTATAATGGCGAGTTCCCAATCTCGGTCATGGCCGAGGAAATGGAAACCCCCGGTGCGGGTCAGATCAAAGCGCTGGTCTCGGTGGCGGGCAATCCGGTACTGACAGCCCCCAATGGTCAACGCATCGGCCGCGCGCTGGAGCAGCTCGACTTTATGATGTCGATTGATCTGCATATTAATGACACTACGCGCCATGCCGACCTGATCCTGCCCGCCAGTGTGGCGCTGGAAGAAGCGGTCTATGACATGGTCTTCCATAGTTTCGCCGTTCACAACACTGCCGCCTTTGCCGGGCCGGTCTTTGCGCCGCCCAATGGCAATCCGCAGGAATGGGAAGTCATCGCCCGTCTGGCGGCCCGGCTCTCGGGTTCAAACAGCATTGGCCCCTCTCCGACCGAGGTATTGGGCATGCTGCTGCCGCAGGGCTATCATGGCGAGGTGGTTACGGTAGAGGCGCTGTTGAATGCCCCGGACGGGGTGATTGACCTTGGGCCCTTGGTGCCCAATATCGTTGAGAGGCTTGAGACCGCAGATGGCCGGCTGAACCTGGCGCCCGAGGTGTTTCTGGCGGACCTTACGCGCCTGCTGGCGTTCCGGCCTCCGGTTAGCGCGGAGTTCCCTTTGCTGATGATTGGGCGGCGTCAGGTCCGCAGCCATAACAGCTGGACCCAGAACAGCGCACGCTTGGTGAAGGGCCGTAACCGCTGCACCGTGCAGCTGAACCCGGTGGATGCCACCCGTCTTGATCTGGTTGAGGCACAGGATGTGGTGATTGAAAGTACCGTTGGGTCAGTCACTCTGCCGGTGGAGGTTACCGAGGATATTGCTCCGGGTGTTGTCTCGATCCCGCAGGGCTGGGGGCAGCGAGAGGGAAAACTGGCGGCGGCCACCAAGATGCAGACCGTCTCAATCAATGATCTGACCGATGACAGCCGCATCGACCCGATCAGCGGCAATGCGGCCTTCAATGGTGTCCCGGTGCGCGCCAGCGCCGCAAAAACCGCTCCCCTACGCGCCGGTGCTGCGAAATAACCCAAGGCCAGTGCAGCCGTGATGGCCAAAGGGGGGCGGCTAAGGACAAAAAAGGGGGTCTGGCACCACAAATCTGGAGGGCGCCTTGGTGAGTCTTTAGCGAGTCTACGGTGGGTTTGCTTTTCTGGGCTTAGAGCTGGTAGTTTTCGTCTGCATTTCTCGTCCGTTTGCCTGTGTAATTTGATTGTAAAGTTCTGAAAAAGCTTGGGAAAGTGAATTGTTTGAGAAAAACGACGATTTTGTGAATTTATGTCTTGCGGCTTTGGTGAGTTAACACTAGAACCCCCTCTACCGGCAGCTAGGATATGCAGCTGGGAGGGAGTTGAGACGCTCTGGACGGGTTGGAGAGACAGCC
>JAWUWF010000043.1:0-37612 GCA_034111985.1 Pseudophaeobacter sp.
CGCGCAAAGCGCGGCGCCGGGCCCAACGTGAGGCGGGCATTTCAATGCCCAACGCAAGGGCGGGAGCCGCTCCTTTGCGAGCGCACCGCAGCTATCCAGCACACATATAATTTGCCTTTGAAAAATCGGGATGTCTTCCCGACCGGGGTGGTTTTACAATGCCAAAAAAGTAACATGCAAAACCTATAAATTCCGCCAGGAGCAGACGCCACGTGCCACATGCAGAGATAAAATACTCAAACGACCTCACCATCGACGCCGCCGCAATTTTGGCAGAGATTGAGGCCATCATTCAGCGCCACGATGCCGGGGCCGGGGCCTGCAAGGGGCGCGCCTATCCGACGGACGCCTACCATCACAGCCACGTCACCGTCAGCATCAGCCTGCTGGTGAAACCGCACCGAGACGCGGAATTCTCGAATGCTCTGCTCGCAGAGCTAGAGCAACGCGTGAGCGTCATGATTCGCTCCCCATGCGCGTTTTCCCTGGGGCTGCAGTATTCCTCCCCCTTCTACGTCACCCGCCAACATACCCCCTAGCGCCACTCATCCGCTGCCCAAGCCTGCCTAACCAATCCCAAGCTACGTAAAAACAATCTCGACCTGTTGCTTTCGCGCAGCAAATCCTCACCCGCCCTCTTGATGAGCAAAAAGGCGCGGCGTCAGCAGAGGCGGAATCCGTAAACACTTTATTAACACAACCCCGATCTAGGAGAGCACTTGGGCTACACCACTAGATCTGGGGGAAGTCCTTTCTTAAGGCCAGGAGACACTGATCACCGTGGTTTATTCCATTCCCCCAATGTGCTAGCCTTTCCTCACAAGCAGGCAAAAGCGTCAGCCGGAAACCGGCGACAAGAGGCAAAAATGGCAGATATCGTGCAGATCAGGTGCAATCACCTGATTCGCGGACAGCGGGCTAACGCCCGGTCTGTGCTGTGGATCATGGGTGTTTTTCTCTCTATCGGGATGGCTCTGGCTCCCCCGACCCGCGTGCAGGCAGCCCCCTATGCGGCTGTCGTGGTGGACGCACGTACTGGCGAGGTCTTGCACTCCCGCAACGCCGACACCCGGTTGCATCCTGCCTCTCTCACCAAGATGATGACCCTCTACATTGCCTTCGAGGCTGTGCGGAACGGCGAAATCTCACTGGATGACAAGGTCCGCATCAGCAAGAACGCCGCCGCCGAGCCGCCCTCAAAGCTGGGGCTGAAGTCCGGTCAACGCATTGCCTTTCGTTATCTCGTGCGGGCCGCTGCGGTGAAATCCGCCAATGATGCCGCCACCGCGATTGGTGAGGCTATCTCCGGCTCCGAAGCCGCCTTTGCCCGGCGCATGACCCGCACTGCCAAGGCGCTCGGAATGTCACGCACCACGTTCAAGAATGCGCATGGGCTGACCGAGAACGGTCACATGTCCACCGCCCGTGACATGACCAAGCTGGGCCGCCACATTCTCTATGACTACCCCGAATACTATCACCTGTTCTCTCGCACCACGATTGACGCAGGTGTGCGCACGGTTCCCAATACCAACCGCCGCCTACTGGCCTCTTACAAGGGCGCCGACGGCATCAAGACCGGCTATACGCGCGCTGCCGGCTCCAACCTTGTGGCCTCGGCAAAGCGCGGCAACGAGCGTATTATCGCCACGGTTTTTGGCGGCAAATCCTCTACCTCGCGCAACGCCAAGGTCGCCGAGCTTCTGGACCTTGGGTTCAGACGGGCGCCCTCGCGTGCCAAACTGCGCACCCCCGGCCGTCCCGCCTATGTTGGCAACAAGGGGCTTGGAGCCTCTACCCGGGTTGCCAGTGCTGAGCAGGCCACCACCGGCACCCAAAGTGGCGGCGCTGGCAAAACCATTCGCGTCAATGGCCTTGTCAAATCCAGTCTGCGCCCAAAGGGCCGTCCTGTGACCACGGCACCGATCCAGATTGCAGAGGCCACCGAAGCCACAATGTCCACCAAAGGCCTGCCTGAAATTGCGTTGCAAGATCCGCAGGTCGCAGACACAGTTGCAGCCATAGAGATCGACCCCGATATTCTGCAGGCCAGCATCGCCGCGGCCATCGCAGAGGCCAAGGTTTTGCCCGCCTCAACTGGCGCCGTCGCGTCAGAGACCAGCCAACTGGTGCTGGCAAAATCAGTCCAGATCCAGCCGCAACGCGTGCCCTTTAAAGGGCTGCGCCCCCTGGCCCGCCCGGCCCGTTTCGCCCAGGCGCAAACTGCGGCCAGCACGGCGCCGGTTGTGATCACCCGGCTTTCGACCTCAGGAGGCCGCTATTGGGGCATCAATGTCGGCCGCTACACCAGCCGCTATCAGGCGGAAAAGGTGCTGTTGCGCACCGCGCTGTCTGAAATGGAGACCCTCGACGGCACCCTGCGCAAAGTCGCAGAATCACGCCTTGGCTTTGACGCCAACTTTTTGGGCATGAGCAAAGAGGGCGCCGAGCTGGCCTGCCGCCGCCTGCGTGCCCGCAATGTCACCTGTGACACCCTAGGCCCCGCCTCTTAGAGGGCAGGCTCCAAGACCCTGACGGCCTCGATCTTACCTCGTGACAGGCCGCAACAAAAAGGCCCCTTCAAGAAGGGGCCTTTTCTACATTCGGCGCTCCAAGTGAGACCCGCAACGGCGCAGGTCAGGGTTTCTGATCAGGGCTTATGGTCAGGGCTTAGGATGATCATCCCATTCATCGCTCAGGATACGGCGCGAGTCGCCCTCGGGGTCCTCATACTGGTTTGAGCGCACCGTATAGATAAAGGCCACCAGAGCTGCGCCGCCAAGCAGCAGCGAAATCGGGATCAGGTAGGCAAGAACGCTCATGGGTCGGGACCTGTCATAGGGCGCGGCGCTGATTATTTCAGGCGCAGGGCATTAAGGGAGACGGTGATGGAAGAGGCAGACATCGCCAGGGCCGCAATCAAGGGTGTGGCAAAGCCCGCAATGGCCAGCGGCACCGCAATCACGTTGTACAGTGTGGCAATGCGAAAGTTCTCGCGAATACGTTTGGTGGCCTTGGTTGCGACCACGCAGGCCTCGGCGATGGGCTCAAGATCCTGCCCCAGCAGCACAATATCAGACGCCACCCGCGCCGCATCCAGCGCAGAGGCAGGCGAGATCGACACATGTGCCGCCGTAAGAGCCGCCGTATCATTGAGGCCATCGCCCACCATCAAGACCTTATGGCCTTGCTGCGACAGCATCTGCACCCGTGCGGCCTTCTCTTCCGGCAGGGCCTCGGCCACCCATTTCTGAATGCCCAGACGGTTTGCCAGCTCTTCAACCGCGCCGGTGGTATCACCCGAGATCAACAAAACTTCTTTTCCGGCCGCTTTCAGAGCAGAGACGGCCTTCGCGGCACCCGGGCGTAGGCTGTCATGAAACAAAAAGCCCCGCGGCGCCCCCGTACCTGTGCCTGTGTCCAGCCAGGCCGCCGTTTGACTGCCCTGTTCAGCGCCCAACCAGGCCGCCCGGCCAAGGCGCACGAGACGGCCCTGAAACTGGCCTTCAGTGCCAAAACCGGGCCGTTCCTGCAGATCTCTCACCTCAGCAGGCCGCACCCCTTCGGCGCGTGCTGCCAGCGTCAGCGCCCGCGATAGCGGATGGGACGAGCCCTGCGCCAGAGCCAGCGCGATCTCCAGATCTTCACGGGTAAAATCTGCTAGGTTTTCCAGCTGCGGCGTGCCTGCCGTCAGGGTGCCGGTCTTGTCAAAGACCACGGTATCTACCCCTGCCAGACGCTCTAACGCTGTGGAATGTTTGATCAGCATGCCCTTTTTGAACAGGCGACCCGAGGCCGCTGTGGTCACCGCAGGCACCGCAAGGCCCAGCGCGCAGGGGCAGGTGATGATCAATACCGCAGCGGCAATATTCAGCGCCACGCGCAGATCAAACGTAAAGAGATACCAGCCCACAAAGGCCAGGGCCGACAGGATATGCACCCCGGGCGCATAGAGTTTTGCGGCACTATCCGCCAATGAGGTATAGCGCGAGCGACCGGATTCTGCGATGGCCACCAGATCGGTCATCCGATGCAGTGAAGTGTCCTCGCCCACGGCTTCGGCCCGCACCACCAGAGGCCCTGTGAGGTTCACCTCGCCTGCCGAGACCTGCGTGCCGGGTTCAGCAAAAACCGGTAATGTTTCGCCGGTCAGCAAGGAGCGGTCCAGCTCTGACTGGCCTTCGGCAATGACGCCATCCACCGGCATACGGCCGCCGGGGCGCACCAGAATGAGGTCACCAATTGCCAGCTCGGCCACGGCCACTTCGACCTCGACACCGGCCTGCATGCGGATGGCGCGGGGCACCTCAAGTGCGGCCAGTTCTTCGGCGGCGGACCGCGCCACAGCACGGGTGCGATAATCGAGATAGCGCCCGGCGAGCAAAAAGAACGTCAGCGTCAGGGCCGCGTCAAAATAGGCGTGCTCGCCCGAAAGACTGGTCTCCCAGAGAGATGTGGCCATGGCCAGCACCAGTGCCAGCACAATCGGCACATCCATGTTGAGACGCCCAACCCGCAAAGCACTCCAGGCGTTTTTGAAAAAGGGCTGGCCGGCAAAGATCACTGCCGGAAAGGCAATCGCCGCCGAGATCCAGTGAAACATGTCGCGGGTGGCATCCGTGGCGCCGGACCAGACCGAGATCGACAGCAGCATCACATTCATCGAGGCAAAACCCGCCACCGCCAGCCGCATCAGCAGATCGCGCCCGGCGCGGTCGCTTTGGGTGGCGGCAAGGCTGGCCAGATCCAGCTCATGCGCCTCAAACCCCAGCCCTGCCAGAACCGGGATCAGATCTGCGGCGCGCAGGTCCGGATCTGCCTCGATCAGGGCGCGCTTCAGGGTCAGATTGACCCGCGCCGAATGGATGCCGGGATGGGCATTCAGTCCGCGCTCAACAGCTGAGATACAGGCCTGACAGTGGATGGTCGGCAACGACAGCGCCAGTCGCGCCTCAGTTGGGGCCTGTTCAACCGCCTCCGTTGGAGCGGCGATACAGCCAGGGCACACAGCCATCGCGGGGCGCATCTGGGCGGTCATTGGCCGTCAGCCTCCTACGTGCAGGATCACCCGCTGGGTGAACTCAACACCGTTTTTGGCCCGTGCCACCATGCGGATGTTCCAGTTGCCCGGCCCCAGATTTGCGGGCGCCACATAGGCGGTGCCGTTGAACTGAAAATCAGGGTTTTGGTCGTCTTTCACATGGGTGGCGCGCCCCAGTATCGCGCTGAGCTTGGCCACCTCTACCGGGTTGCCTTCGGCATCGGTGATCTCAAGCATGACCTGATCGCCCTGTGCCGAGGCATAGACCGACCAGCCCAGCGACTGCTGCGCACTGCGCCGCACATCGAATTCCTGACTGGCCACATAGGAGTTCTTTACCTCCAGGCCCGGAAAGGTCTTTACCGCACTATAGGCCAGCAAAAGATTGACGCTGATGATCACACCAAAGGCGCCACAAAAGACCATCAGCATGTGGCGGCCGGTGAATTCACGTACTGCCTTGGCCATGATCAGTTTCCTTTTCCATTGAAGGTGGTGTCCTTATACGCCCGGTCACCAGTGATGAGGTCTTCGACCCAGATCCGAACCGGCGTTGCTTCCGCGTCCGTCGCTGCAGCCCCTTTTGGTGTCACGATATAGACCCGCTGAAGATAGGCGGTATCTGCCGGAACCTCAACCGAAGCATCGGGCGCGCCTTCGAGCTGAATCCGCATCGCGGGGTCGCCTTTCAGCGACAGCTCGAACGGGCGCGCCTCGCCGTGCTTGTTCCGCAGCCGCACATCATAGGTGTTGCGCACCGAGCCATCAGAGAGGGTGACATAGGTTGGGTTGCGCACTGGTGCCACGGTCAGGTCGATGTCGGACCGGATGAACAGGGCAAAGACCAGCCCCAGCCCCACAAATCCCCACATCGAGGTATACATGATGGTGCGGGGACGCAGGATATGCTTCCAGATGTTCTTTGGCGGCTGGCCTGCGCGCTCATGCGCCTCGTCCGACAGCGCCATATAATCGATCAGCCCGCGTGGCTTGCCGATCTTTTCCATGACATCATCGCAGGCATCAATACAGAGCGCACAGGTAATGCATTCGAGCTGCTGGCCGTCGCGGATATCAATCCCCACCGGGCAGACATTGACGCAGGCCATGCAATCGATGCAGTCGCCCTGGGGTGGCTCGGCGATCTCGGCTTTGCCCTTTTTCTTGTTCAGCTTGCCACGGGGCTCGCCGCGCCAGTCGCGGTAGCCCACCACCAGCGTGTCTTCGTCCATCATCGCCGCCTGAATACGCGGCCAGGGGCAGGCGTAGATGCAAATCTGCTCGCGGGCGATGCCGCCAAAGAAGAAGGTCGTCGCAGTGAGCAGCAACACAGTTGTGTAAGCGATAGGATGCGCCTGGCCGGTGACCAAATCGACCAGCAGCGTTGGTGCGTCGGCAAAATAGAACACCCAGGCGCCGCCGGTGGCGAGACCAATCAGCAACCAGGACAGCCATTTGGTCAGACGCAGGCGTGCTTTGCGCAGGTCCATCTTCTTTTGCCGGTGCAGCCGCAAACGGGCATTGCGGTCGCCTTCGATCCAGCGTTCTACCAGTATAAAGAGGTCGGTCCAGACGGTCTGCGGGCAGGCGTAGCCACACCAGACCCGTCCCAGGGCCGAGGTAAACAGGAATAACCCCAACCCGGCCATGATCAACAACCCGGCGACAAAGTAGAACTCATGCGGCCAGATTTCGATCCAGAAAAAGTAAAAGCGGCGATTGGCCAGATCCAAAAGCACCGCCTGATCCGGCAGCGAGGGGCCCCGGTCCCAGCGGATCCACGGGGTGATGTAGTAAATCCCCAGAGTGATCGCCAGAATGTACCACTTTAGATTGCGAAAGGTTCCCGAGACACGCCTCGGAAAGACGGGTTCCCTGGCGGCATATAGGCTGGGGGCGGGATCGGAATCGCTCACGGACTCACTCCACTTTGTTTATTTCTCTGATTGGGTTCTCTCAAATGATACGGGCGCACTCTTTGACGTGGATCAAAAAGAGCATCAGACAAGCACCTTTATATCAGAAAGCGTATTTATACCTGCGGCACGGTGTCTTGCGCCTTTCTGTGCCGCCGCAGCCAGGAGATAAACTGGCGTGCCTGCAGCCGCTGCACCCCGGGTCGCGTGACAATATGATAGCCGCGCTCTTCATTGCTTGTGAAAAGTTCAACGAGCCGCCCGGCTTTCAGATCCTCACTGACAAAATCTTTTACACCTACGGCCACGCCCTGCCCGTCGCGCACCGCCTGCATCAGCAAATTACCCGGCAATTTGATACTGGCGCCGCGAATCGCATCCGCCACCCCGCGGGAGCGCAGCCAATGCGCCGCCTCGGTGGTGCCCAGCTCTTCGAGCCAGGGATAGTCCAGCAGATCCTCTGGTGTGCGCACGACCCGCCCCTGTAGCAAACTGGGGTTCGCCACCACCGCCATGGGAGAGGCCAGCAGGATTTCCGCCTCCAGTCCGGCCCATTTTCCATCGCCATAGCGAATTGCGATATCGACGCCGCCGGGATGCAGCGCGACAATCTCTCCCCGAGGATCAATAACCAGATCGATTTCAGGCTGCTTCATGCGAAATTCTGCCAGACGCGGCATCAGCCAGTTGGCGGCAAACATCGGCGTACAGCTGATATGCAGCGGCCGCGCCGCCCCCCGCGTGCTGATATCCTGCACCGCAGACTGCATCGCGCCAAAGCCCAGCAACAGCGCCTGCGCCAGATGGCTGCCTTCACTGGTCAACGCTAGAGCCCGGCCGCTACGGTCCAGCAAATGCGCGCCAAGGTGATCCTCGAGACTGCGCAACTGCTGGCTGATAGCAGCATGACTGACATTCAGCGCCTCCCCTGCCTTGGCGAGATTTCCGTGTTCCGCAGAGGCCGCAAAGGCGCGCAAAGCAGCAAGAGGCGGCATCGTCAGCCAATCCATTTGTAATCCAGACTTACATATCTACATTTTTCCTGAGTCGCATGTTGCGCCTAATTTGACGACAGTCAAAGGCAGAAACACCAGCACAGGAGATTTCAAGATGCTGATCGATATCTACGCCCGCTCCATGATGACCGCGACGCGCCACGACTGTGTTCGGGTCCGCGATATGCCCATTGCTGCAAAAACACCGCGCGCTTTGCCTGCGGCCTACACGCCGCCAGAACCCACTCCGGGGATCTTTGCCAAGCTGCTAAGCTGGACCAAACGGTCCCTCGCAGGGCGCAACCCGTTTGGGCATCGACTGAACCAGCCAGTGCGCTGCATTGATCTGCAGAAGCTATAAAAGCTGAGAGGCACTGGTCATTCCGAGAGACCGGTAAAGAGACAGAAAGGGCGTCGGCTTTTCAGGAAACGCGCGAACAGATCAAAAAGCCGACGCTTGATCCCTATGGCCCTGCACGTGGGGCTCTAGGGATTTTATACTGCCTTGCCCACTCCCCTGTGAGAGTATGTGAACCAGCCAGTGTGTCTCTGTCTTGAGGATATTTAAGCAGCTTTTGCAAAGGCCTGACTTGACCCTGATCAAATTGGGTCAAAAAACGCGAAAAAACCACAAACTGTGATGGCCTGCGCCGAGGCCAGTGCCCTCAGTATCCCGGCGTCGAAACGCTTTAGAATCTCACAAACGAAAAAGGGGCCGCCCCAGTAGGAGCAGCCCCAGATATTTGTTTTGGTACTGTATGTGAGGCGCTTATTCGCCGCCACCCAGCTGATGCACATAAGCCGAAACCGCGCGGACCTGCGCCTCGGTGAGGCGGCTGTTCCAGGCTGGCATCACGCCATAGCGGGCGTTGTTCACAGTCTGGCTGAGGGAGGCATAATCCCCGCCATAGAGCCAGATAGCATCCACAAGGTTGGGCGCGCCCTGGTCGCGATCGCCGGTGCCGTCTTCCATGTGGCAGGAGGAACAGTTGTCTTCAAAGACCACCGCACCCGCGTCGACCTGTGCAGGATCCTGGGCGTCCCCAGACAGAGACATGACAAAGTTCACAACCTGGTCGATCTCGTCTTTCTCCAGCAGCTCATCCCGGCCAAAGGCGGGCATTTGGGAGTAGCGCGCATCGTCGCTTTCCTCGTTGCGAATCCCGTGGCTGACGGTGTGGTGGATATCTTCAACCGTGCCACCCCAGAGCCAGTCATCGTCCAGCAGGTTGGGATAGCCTTTGGCCCCCGCAGCACCAGAGCCGTGGCACTTGGCGCACCAGGTGTTGAACACAGCCGACCCGGCAGAGACCGCATAGGGCCCCATTTCCGCGTCGCCAGAGATCGCGGTCAACTCCGCGGCCTCAAGCTTGGCGTTCATCGGTGCGTTGGCTTCCTCGACGGCGGCGATCTCGGCCGCGACATCGCCGCGTGTCGACCACCCCAAAACCCCCGAAGTTGCCGAGCTCACCATGGGCCAGGCCGGGTAGAGAATGGTATAGCCAATCGCCCAGACGATGGTGGCATAGAGGGTCCAGAGCCACCAGCGTGGCATTGGATTGTCGAACTCTTCGATCCCATCCCAGCTATGGCCGGTGGTTTTGGGATCGTCGTCGAACTTTTTGACGGGTTTGCTCATGTCCTCGCCTCCTTGGATGCGGCGGCTACTGCCTCTGCCTTGACCTCATCGGCGGCGGCGGGGGCGTCTACGTGGCGAAAGGGAATGCTTGCCGTGTCATCGTAGGTCTTGGTGCTGCCGGGGCGAAACACCCAGACAACAACCAAGGTGAAAAACAAGAACAGAAACAAGAGCATCCAGCTGTCTGCAAATTCCCGCAGAAGAGTATAGATTTCCATCTGTTGTCCTCCTTAACGGCTTGCGTCGGGTGTGAAGGTCGAAAAGTCGACCAACGTCCCGAGCATTTGCAGATAGGCGATCAGCGCGTCGGCCTCAGAGACACCGGGCTGACCATCAAAGTTGCGCACGCTGACCTTGTCGCCATAGCGTTCAATCAACCCGTCGTAGTCTCCGTCGGGGTCAACCTGCGCTTTAAAGTCGGCCTGGGCGGTCTCCAGCATCTCGTCGCTGTAGGGTGTGCCCAGCATCGCATTCACTGCCATCAGATCACCGATGTATTTGCCGTCAATCATGGCGTTTTCCAAAAAGCCATATTTGGGCATCACCGATTCCGGCACCACGGCCTGTGGGTTGCGCAGGTGGTCCACGTGCCACTCATCAGAGTAGCGACCGCCAACGCGGGCCAGATCCGGTCCGGTCCGCTTGGACCCCCACTGGAAGGGGTGATCATACATCGACTCGGCCGCCAGCGAGTAGTGGCCGTAGCGTTCGACCTCATCACGCATCGGGCGGATCATCTGGCTGTGACACACATAGCAACCTTCACGGATGTAGATGTCGCGACCAGTCAGCTCGAGCGGGGTGTAGGGACGCATGCCCTCCACCTCTTCGATGGTGTTTTCCAGCCAGAACAATGGCGCGATCTGGACCAGCCCGCCAATGGAGACAACCAGAAAGCTGCAGACCAAAAGGAGAGTTGCGTTGGTCTCGAGGATCTTGTGTTTATCGAGAATTGACATTTACCATCCCTCCTTATTCTGCCGGGACCGAGACCGTGAGGCTCGACTCTTTCGCCGGGGCCTTACGGACTGTCATCCACAGGTTGTAACACATGATGATGGCACCGGAGAGGAACATGACCCCGCCAAGACCGCGCACAATGTTCATGGGTTTCTTCGCAGCAACCGTGTCAGCGAAGGAGTTCACCAGGAAGCCATTGGCGTCGACTTCACGCCACATCAGGCCTTCCATGATCCCAGTCACCCACATCGAGGCAGCGTAGAGAATGATGCCGATTGTGGCGAGCCAGAAGTGCCAGGACACCAGGCTGAGGCTGTAAAGCCGTTCGCGTTTCCACAGCACCGGCACCAGAAAGTAAAGCGCGCCAAAGGTGATCATACCGTTCCAGCCAAGTGCGCCGGAATGCACGTGACCAATGGTCCAGTCGGTGTAGTGCGACAGCGAGTTCACGGCGCGGATCGACATCATCGGACCTTCAAAGGTCGACATGCCGTAAAAGCCGATGGAGATCACCATCATGCGGATCACCGGATCGGTGCGCAGCTTGTCCCAGGCGCCAGAGAGCGTCATCAGACCGTTGATCATACCACCCCAGCTGGGCATCCACAGAACAATCGAGAACACCATGCCAAGGGTTGAGGCCCAGTCCGGCAGAGCGGTGTAATGCAGGTGGTGCGGACCAGCCCAGATATACAGGAAGATCAGCGCCCAAAAGTGGATGATCGACAGTTTATAGCTGAACACGGGACGTTCGGCCTGCTTTGGCACAAAGTAGTACATCATGCCCAGAAAGCCCGCCGTCAGGAAGAAGCCCACCGCGTTGTGGCCGTACCACCACTGTACCATGGCATCCTGCACACCGGACCAGACGATGACCGATTTTGAGCCCCAGATGGAGACAGGAATGGTCATGTTGTTGACCAAGTGCAGCATCGCAACGGTCACAATAAAGGCCAGGTAAAACCAGTTCGCCACATAGATATGCGGCTCTTTTCGCTTGATCACGGTGCCGAGGAAGACCGCCAGATAAGCCACCCAGACAACGGTCAACCACAGGTCAACATGCCATTCGGGCTCGGCGTATTCTTTCGACTGGGTGCCGCCAAGCAGGTAACCGGTTGCCGCCAGCACGATAAAGAGCTGGTAGCCCCAGAACACGAACCAGGCAAGGTTACCGCCCCAGAGTCGCGCTGCCGAGGTGCGCTGCACCACATAGAACGAGGTCGCGATCAGCGCGTTGCCGCCAAAGGCAAAAATCACCGCCGAGGTATGAAGGGGACGCAATCGGCCAAAATTGGCAAACCCTTGCGCCCATTCAAAATTCAGCACCGGAAATGCCAGCTGGAAAGCGATGAACGTGCCCGCGAGAAACCCCACAACGCCCCAAAAGGCGGTGGCGATCACACCGGCGCGTACAACGCTATCAAAATATTCATTTTGCAGGCCAACAATCGCCGGCTCTGCTTCGCCTGTATGGCGCAGCGTATACAAAAACAGGCCACCAGCCACGAGCATGACGATTATCGCATGCACCTGATAAGCCAGATCTCGCGCGTAGTTGGTCGCGATCATCGCAAACAGCGTGACCAGACCAAGCACTATCAGCTTGATATAATTAGACATATTACGTCCCTTCACCATGTCCCCCGCGATTCTTTTCGCCGCGTGGAACCCATATATTCTGTGCTCTAGATGCAAAACATGTGCCGTGAATGCATTGATCTGCATCAAGACAATCACCATTGGAGTGTGCCACACCTCAAATAATACGGCTACACTAAGCGAGTCTCCTGTTGGAGATCCGAATTCCTGCCAGCATGAGGTGACACATGACATATAAAACCATTCTCACGGTTCTAACATCAAAGGACACCGCCGAGACCCCTCTTTCCCAAGCGGTTTCTTTGACGGCGGCCTTTGACGGCCATACCGAAGTACTGTGCCTAGGGGTCGATCGCACCCAGACCGGTTATTATTATGCCGGTGCCAATGCGATGATTCTGCAAGAGACCATGACCCGCGCCAAGGATGACGCCAGTGCCTTGCAGACCCATGCCAATGACTATCTGCAAAAAACCGGCGTCCAGTTTTCAACTGATGCGGGCATTGCTCAGATTGCGGACATGGGGCGTCACGTCGCGCGTCTTGCACGGTTTTCTGATCTGGTCGTCCTGGGACAGCCCTATGGAGATGGCAAAGGCGTCGAGGCCGAGCCCGTGGTCGAAGCCGCTCTGTTCGAGGGACGCACGCCGGTATTGGTGGTTCCGGACGACGCCGCTCCCGTGGGGCAGCCCAAAACAATTCTGGTCGCCTGGAATGAAAGCACTGAGGCGATGACCTCCATTCGCAAGGCCCTGCCCTTCCTTGTCGGTGCCGATCTGGTGCGCATCGTGGTGATTGATCCGCCACAGCACGGCCCCGAGCGGTCTGATCCCGGCGGCATGCTGGCGCAGATGCTGTCACGCCATGGGGTGAAATGTGAGATCGACGTGCTCAGCAAAACCATGCCGCGGGTTTCGGACGTCCTGATCCGCCACGCCACCGATATGAATGCCGACATGATCGTGATGGGGGCCTATGGGCATTCGCGTTTCCGCGAGGCCATCCTGGGTGGTGCCACCCGCAACATGCTGGAAAAATCCACCGTTCCGATCTTTCTGGCGCATTAACGCCCCCTCATCGGTCGTCTGATTGGTCGCATTCCACTTGCCCCATCTGGGGGCCGCGTCCAGCGGGCAATCGCGCGCGGGTCGGCGTAAAAGTACAATAATGCGTGCTGCGGCATTCAAAAAACATCAGGTTTTGCGTGCAACATCTGCGCAGAGCCTTCCCTGTCTCTTGTCATGTCTCTGCTTTGAAACCACGGAGCCACATCCGCAGGGGCAACTCCGGCGTGTAAACGCGCGCGCTAAGCTTGGAATGACGGAAACTGACCTTTCGCGTCATCCGCAACGGGATGATCGGCAGGCCAGTCCCGCAGGCCAGAGCCGCTTCATCGGCTAAAGCTGTGTGTCATGGCCAAGAGGTCTCAGACATCACATCAAGGGCAAACAACAGGGCGAGGATGGATTGGTGATCAGCCGAGGAAACCACCGTCGCTATCGTCACCCGCTTCCTCGAACAGACGGCCAAGATCCGGAACAGTAACCCGGCGTTTGCCTTCCAGCACAATCACCCCGTCCTTTTTCAGAGCAGACATCTGGCGACTGACCGTCTCCAGCGTAAGGCCAAGGTAATCTGACATCGCTTCGCGGGTGAGCGGCAGGTCAAACGTCATGGCATTCACCGCGCCCTTCGGCGTCAGCGAGGCATCACGGCGTGCAATCACCGTCAGCAGACTGGCAATTTTCTCCCGCGCGGTTTTACGGCCCAGAACCAGCATCCATTCGCGCGCAGCATCCAGCTCATCCAGGGTCATCTCGAGCAGACGATGGGCGATATGCGGCGTTCTTGCCATCATATCTTCAAAGGGTTTTTTGCGAAAACAGCACATCACCAGATCGGTGGTTGCCACAACGTTATAGGCCGCCCCTTCGCGCCCGGGGCGTCCGACAAAATCGCTTGGCAACAAAAGCCCCACCATCTGGGTGCGGCCATCCTCCATGGTCTGGGTCAGGGTTGCGATCCCGGAAACGACAGAGCCGACAAAGTTCATGACATCGCCGGACCAGATGATCGACTGCCCTGCCTCATAGCTGCGGTAATACTTGATGGTTTCCAGCGCTTCCAACTCGTCCGTCTCGCAGCGTGCACACACGGCCCGGTGGCGGATTGGACAGGTGGCGCAGCTGATCTGCGCAGGTATGGGAGCATTCATGAGGAATCCCGTTTGATCTGAGTCAAAGATTTATCGCGCGAATAGGCTCTAGGGTAATGATATGTGCCACAAACCACAATTGGCGAAGCTCGGTTTATTCGATGGCAAAGTGCCGCGCTATACCAGTTACCCTACCGTACCAAATTTCAATCCGGAAATCGGGTCCGGGCATTTCATGTCCTGGATCAGGAAAATTGCTCCCGGCAGCCAAATTTCCCTTTATCTTCATGTCCCCTTTTGTCGCAACCTATGCTGGTTTTGCATGTGCCGCACCCAGGGAGCCCGCTCTGATGCCCCCATTGCCGCCTATATCGACGCCCTGAAGCAAGAGATCCTGTCGCTGAAATCGCATCTCCCAGAGGGTGTCACGCTGTCGCGCCTGCATTGGGGCGGGGGCACTCCGACAATTTTGTCCCCCGACATGATTCGTGAGGTGACCGCGGCGCTGGCCGATTTGGCCCCCTTCAGCCCGGGAGCTGAATTCTCGGTCGAGATTGACCCGAATGCCTTTGATCAGACCCGCTGCGATGCCCTGATCCGTGCTGGTATGACCCATGCCACGATCGGGGTTCAGGGGTTTGACAGCACCACTCAACAGGCGATTGGCCGCAGTCTGGACTTTGCCCGTGTTCAGGATGTCGCTGCCATGTTGCGCCGTGGAGGCGTGCAAAATCTCAGCGTGGATCTGCTGTTTGGTCTGCCGCATCAGACCCGGGCGCAGATCCGCAACAGCATCCACAGCATTCTGTCCCTCGCCCCGGATCGGGTGACGCTTTATGACTATATTCACCTGCCCGCATTGATCCGACGCCAGACGATGATCCCCTCCGAGGCCCTGCCCAGGCCAGAGGAGCGACTTGAACTGTTTGAGACAGCCCGCACGCTCTGCCAGCAAGAGGGCTATCAGGCAATCGGCATCGACACCTTTGCCCGCCCCGACGACGCCTTGACCCGGGCCCGGGATGCCAAGACCCTGCGACGCGGCTTTCAGGGCTACAGCAATGATGCATCGCAGGTGCTGATTGGCCTTGGGGCCTCTGCCATCTCGCGGTTCCCTCAGGGCTACGTGCAAAACGCCCCCGGTACGGCGCGGTATATGGCAGAGGTTCAAACCGGGTCATTCGCCGCCGCCCGCGGCCATGCCTTTCAGGGTGAAGACGGGTTGCGCGGGCGCATGATCGACTCCCTGCTGTGCGATTTCAAAATCCCGCGCCGTGAGATTCTTGCGCGTTTTCCAGGTCAGGAGACCCGGTTCAGCGCGCTTGTGAGCGATGCCTGCAAGGCCTTTCCGGAAATACTCGCCCTCACCGAAGAGGGTGCTGTGCTGCCAGAGCCCGCCCGCGCCCTGGCACGGGTGATCGCCCGCCATTTTGACGCCTATGCCACCGATCCTGCAGGCGGCACCGCAGTCTAGGGATTATCGACCTATGCCGGCCACCACTGCGCCGCGTCAGCGGCGCCGGGCCCAACTGTGCGCCATATTGCCCCTGGGCAATGTGCTAAACAGGCGGGAGCGCCCCCCTGTTTGCAAAAAACCTGTCAGCAAAAACTGGTTCAGCAATAAACTAGCTCCACGAACAGCTCAGCCCCCCAGTATGCAGCCCCTGAAATCAGCTATGCAGGCATTTTGTGCTACCTACCGTGCCGCCGCCAGAAGCTGGCGCGTATAGTCTTCCTTGGGGTGTTCAAACAGCTCTTCCGACGCCCCTGCCTCGACAATATCTCCCTGTTTCATCACCACCACCTGATGCGACATGGCGCGTACCACATTTAGATCATGCGAAATAAACAGATAGGCCAGCCCATAGCGTTTTTGCAGATCGCGCAGCAATTCGACAATCTGCACCTGCACTGTCATATCCAGCGCCGAGGTTGGCTCATCCAGAACCACCAGTTTGGGCCGCAACACCATGGCGCGGGCGATGGCGATGCGCTGGCGTTGGCCGCCGGAAAACTCATGCGGGTAGCGGTCCATGGTGGCGGGATCCAGCCCGACCTCCTGCATCACTTCCGCCACCAGCTCACGCGGCGCGCGGTGCTGGTCCACCTTGTGAATGGCCAGTCCTTCGGCAATGATTTGGGCGCAGGTCATGCGCGGGCTGAGCGAGCCAAAGGGGTCCTGAAACACAATCTGCATATCCTTGCGCAGGCTGCGCAACTCGCGCGTTGACCATTGCCGCAGATCATCGCCGCAAAAGCGCACTTCGCCCTCAGAGGCTATCAGCCGCATGATCGCCAGCGCCATAGTGGTTTTGCCCGATCCCGACTCGCCGACAATGCCCAGCGTTTCCCCGGCCCGCACCGAGATCGAGGTGGGGTTCACCGCCTTTACATAGCCCACGGTGCGTTTCAGCAGGCCTTTCTGGATCGGAAACCAGACCTTCAGATCGCGGGTGCGGATCATCTCAACCGCCTCTGGTGCCACCGGTTCCGGCTGCCCCGAGGGCTCAGCTGCCAAAAGCTTTTGTGTGTAGGGGTGTTGCGGGTTGTCAAAAACCGCAGAGGCCGGGCCTTCCTCGACAATCTCGCCACCCTTCATCACACAGACCCGGTCGGCAATGCGGCGCACCACGTTCAGATCATGGGTGATGAACAACAGCCCCATGCCTTCACTCTCTTTCAGATCCGCCAACAGGTCCAGGATCTGCGCCTGAATGGTCACATCCAGCGCTGTCGTCGGCTCATCCGCGATCAACACGTCTGGCTTATTGGCCAGCGCCATGGCGATCATCACCCGCTGGCGTTGACCGCCAGACAGCTCATGCGGATAGGCGCCAAGGCGGCTTTCGGCATCGCGAATGCCAACCTTGTTCATCAGCTCCAGGATCCGCGCCCGCGCCGTGGCACCCTGCAGCCCCTGATGCAGCGCCAGGGATTCCGCCAGCTGTTTCTCGATGGTGTGCAGCGGGTTGAGCGAGGTCATCGGCTCCTGAAAGATAAAGCTGATGTCATTGCCACGCACCTGCATCAGGTGCTTTTCATCAGCGCCGACCATCTCGACCCCATCATAGGTCACCGAGCCGCTCACGATGGCGCTGTCGCCCAGCAGCGAGACCGTTGAGAGGGCCGAGACGGATTTGCCGGAGCCGGACTCGCCGACCAGGGCCACGGTTTCACCCCGCCCCACTGAAAAGGACACGCCTTTGACAGCCTGGGTGATTTTGCCATCCTGCCGGAAGGAAACAGACAGGTTGCGGACCTCAAGGACAGCGCTCATGAAAAGGTCTTTCTTGGGTCAAACGCGTCGCGGATGCCTTCAAAGATGAAGATCAGCAGTGACAACATCAGGGCGAAGGTGAAAAAAGCGGTAAAGGCCAGCCAGGGGGCTTCGAGGTTCTGTTTCGCCTGCAGCGTCAGCTCACCAAGGGATGGCGCCGAGGAGGGCAGACCAAAGCCCAGAAAATCCAGCCCTGCCAGCGCGCTGATGGTGCCGGTAACGATAAAGGGCAGCATGGTCAGGGTCGCAACCATGGCATTGGGCAGCATATGGCGCAGCATGATGGTTCCATTGCCCACCCCCAGCGCCTTGGCGGCGCGGACGTATTCCAGATTGCGGGCGCGCAGGAATTCGGCGCGCACCACCCCCACTAGTGAGGTCCAGCCAAACAGGATCATCAGGCCGACTAGGAGCCAGAAACTACGGCCCAGAATGGCAAACATGATGATGATGACATAGAGCTGCGGGGTTGAGCTCCAGACCTCGATAAAGCGCTGAAACACCAGATCGATCCAGCCACCGAAATAGCCCTGCACCGCGCCGGCCAGAATGCCCAGCACTGTCGCAGCACCAGTCACAATAAGGGTAAAGACGATTGAGAGGCGAAAGCCATGAATGACCCGCGCCAGCACATCGCGTTTGGTGTCATCGGTGCCCAGCAGGTTCTGCCCATTGGGCGGCAGCGGCGCCGCACCCGGGCGATCCACGGTGGTGTTGAACGAATAGGGGATCAGCGGCCAAAGGGTCCAGCCTTTGTGGAACGCCTCATCCGCGTAACTGCCCGCTTTGATCTCGGCGATAATCTCTTCCGGCTCGTCAAAGCAGTCTTCAATGCCGCCAGAGCGGATCAGGCACTCCACCTCCGGGTCGCGGTAGATCGCCTCGGTCTTGAAATCGCCGCCAAAGGCGGTTTCCGGGTAGAAATTGAAGATCGGCGCGTAGATCTCGCCGCGATAGCTCACCAGGATGGGTTTGTCATTGGCCAGAAACTCGGCTGGGAGTGTCAGACCAAACAGCACAGCAAAGATCCACATGGACCAATAGGCGCGTTTGTTGCGGCGAAAGGTATTCCAGCGGCGCTGATTGAGTGGAGATAGTGCCATGCCTCAGCCCTCCCGCTTATCAAAGTCGATGCGTGGATCGACCAGCACATACATGATATCCGACACGATCCCGACCACCAGGCTCATCAACCCAAAAATGAACAGAGTGCCAAAGATCACCGGGTAATCCCGCGCCACCGCGGCCTCAAACCCCAGACGGCCCAGGCCATCCAGCGAAAAGATCGTCTCGATGATCAGGCTGCCTGAAAAGAACACACCGATAAAAACGGCCGGAAAACCGGCAATCACGATCAGCATGGCATTGCGAAACACATGGCCATACAGCACCTGACGTTCGCCAAGCCCCTTGGCGCGCGCCGTGATGACATATTGCTTTTTGATCTCATCCAGAAACGAGTTCTTGGTCAGCAGCGTCAGCGTCGCAAAGGCACCAATGGTCGAGGCGATCACCGGCAGCGCGATGTGCCAGGCATAGTCCGCCGCTTTGCCAAACAGGCTGAGGCTTTCAAAGTTATCCGAGGTGAGGCCCCGCAGCGGAAACAGCTGCCAATAAGACCCGCCCGCAAACAGCACCAAAAGCATAATGGCAAACAGGAAACCGGGAATGGCATAGGCGGCGATGATCACACCGCTGGTCCAGGTGTCAAAGCGCGTGCCATCGCGCAGCGCCTTGCGAATGCCCAGCGGGATCGAGATGATATAGGCGATCAGGGTCGACCACAGGCCAAGAGAAATAGACACTGGCATCTTTTCCAGCACCAGTTCGGTCACGTCTATCTTGCGAAAATAGCTCTCGCCAAAATCAAAGTGCAGATAGTTCCACAGCATCAGCCCGAACCGCTCAAGCGGCGGCCTGTCGAGGCCAAACTGCTCTTTCAGCTCTTCGATCAGCTCTGGCGGCAGGCCCTGACGGCCCGCATAACTGTCATTGGCCTCGATCACGCTGGCGCCGCCGGTATCACCGCCGCCACCGGCAAAACCTTCGAACACATCGCCACTGCCCTGCAGCTGCGCAATCACCTGTTCAACCGGGCCACCGGGGACGAATTGCACCAGGGCAAAGTTCACCACCATGATGCCGAACAGGGTCGGGATCACCAGCATAAGACGTCGAAGAATATAGGCTGCCATGATGCGTCTCTACCGCAACGCGCCCGAGGCCTTTAAGTCAGCCTCGCGACCCGCATCAATCCACCACAGGTCCAGCAGGCCGGTATCAAAAGGCGGCAGCTTTTCTGGGTAGCGGTACATATCCCAATAGGCGACCCAGCTGACGTCGAGATACCAGACCGGCACCATAAACCGCTTTGCCCGCAGCAACCGGTCCAGAGCGCGGGTATTGGCATATAGCTCTTCTTTGGTGGTGGCATTGACGATATTGTCGATCAAAACATCCATCGCAGGGTCAGCCAGCCCAGCCGGATTGAAGACCGAAAACTGATGCGCCTCAGAGCCGAACATCTGCAGCAATTCCGTCGAAGGTTCCAGATCCAGAGAATAGCCGGAAAAAACCATGTCAAAGTCCTTTTCACGACGCCGGGCGGAAAACTGCGCGTTATCGACCCGGTTCAAAACCGCATCAATGCCCATGGTTTGCAGGTTGCTGATGTAGGGCTGCACAACCCGGGCTGTGGTAGGATTGTCGATCAGAAATTCAAGGCTAAGGACCTCACCCGCCGCATTGCGCCGCAGCCCATCATCGCCAACCATCCAGCCGGCTTCATCCAGCAGCGACATCGCCCGGCGCAGGTTGCTGCGGTCATTGGGTCGCTTGGGTTTGGAGCTATGGGCCATCACAGGCTCGGAGGTCAGTATGGCCGGATCAATCAGATCGCCCAGTGCTGTCAGCACCTCAAGTTCACGCCCCTGCGGCAAGCCCTTGGCCTCAAGATCGGTGTCCTGCCAAAAGGCATGGCGCTGTTGAAACAGACCATATTGCAGGCTGTCATTGGTCCATTCAAAATTAAACCCCAACTGCACTGCTTCGCGCACCCGCGGGTCCTGAAATTTGGGTCGCAACAGGTTCATGATAAAGCCAGCAGGTGAGGACAGGTTGCCATCCGGGATCGCCGCCTGAACCACATCGCCGGCCTTTACCGCGTCGAACCCATAGGCGGTGGCCCAGTTTTTTGAGTTGTTTTCGCTGCGCAGAGTATAGACGCCGGCCTTGAAGCCCTCCATCGCCGCGATGGAATCGCCAAAGTATTCAATGCGGATCATATCGTAGTTGTGACGCCCGACACTGACATTCAGATCGCGGCCCCAATAGTCCAGGTTGCGGCGATAGGCGATGCGCTGGTTGATATCGACGGTTTCCAGCACATAGGGTCCAGAGCCAATCCCGGGATCCAGCCGCGGGGTGTCCAAGCGGCGGTTTTCGGGGTCAGCGTCGAACCAGGCCTTGGAAAAAACCGGGACGCCGCCAATCTGCGTAATCAGGGAGCGCCGCGAAATACCATCAGCAAAATAGAACTTGGCCTGATGCGGGCCCAGCACCTCTGCCCTTGGGATACGTTTGCGCACCGCATCTCCATAGGATTTCAGACCTTGGTCCAACAGCAGATTATGGGAAAACACCAGATCTTCGGCGGTGACCGGGGTGCCATCTGAAAACCGGGCCTCTGGGCGCAGATTAAAGATCACCCAATCCTGAGTTTCGGGGTATTCCAGACTTTCGGCAAGCAGCCCATAGAAGGATCCCGGCTCATCATAGGACTCCACCAGCATGCTTTCGAATTGTTCAGAAGACAGCGCCCCCGCCCGGCCGGTGCGCGCATAGGGGTTCATGCTATCAAAGGTACCAACAGCTGAGATCGCCAGCTCACCGCCCTTGGGGGCCTCAGGGTTTACATAGTCGAATCGAGCAAAGCCTTTTGGATATTTCAGTTCGCCAAATTCGGCAAAGCCGTGACTTTTGATCAGGGCGCCTTCGGCGCGCAGCGGCTGGGCCAGCATCAGGGTCAACATCATGGTCAGGGCAGCTCCCACAACCAGCAACAAGATCGCCTGACTTACGCCCTGGGGCTCATGCTGCAAGGCCCGCGCGTTGGCCCGCGCAGTGCGTTGGGGAACCCTGTGCTGATGTTGCCGTCCTGCCTGATGGGATGTCATCTGTCACAACCTCCAATGCCCGGCCTTGATTTGGTCCGGTTTTTTCCTGTGCTCCAAGCTAATGGCCGCAGGCGGTAACATTCAAGTTGAGAATGCGCGATACCCGCTCTCAGCGGATCGAAAACCCGTGATCCGGCCAAATGAGAGATCGCCCTGGGGCAGCACAGCTCAGGCGAGGTCAGCTCAGACGAGCGCAGTTCAGGAAAGCACAGCGCCGACAAAACGCAAAAAGGCCGCGAAACATATCGCGGCCCTTTGTATCTGTTGTACCGATCCCGGGATCAGGCCTGAATTAGCCGTCGAGGCCATCCAGATAGGCAATGAGGTTCACGCGGTCTTTTTGCTTTTTCAGACCGGAGAACGACATCGAAGTGCCAGAGGCATAGGCGGAGGGTTTGGTCAGGAAGGCATCAAGCTCTTCTGCCGACCAGGTGCCGCTAAGTCCGGCCAAAGCACCGGAATAGCCAAAGCCATCCACAGCAGCCTGAGCCCGGCCAACAACACCGTAGAGCGAAGGACCGGTAGAGTTCACACCGTCTTCGATCTTGTGGCATGCGGCACATTTCTTGAAGACCTTGGCGCCTTTGCCAATATCAGCCGAGGCCATCAGCTCATCAAAGCTGACCTCAACTACGTCTTCCTGGGCGCCGCCCGCCTCTTCAACTTCAATAATATAAGATTGCTCACCGTGCGCCTCTGCCGAGTAGAGCACATCCGCGGCCCACTGGCCCAGAAGAAGCACCAGGAACGATCCGCAAACGCCTGCGGTCGCTTTGGTTAGGGTCATCGTGTCAAACATGAATCGCGTGTCCGTTTTAGCTGTCTGGGTCGTTGTCTAAGGCTTCCACTCGTCAGTGGCAAGGTATAGACAACGCGACTAAATGCCCGTTTGCTGAAGTTTTGCAGGAAAGTCGCACCGATGACCGGAAAAATTGCTATTCAGGGAGAGCTTGGCTCTTACAGTCACGAGGCCTGCCGCAATGCGCGCCACGACATGGACGTGCTTCCCTGCGGCACATTTGAGGACGTCATCGAGGCTGTGCGCACGGGCCAGGCCGATCAGGCCATGCTGCCGGTAGAGAATTCGACCTACGGTCGGGTCGCCGACAGCCACCGGCTGCTGCCCCATAGCGGGTTGCACATTATCGACGAAGCCTTTGTGCGGGTGCATATCAACCTGCTCGTCGTGCCCGGAGCAAAACTGGAAGACATTCGCGAAGCCAAATCACATCTGGTGCTGCTGCCACAATGCGGTGAGTTTCTGCGCAAAAACAATATTTTGGGTCGCGTCAGCCCCGACAACGCCCGGGCAGCGCGCGACGTCGCTGCTGCGGGTGACATCCATACTGCCGCGCTGGCGAGCGAGTTGGCAGCCGAGATCTACGGGCTGGACGTGCTGGAAAGAAAGATCGAAGATCGCGGCGATAACACCACCCGCTTTCTTATTATGTCCCGCGACCCCGACACCCGCCGCCGGGGGGCGCACGGCATGATCACCAGCTTTGTCTTTCAGGTCCGCAACATTCCGGCGGCGCTCTATAAAGGCATGGGCGGCTTTGCCACCAATGGCATCAACATGACCAAGCTTGAGAGCTATATGGTCGACGGATCTTTCACCGCAACGCAGTTTTATGCGGATATCGAAGGTCACCCGGATGATGCAAACGTGCAACTTGCCATGGATGAGTTGGCCTATTTCACCACCAATGTGGAGATTCTGGGCGTCTATCCAGCCGACAATGGCCGCTACTAACGCCGCTTTCGGGGCGATCTGAAGGGTCTTTGCCCGCAAGGTGGCGGACGAGGAGTATGTCAGGAACCGGCGCATCAGGAACCAGTGCGTCGACCGGTCCGGGACTGACGCGCCGGAACCATAGACTCTGCTACGGACTCTGACGCAAATTGCACCTATAGATATTTAGTCTTTGTCCAGAGATCCCCATGACCGCACCGACCTATCCAAGCGCCACGCCGTCCCATCGCCATGCCGACATTGCGGTGCATGCTGTTGGACTGGTCTTGATCCTGACGGCTGGTGGCTTTTTGCTGGTTAAGGCCAGTGCAGAGCTGGAGCTCCGGCTTGTTTTGGCTGCCGGATTATACATTGCCTGTGTGCTTGCCTCCAATCTGGCCTCCAGTTGTTACCACTTTGCGCCCTGGCACGACCGGCGCAAGCTGTTGCGGCGGATTGATCACGCAGCCATCTATCCCAGCATTTCCGGAACCTTCACGCCGTTTTTTGTGCAGGCCGACACCGCCTGGACCTTTACGCTGCTTTGGCTGTGCTGGGGGCTCACCGCACTGGCAGTCTGGAACAAGATCACCCATGAAACGGTCAAATCGCGCTGGTCGACGGCTTCATATCTTGGATTGGGTGCCCTTGGAATGTGCGCCTTGCCCGATTTGACAAATGTCCCGGTGGCAACGCTGTGGTGCATCATTGTCGGCGCCGGCTGCTACGTTATCGGAACAGGATTTTACACCCGCAAGACCATGCCCTTCCGCTATCCCGTCTGGCACGTCTGGGTCAATCTTGGCGGAATATCCATGTATGCAGGAATCTGGATCGCGCTTTTCCAGTAGCGCCGCGTGATCTGCGCCCAGCCTGACAGGCCCGCACCAACGCAGCAACGCCACCAGTTATCTAACGCCCTGATCGCCAGACCTCGCTTCATCCGGTTGCTGACGGCCCAACCGATTACGCGGCGAGAGTACAGGTCAAGGATGACGGCCAGATAAAGCCAGCCCTCACTGGTCCAGATGTAGCTGATGTCTCCGGCCCACTTTTGATTGGGGCCATCCGCTGAGAAGTCCTGATCCAGCAGGTTGGGCGCAATATTGAACGTGTGATTGCTGTTCGTCGTCGCCTTGTATTTCTGCGTTCTGATGACTTTGATGCCGTTCTCACGCATCAGACGGCCCACACGACCGTGACCGACGCTCAGCCCCAACTCTTGCAGTTCTTCAGTCTTCCGGCGCCGCCCGTAGTTTTGCAAGCTAAGCCGATGCTGCTCACGAATGTGGGCCAAAAGCACCATATCATCTCGCTGTCGTTGGCTCATTGGCCGTATCCGCCAAGCACAGAACCCACGAGATGTGACCTGCATGATACGGCAAAGAAATTCCACGGGCCAAACTTCTTTCCAGGCGTCACTGAAGGCGAACCTCACCGGCTTTGGCCTGCAAAGAAGATCGCCGCCTTTTTTAAAACGTCCCTCTCCTCGCGCAACAGACGGACTTCTTTGCGAAGTCGCGTATTCTCCTTTTCTACGTCATCATGCGGTCCTGACATCAGGTCATCGTGTTGATGCTGTGGAACCCATTTGTTCAGCGTCGAAAGCCAAACCCCCAAATCCGATGAAAGTTGGGGCCGCGTTAATCCACTGGTGGTCGCCATACCAGCCGCATCACGCCGAAACTCGTCTGTGTATCTCTTTGCCATTCTCAATCTCTTTCATAGTAATCTTTGCTCGAAAGAGACCGGAACTAAACCGCGACAAGACCAGTCCCATAGGGATATGACGCGTTCCGTTTATCGTCCTTTGGAAAAAGAGTTTCTCCCAATCGCCTGTCGGTCTGAATTCGGAGAACCGTCTTCTGGTACGCGCAAAAACGTCTGCATTGGCTGCCACTAAAACAGTGCGCTTCTGTGATCCCAGCGACCAATAGACCCGGTGTCTACAGGTTAGATGAACCTTCATTTCCATCGTTCCAGAGTATACAGTCACGATCCACGGACATGCCATTTAGACCTCAATGACAAAGATTTCGTGAGTGGAGTGAGCCAAATAATTTCGCTATTTTGACACTGAAAAACACATCATCCTTACTGTTTCCCACAAAATCTCCACTGCCCTTCGCAAAATGATCGGCGCCTATCATAAAATGATTGACGTATTGCATTTTACTCCACTATCCTCACCTTTGAGCGGCCAAATTGGGAACGCCGTTGCCAGGAGGGAAGATGTCAGGTCCGACATTAAGTGATGTCGCAAATGCCGCTGGTGTGAGCTACGCAACTGCAGATCGTGTCTTAAACAATCGTGGGAATGTCGCGCAAAAGTCGATCGACAAGGTGCGCGATGCCGTTGCCCGATTGGGCTATGTGCGCAACGTTGCTGCGGCAAACCTGTCCCGCAAGCGCGTCTACCGTTTGGCGTTTCTGATTCCCACCGGGTCCAACGCGTTTTTCAACCGAGTCCGCAAACATATCCTTGAAGCAGCCAATCATCTGAGCGCGGAGAGCGTCACAGTTGAGATCGTCGACGTGTCCGCCTTCTCTGTTGGCGCACTGCAAGACAGCATCGGGCAGCTGACAGGACATGATTATGATGGCGTCGCCATTGTTGGCTTGCAAAGCGGTCTTTTGGAGCAGCCGCTCGCCGATCTGCGCGCCCGTGGCGTGGAGATCATCGGCTTGGTGTCAGACCTGCCGGTTGAGTATCGTTCAGCTTATATCGGCATCGATAACATCGTCGCGGGCCGCACGGCTGCGCGCTTGACCGGGATGTCCCATGCGGGACGCATCGGGGCTATCCAGACCTTTGCGGGCGCGCTTGATGCCGGCGACCATGCAGACCGGTTGCAAGGTTTTCGCGATGTGATTGCCGCTGATTTCCCTGATCTGCGCGTCCTTGATCCGATCCTGACGAAAGACGACCCGGTCGTTATGTACGAAGCCGCCTGCAGTGCTTTGCAATCCGGCACCTCTGTCACGGCGTTATATAATGTCGGCGCGGGCAATGTCGGGCTGATAAAGGCCATCAAAGAAACCGCTGCCACGCGACCGTTTTGTGTGACCCATGAGCTGGTTGCGCATTCAAAACAGGCGCTTATCGACAATCACATCGACTTGGTAATCGACCAGCGCCCGGATATCGAAGTCAACCGTGCCTTCGCCCTTTTGCGCGCGCTGATCGACCAGCGGGAGATGCCGCCGATGCCCGACCTCATGCCAACTATCTTTGTGCGGGACAATTTGCCTGCTGACACCTTTAACGATGCGATGGAAGACCAAACGATATGACCGACTTTTTCAAAGATATCAGCCCCCTGTCCTATGATCCTGACAGTACCGGGTTGGCCTTTCATCACTACAACCCCGACGAGGTCGTGGCGGGCAAACGCATGGAAGATCATCTGCGATTCGCCGTCGCTTATTGGCATTCCTTTGCCTGGCCCGGGAGCGATCCCTTCGGGGGGCAAACCTTCGACCGTCCCTGGTTTGGCGACACGATGGACCTGGCGCGGCTCAAGGCGGACGTGGCCTTTGAAATGTTCGACCTGCTGAATGTGCCGTTCTTTTGCTGGCACGACGCAGATATCCGCCCCGAAGGTGACAGCTTTGCCGAAAGCCAGCGGAACTTTGAAGAGATTGTCGACTATCTGTTGGGCAAGATGGAAAGCAGCAACACCAAGCTGCTTTGGGGGACGGCAAATCTCTTTAGTCACCGTCGTTTCATGTCCGGCGCTGCTACCAACCCCGACCCCGAGATTTTCGCCTGGTCCGCGGCTACGGTCAAAAACTGTATGGATGCCACGCATAAGATGGGCGGGCAGAACTACGTCCTGTGGGGCGGGCGCGAAGGGTATGAGACCCTGCTGAACACCGATCTGAAGCGCGAGCGCCAGCAGGCGGGCCGCTTCTTGCAGATGGCGGTCGAATACAAACACAAAATCGGCTTCCAAGGCGCTATCCTTGTTGAGCCCAAGCCGCAAGAGCCCTCCAAACACCAGTATGACTATGATGTCGCCACGGTTTACGGCTTCCTCAAGGAGTTCGGTCTTGAGGACGAAGTCCAGATGAACATCGAACAGGGCCATGCGATTTTGGCAGGCCATTCGTTCGAGCATGAGCTGGCGCTTGCGTCGTCGTTGGGCATTTTCGGGTCTATCGACATGAACCGCAACGATTATCAGTCAGGCTGGGACACCGATCAGTTCCCCAATAACGTCCCCGAAGCGGCGCTGGCCTATTACGAGGTTCTCAAGGCGGGAGGGTTCACCACCGGCGGCACCAATTTTGACGCCAAGTTGCGCCGCCAATCGCTCGAACCAATCGATCTGATTGCAGGCCATGCAGGCGCCATGGATGTCTGTGCACGTGGGTTTAAGGCGGCCGCTGCAATGCTGGAAGATGGCACGTTAGAGGCAATGCGCGCCGAGCGATACGCGGGCTGGGACAGCGCGGGTGGCAAGGCACTGCTGGACAGCGATTTTGCCGCCATCGCGACCCAAGTGACCGCAGACGGCATCAATCCGCAGCCACGCTCAGGTCGGCAGGAAATTCTGGAAAACATCGTCAACCGCTTCGTGTAGGCGGACAGGGAGAACCAATATGAAGACCATCCAAGGACCCGCATTGTTTCTGGCGCAATTTGCCGGTGACGACGCCCCGTTCAATTCGTGGGACAGCGTTACTAAATGGGCAGCCGACTGCGGCTACAAGGGCGTGCAGGTGCCCAGCTGGGATGGCCGTCTGATTGACCTGGACAAGGCCGCGAGCAGCAAAGACTACTGCGATGAGTTCAAAGGTAAGGCGCGCGAAAACGGCGTCGAAGTGACCGAGCTTTCCACCCACCTGCAAGGCCAGCTTGTGGCCGTGCATCCGGCTTATGATGCTGCGTTTGACGGCTTTGCTGACCCCTCTGTACGCGGCAACCCAAAGGCCCGTCAGGAATGGGCCGTGGATCAGGTGATGAAGGCGCTGTCCGCGTCCAAAAACATGGGCATTGGCGCGCATGCGACGTTCTCGGGGGCGCTGGCGTGGCCTTATGTCTATCCATGGCCACAGCGCCCCGCAGGGTTGGTTGAGACTGCCTTTGATGAGCTGGCCAAACGCTGGCTGCCGATCCTTAACCATGCAGAGGATTGCGGCGTCGATGTCTGCTATGAAATCCATCCCGGCGAGGATCTGCACGATGGTATCACCTATGAGATGTTCCTAGAGCGCACCGGCAACCATCCGCGCGCGAACATGCTGTATGATCCGAGCCATTACGTGCTGCAATGCCTTGATTATCTTGAAAATATCGACATCTACAAAGACCGCATCAAGATGTTCCACGTCAAGGATGCTGAGTTTAATCCGACCGGGCGTCAAGGCGTCTATTCCGGGTACCAAAGCTGGACAGATCGCGCAGGGCGTTTCCGGTCATTGGGCGACGGTCAGGTCGATTTCGGTGCGGTATTTTCAAAGATGACGGCCAATAATTTTGACGGTTGGGCCGTGGTCGAATGGGAATGCTGCTTGAAGCACCCTGAAGACGGCGCACGTGAAGGTGCGCAGTTCGTCAAGGACCATATCATCCGCGTCACTGAGCGTGCGTTTGATGACTTTGCCGATGGTGGCACAGATGAGGCTGCAAACCGCAAAATGCTGGGGATCGATTAATGGCACGTATTCGCCTGGGTATGGTCGGAGGCGGCAACGACGCCTTCATTGGCGGTGTACACCGCATCGCGTCGCGTATCGACGGCCAGTTTGAACTGGTGGCAGGGGCGCTTTCGTCCACGCCGGAGAAATCTGCAGCAAGCGCCAAAGTCCTCGGTATTGCACGGTCCTATGGCAGCTTTGAGGAGATGGCGCATGCCGAAGCCGCGCGGGATGACGGAATCCAAGCGGTCTCGATCGTGACGCCTAACCATGTGCATGCGGCAGCGGCCAAGGCGTTTTTGGCTCAGGGTATCCACGTGATCTGCGACAAGCCGCTAACCTCGACCATGGAGGATGCCGCGGACTTGGAAAAGGCCGTTGCCGACAGCGACGCCTTGTTCGTGCTAACCCATAACTACACCGGCTACCCGATGATCCGGCAGGCCCGCGATATGGTCGCCTCGGGCGAACTGGGCGCGATCCGCATCGTGCAGGCGGAATATCCCCAGGACTGGCTTACCTCTCCGATGGAAAACGAAGGGTTGAAACAGGCCGAATGGCGGACGGACCCGGCACGCTCCGGAGCCGGTGGCTCGGTTGGCGATATCGGCACACATGCCCACAACCTTGCGTGTTTTGTCACGGGGTTGGCGGTCGAAAGCCTTGCCGCTGATCTGCAGTCCTTTGGCGCAGGGCGGACATTGGATGACAACGCGCATATGATGCTGCGCTTTGCAAATGGCGCACGGGGCATGCTGTGGTCATGCCAGGTGGCGCCGGGTAACGAAAACGCCCTGAAGTTGCGGGTTTATGGCGAAAAAGGCGGCCTAGAATGGTCGCAGGAGGACCCGAATTATCTGTTGTTTACCCCCCATGGCGAGCCCAAGCGCCTGCTGACCCGCAACGGTGCTGGCGCGACCGAAGCCTCCCGGGCGGTGAGCCGCATTCCGGGCGGGCACCCCGAAGGATACCTCGAAGGCTTTGCCACGATCTATAACGAGGCGGCCGACGCAATTTGCGCCATGCAAGGCGGTGCAGACCGGGTCACGGCCATGGGGGTCTTGCCCGGGATCACGGCAGGTATGGACGGCATGCGCTTTATTGAGGCCTGCGTAGCATCATCCGCTAACAATGCAGCGTGGACAAAACTATGACCAGCTGTCCCGTTCTTGGTCTTATCAGCGTCAGCAAAAGCTTCGGCCCTGTCGAAGTGCTGCACGGCGTGGATCTTGCGTTGAATGCAGGCAGCGTACACGCGCTCATTGGCGAGAACGGGGCGGGTAAATCGACCACGATGAAAATTCTCGCTGGTTATCAGCTGCCAACCTCGGGCGGGGTCCAGTTGGACGGTCAGCCCGCCACCTTCGGCAGCCTGCAAGACGGCGAAGCCGCAGGAGTCGTGATGATCCATCAGGAATTCAATTTGGCCGAACAGCTGACGGTGGAACAGAATATTTTCCTAGGCCGAGAGTTGAAACGCGGCCTGTTGCTGGACAAAGCCGAGATGCGTCGGCTGACACGGGATTACCTCTCTTGCGTGGCCTGTGATGTGTCACCAGATGCCAGGGTGTCCGGCCTGTCCAATTCCGAAAAGCAGATGGTCGAGATCGCCAAAGCGTTGTCGCGTGATGCACGGGTATTGATCATGGATGAGCCGACGGCCGTTCTGACCAATCGTGAAACGGATGTTCTGTTTGAGCAGGTCGCGGCCTTGCGCGATGCTGGGACAGCGATTTTGTTCACGTCGCACAAGCTCGACGAGGTTGCGGCAATCTCGGATCAGGTCACGATCATGCGTGACGGCGACGTGGTCCATGCGGGCCCAACCGCCGAGATGAGCGAAGACGACATGGCCATCGCAATGGTGGGCCGCGACGTGTCCGCCCTTTACCCCGCCAAACCCGGCGTGGCTGCGGACGCGCCTGTGGTGTTAAAAGTCGAAAGCCTGAGCGTGCCGGGCTTTGCGCATGACGTGTCCTTTGAATTGAACAAAGGCGAGATCCTTGGCATTGGCGGGCTTATCGGATCGGGCCGTACAGAAGTGATGGAAGGGCTCGCAGGTCTACGCCCGGCTAAGGCCGCAAAGATCACGCTGTTTGACCGTGCTACTCAATTCAAGCGCCCCAGCGACGCGCAGCAGGCCGGACTGTGCTACCTGACCGAAGATCGCAAATTGCGCGGTTTGTTGTTGGAACGAGGGATGCGCGAAAATCTGACGCTGGCGAATTTGCACAAATTTGGCGGCATGTTGATCAATCGCACGGCTGAGGAAGCAGCACTCACGCATGCGATTACAGAATTCGATATCCGGTCCGGCACCCGCGACGTGCAGGTCGGTAACATGTCCGGAGGAAACCAGCAAAAGCTGCTTTTGGCCAAGGTCATGCTGTCAGAGCCCCGCGTCCTAATTGTCGATGAACCCACACGCGGCATCGACATCGGTACCAAGCAGCAAATCTATACCTTCCTGCGCGGCCTCGCCGATGCGGGGCACGCCATCATCGTGATCACGTCAGAAATGCAAGAACTGATCGGATTGGCGGACCGCGTGCTGGTAATGCGCCTAGGCGAGGTCAGCGGCGCGCTGACAGAAAACGACATCCATGAAGATGCGATCGTCCGCCTGTCCATGGGATTGCGCGCCGAAAAAACGCCAGAAATGGCCTGAGGAAAGAACAGATGACCGATACAACCACTTCTCAAACGGCATCCCTGCGCATCCCTGCCATGTCCGTTCTTGGCCCGATCGTGGCTCTTTTGGCGCTGCTGGCCATTGGGGCGATGATGAATTCCAACTTTCTGAGCGCCGCCAACATCACCAACGTTCTGGCGCGTTCCGCCTTTATCGGGATCATCGCGGTGGGCATGACCTTTGTCATCACCGCAGGGGGGCTGGATTTATCAGTGGGTTCGATGGCGGCGTTCATTGCCGGCCTTATGATCCTCGTCATGAACGCGGCTTTGCCCAGCATGGGCATTGGTGTTCCAATTATTCTGCTGGGCATGCTGACCGCGATTGTTGCGGGGCTTTTGGCGGGGCTTTTAAATGGGTTTTTGATCACCACGCTGGGGATTGAAGCCTTCATCGTTACGCTTGGCTCCATGGGCATATACCGGTCGCTGGTCACATGGCTGGCCGATGGCGGTACCCTTTCGCTGGATTTCGGCCTGCGTACCTTTTACCGACCCGTCTACTTTGACGGCATCCTTGGCGTCAGCTGGCCGATCATCGTGTTTCTCCTGGTCGCGATTATCGGCGAGATCATTATGTCGCGCGGCGTCTATGGCCGCCATTGTGCCGCGACCGGGTCCAACGAGCACGTGGCCCATTACTCCAACGTGGACGTCAAGCGCACCCGCCTGATTTCCTACGCCGCGCTTGGGATCCTCGTGGGCATCGCGACAATCATGTACGTACCGCGCCTCGGCTCGGCCTCTGCCTCCACTGGAGTGCTGTGGGAGCTGGAGGCCATTGCTGCCGTGATCATTGGTGGCACTGCTTTGAAAGGAGGATTTGGTCGGGTCTGGGGCACCGTGATCGGTGTCCTGATCTTAAGCCTGATCGGCAACATCCTCAATCTGACCGACTTTGTTTCGCCTTATCTGAACGGGGCAATCCAAGGGATAATCATCATTCTCGCTGTGATCCTGCAGCGCGAACGGAAGGCTGTAAGTTAAGCCAAAGCCAACGTTTCAAGGGAGGAACAATCAATGAAATATACACAAACATTCATCGCTGCCGCACTGGCGACCGCTGTCAGTGGTGCTGCATTCGCAAACGACGTCAAGGTCATAGGGGTCTCTATTCCAGCTGCAACACATGGCTGGGCTGGCGGTATGAACTTCCATGCCAAGGAAACCGTGGAACGCCTGGAGGAGGTGTATCCCGGTCTGGACTTCGTGCTTGCGACGGCCTCGGACCCCGGCAAGCAGGTCAACGATATCGAAGACATGGTCGCCACACGCAACATCGACGCCCTCGTGGTACTGCCCTTTGAATCCGACCCGTTGACGCCGCCGGTGCAAGCGGTCGCCGACAGTGGTACCTGGGTCACGGTTGTTGACCGCGGCCTGTCCATTGAGGGCATTGAGGACCTCTATGTTGCAGGCGACAACACAGGCTTTGGCACAGTGTCGGGCGACTACATGGTCTCTAAAATGAGTGATGGCGGCGATATTGTTGTCTTACGCGGCATTCCGACCACCATCGACAACCAGCGTGTTGATGCCTTCAAAGTAGCTATCGAAGATTCGGGCATTAACGTGCTCGATATGGAACACGGCAACTGGAACCGTGATGATAGCTTCACCGTGATGCAGGACTTCTTGTCGAAATACCCCAACATCGACGCTGTCTGGGCTTCAGACGATGACATGGCCATCGGTGTTCTGGCCGCGATCGAGGCCGCAGGCCGTGACGACATCCAGTTCGTTCTGGGCGGTGCTGGCATGAAGGAAATGATCAAGCGCACGGCCGATGGCGACGCGATGATCCCTGCCAATGTGACCTACCCGCCATCCATGATCGCAACGGCGATTGAACTGACGGCAGTTGGTCTCACATCGAACGCGCCCGTGTCTGGCAGCTTCGTCATCGGCTCCGTTCTGGTCACGCAAGAAAACGCGATGGACTTCTACTATCCTGACAGCCCGTTCTAAGGCTTTCTTTTGGCCATTGGCGCGTCCGCACGCCAATGGCTCCTTATTTTTCCTGATATGAGTTCCTTATGACATTTCTTGGTTTAGACTTGGGGACATCGGGCGTCAAAGCTCTCCTCATTGATGACACGCAAAAGGCCATTGCCGAAGGTCACGCTGGGCTGACTGTCGAACGCCCCCAGCCCATGTGGAGCGAACAAGAACCGAAGTCGTGGATCACCGCCTGCGAAACAGCCATCGAACAGGTGCGCACGCAAGCGCCGACGGCATTCGCCGCCCTCCGCGGTATTGCTGTGTCAGGGCAGATGCATGGTGCCACTCTTTTGGATAAAAACGACGCGCCCTTGCGCCCGGCCATTTTGTGGAATGACGGACGGTCCCATGCCGAATGTGCTGAACTGGAAGACCGCGCAGATTTTCGCGGGATCGGCGGCAACATTGTCATGGCTGGGTTTACCGCACCAAAACTGCGTTGGGTGCAAAAGCACGAACCGGATATTTTTGCGCGCACACGCAAGGTTTTGCTGCCCAAAGACTATGTGAATCTCTGGCTGACGGGCGAATACGTGTCAGAGATGTCCGATGCGGCGGGCACGCTTTGGCTGGATGTGGCGCACCGGGATTGGTCTGACGCGCTATTATCGGCAACCGACCTGACCCAAGACCATATGCCCCGTCTTGTCGAAGGCAGCGCCCGCGCGGGAGTCTTGCGTCCTAAACTCAGGGCAACATGGGGTGTCGGGCCGGTTGCCGTCGCGGGCGGCGCTGGCGACAATGCCGCCACGGCCTGCGGTTTGGGAGCTGTCAATCCGGGCGATGGTTTCTTGTCGCTTGGCACCTCTGGCGTGTTGTTTTCCGTCACGGACAGGTTCGCGACAAACACTGATAACGCCGTGCATAGCTTTTGTCACGCGGTGCCCAAGACCTGGCATCAAATGGGGGTCATCCTGTGTGCCACAGACGCGCTGGCGTGGTTCGGACAGATCACCGGCAAGACGCCTGCGGAGCTCACCGGGATGGTGGGCAGTGTCACCGCGCCCTCTCCGATCACGTTTTTGCCGTACCTGTCTGGCGAACGCACACCACACAATGCCCCGGATGCCTCCGGTGCATTTCAGGGGCTGCGACGCGATCACACCCTACCAGACATAGTCCAGGCTGTTATGGAAGGCGTGGGCTTCGCCTTTGCGGATTGCTGTGCTGCGTTGGATATCGCTGGCTCGCTTCCTGAGGCTGTGAGCGTTGCGGGCGGAGGCAGCCAATCAGAAACATGGTTGCAAATGATCGCCGACATTACCGGGCTTGTCCTGAATATCCCAGAGAGCGGATCACAAGGGGCCGCTTTAGGGGCCGCACGGCTGGCGATATTAGCCAGCGACGTTGGCTGCTGCAAAGACGTCCTGACTTTGGCTCGCAATGAAAAAATCATTGAGCCGAACCCCGCGATGGCATCCCCCTACGGCGAACGCTTAGAAAGCTACCGCACCCTTGGCGCTCAGTCCCTAAAGTGCTGAGATAGACATAAAAGGTCATTGCTGCACCGCGCGTAGCTTCTACAACGAGGAAATACGAAGAGCTCTCGGACGTGTCGGCGATATGCCTGAGATCGGAGATCGTTTGACATGCCAGCGCAATGACCATGGTCTCGGCATCTTCAACGGCGGCATGTTTTCTGTCGTCTCCGAACCGAAGAAGTCCCGTTTCGCGAACACATTGTCACTAGAGCTGAAGTCTCTCGATTTCCTCGAGGAGGAGAACTATCGCGTGCGTGTCCGCCCGGAATATTTTACCGGAGCAGAGAAGTCGTTAACGCATAAGGAGCTGAAAAAAACCCAGAGCTTCAGATATGGTTACGCGCTGAGCCAGCTTGCTTGTGCCAGTTTTGATCATGGTCACCATGTTGGGGTTCCCGACGATCCCCCGTAAGTCCTTTGGAACTACTAGCCGGGCATGGTAACGGCCTTTGCGGTTCACCATGTTTTTAATTTTACCGGTCATCACCAGCCCCCGATTGTAACCAAGACTGTAACCTTAAAACGGGCATACCGCCTTGCTTGCAAGGAGTTTATTTATCATCAATATCTTAGGGGGAAAAAAGGTGAGAGGTTGGACATCGACCCAAGCGGGGCTCGTTGTGGCTGCTTCCTTCCGGATCTGACCAGGTTGGCGAGGCGCCTGCCCGCGCCAACCTCTCGATTCGAGATATAGGCAGAGAATGGCGCAATGACAAGGGCATTACAGGGATGCCAGTTCAAAACCGACCCCGACAGCTACGCCCGCTGACATACCCCCGAGGCCGAAGAAACAGCGCTTCAAAACGTAGAAATCACAGGGCCAGACCTACCACAGAGTCAGGCCTATCAGAGGGCCAAGCCTGTCACAGGGTTAGCCGCAGCTTCAGAAAGCCGCTTGGCGTAATACCCTGATCCTCGGCAAGGTCAGCGGGCAACTCTTCAAGATAGTTGCGCGCCACCGGCCCGGTAAAGGCGGTGATTTTTGTGCCCGCCAGCCCGGCCAAACGCCAGGGAAAGGATGCGCCCTCCAGGCTGTCTTTGGGCACATGGCCTGCGACGTAGTCGCAAATCGCATCGCGGATCTTGATCGCGGGCAGCTGTAGCCGTGTGGCCTCTTGCACCATCTTAAAGTTGCCGCCACCGCTGACACGATAGCTGTTGGTCGCCACTGCAAAACTCTGCTGACTGGTGACATCGGCCCCGTTCCACCGCAGGCTCTTGATCCTATGCGCCTCGGGGTTGATCAACAGACCCGAAGACGAAAACCGTGGCGGTTGCGACAGATCAATTTCGTATTCCACGCCAAAAAGCACATCAAAATTATGCCCGGCACGCTCGTGGTTGACCAGCTCGACATTGCGTGAGCCCGGCGTGATCTGGTTGAACATCCCGGCCGACATCTCAAGCCAGTCGCGCAGCTGTTCGCCATTGACCCGGACCCCCCAAAGGGCATTGGGGAAAATCTGCAGATCCGCGACATTGCGCATGCACAGATCGCCAGCTGCAATGTCCGTATAGTGTTCCGGCCCGGAGCGGCCGCCGAATTTGCCCGGTGATACCGCAGAAAGCAGTGGCAGATCGCCCGCAGAGGTGCCTTCCAGCAACGGGCGCACCGCCGCCAACTGGGCACAGGCCACCAGCGACAGGCCGTGGTCCTCACCAAAAAAGGTAAAATACGAGTGCAGCGCCTGTTTGCTGTGTCCCACCGGCTCTTTCATCCGGGCCTGAGTCTGGCCATGTGCCGCAGCGAGGACCCGCAAAAGTTCAGGGTCTTCCACCGCCAGAGGTGTCAGCTTCCCCCAGGCATCCCGCCGCGCGATGGGTTTGGCACTGGCGCGCCAGGTGTCAATGCGCCAGCCCGCATCATCGTGGCACAGATGAATATCGATTTGACCCAGATGTGAGCCATGCGCCCCTGGCATGACCACAGGTTTGGCAAAGGCATGTTCCGGGTCGGGCAGGACCAGATGTGTGTGCCCGCCAATCACCGCATCAATCCCGGCCGTTGCCACGATAGGATACAGGGCATTCTCCATCTCAGGCACCGCGTGTTCGCCACCAATCCCGGTATGAGCCAGCGCCACAACCAAATCGCAGCCCGCAGCCCGCAGCTCGGCGGCGCTGGCGGCTGCACCCCTTACCATGTCCTCCACCTGCACTTTGCCTTGCAACAGATGCGCGTCCCAGATCATCGTTTGCGGTGGCAACACCGACAGAACTCCTACCCGCAGGACCGGCGCCTCTGGCAGGGCTGCAAACTCACGTTCAAGAATTGTGGTTTTGACAAAGGGCAGCACGCGTTCC
>JAWUWF010000044.1:0-7375 GCA_034111985.1 Pseudophaeobacter sp.
TAGACTGTCGCTGTCGCCCCAGCCATCCGTTGCAATGCCTGCCCGCACGTTGGCAATGACGCCGCTCGGGTCGGCGTTAAAGGTAATCTGATCGTAGGGCCCACCCCGGCCCCGGTAGGTGTCATCGCCTTCTGACGAGTGAAAGTAATCCTCCCCGGCGCCCCCAACCATCAGATCTGCGCCTGGGGTGCCTGAGAAATCATCTTCCTGCGTTACGCTGTCATAATCCAAATCACCCCAGGCGATCGCTGCACCCGGTGCAAGATCTCCCGTCGCTGCTGAAAAAGAGGTTACCGATTGTTCCAGTGCCCGCCAATCCTGCAGGCTGGATATATTAGGAAAGCTATCCCCGGAAATCACGAAAATATATTCGATTTGACTGCCCTGTGTTAGGCGCGGTGTGGTTATGCCCAAGTAGGTACTGGTGCCTGTGGGTAGAGTGATTTGCCCGAACTGTGAATTCAGGGTGTCTTGCCCGAAGCCTGGATACAGGCCGCTTAAATCCTGGTTGGTAAGTATATAGTCGTCATCACCCAAAACGAGTTGCGAAATGTCGCTGGAAAGAGAGACATCCGATACGGAATAGTCATCGTCATAGCCCTCAAATCTGTATGAAAACGTGCTGCTGCTGGGCACTGAGATCGTCATTGTGGTGTTTCTAAATGCAACGGCCTCACCTTCAGATCTGCCATTAGCGTCGGCGTAATTGTAAACTATTCTGTATCCAGCAAAACTAAAGGTAACCATTTTCTCAACCCATTCTGTCTAAATTTCACGCCGGCTGCTTTATATTAAGTGTTTTGCATGTATCATTTTGCCTAATGGCACTTGAGCTGATTTCAATCTTCTTTGCAAGGCGAGTAAAACGTGTTGGCGTCAAGCAATGAGGGAGGCGGATGTTTGGGCCTGCTCCAGCCAAGTGCGCGGACGCAATTATTTGCTTTGGCCTCTGGCAGGCCCCGCTATCTCGTCGTATTTCCTGCGATGTTGCGCTTGGAGGCGTAACCCTAAATGCGGCGTTTTTGGACGGCCAGCTCCGACCATTTGCCTCTTTGGAGGCTCCGGGCTTGCAACGCTGAGTGACCCAAAATAGGCGACAGCAGGGGCCATGTTCGCGGAACAGGCTCTGCAAGAAAGACGCAAAATCGCGCGGTAGAAGTAAAAGTAAAAGCCAGCCCAGCGATCAAAGTAACGTCCTGAGGCCAAGAGCCGTGTTCCTCCGAGCAGGAAGGCGGGGCTTTTTTTGAGCGATGCAGCACCGGGGCCACAAACTATTTCAGGGTTATAAATTTTAAGCTTGAAATAAAACTGCTCTGCCTGATATTGTGGCACCAAATTCTATGAGTACCCCGAAAAAAGGAGAGCCCCATGCCTGCCATCTCAGTCCATCCCGAAGGGTGGAAACCGGCCAAGGGCTACGCCAATGGTATGGTCGCCGAAGGTAAACTGTTGTTTGTCGGTGGCCAGATTGGCTGGACCGCGGATCAGGTTTTTGAAGAGCACGGGTTTATCGGCCAGATGAGCCAGGCGCTGCGCAATATTCTTGAAGTGGTCGAGGCCGCGGGCGGTCAGGCCAGTGATATCACCCGGCTTACCTGGTATGTCACGGATAAGGCCGAATATGTGACCCATCAAAGTCAAGTTGGTGCCGCCTACCGTGCGGTCATGGGATACCATTTCCCGGCCATGACCATGGTTGTTGTCGCGGCGCTGGTCGAAGATGAGGCCAAGATCGAGATCGAGGCAACGGCGGTTCTGCCGTCTTAGACTTTTGATGTGATATGCGAGATACAGAATTCAGGCCGGTGGGGCAATCCGTCGGCCTTGGTGTTTCTGCCCCCAGCGGTGCCCGCCCAACTCGTGCAGGCACTGTGGCCCGCTGCCGCACTGGTCCTGTGTCTGTGCGTGTAGAGCAATCGGCGCAAAAACTGTTCTGCACCAGTGGATGACCAACGGTTTCACATGCTGTTTTTTGTTGATGGCCTGGCCTAACAGCTGCGTTTTGGCAGTTTTTTGCGGCTGCTCAAGAAATAGGCGCTGAATTTTATGCAAGTACATTAGTTACTTAAGGTCTGATCACCAGGCGCGCGCAGGTTTTTTCTGCAATTTTCAAAATTTTACCAGTTGATAAAAAATCAAACTGTGGCACTCTGAGTCGTATAAGAACACAGTCAGGGAGACACCCAATGGCGAGTAGCCATCAGGCATCAGGCATTCAGGCAGGGCGATTGGCCGCTCCTGAGATCGCCGACAATTTTGGGGATCTACATCCCGCATATGACGCGCATGAGGCCTCGGTGGCTGCAGATCGGTGCTATTTTTGCTACGATGCGCCCTGCATGACCGCATGCCCCACCAGCATCGACATCGCGCAGTTTATCCGCGAGATCCAGGCCGGGCATCCAGCCTCGGCGGCCAAGACCATTCTGGAGCAGAATATCCTGGGCGGCATGTGGGCACGGGTCTGCCCAACGGAAACGCTCTGCGAAGAAGCCTGCGTGCGGGAAGCTGCCGAGGGCAAGCCGGTCGAGATCGGCCGTTTGCAGAGATTTGCCACGGATCTGATTATGCAGCGAAATGAGCATCCCTTTAGCCGTGCCGTGAGCACAGGCAAGCGGGTTGCCGTTGTTGGCGCAGGGCCTGCTGGCCTTTCGGCGGCGCATCGTCTGGCGATGCTGGGCCATGACGTGGTGATCTATGACGCCAAATCAAAGGCTGGCGGGTTGAACGAATTCGGCATCGCTGCCTATAAATCCACCGAAAATTTCGCCGCGCGTGAAGTTGACTGGCTGTTGCAGATCGGCGGTATCACCGTTGAATACGGCAAGTTGCTGGGCACTGACCTGACGCTTGCAGCGCTGAAAGGTGAATTTGACGCTGTGTTCCTCTCCATTGGTCTGGCCGGGGTGAATTCTCTGCGGGCCGAAGGTGAGGATCTGGACGGCGTGCGCGACGCGGTCGATTTTATCGAAGAGCTGCGCCAGGCTGAGGATCTCAGCGCGCTGCCCGTTGGTCGCAATGTTGTGGTCATTGGTGGTGGCATGACGGCAGTGGATGCTGCTGTGCAGTCAAAGCTGCTGGGGGCGGAAAACGTCACCATCGCCTATCGCCGCGATCGTGAGGCCATGGGTGCCAGCCGTTTTGAGCAAGACCTCGCCGCCTCCAAAGGTGTTACGCTGCTGTTCAATGTGATGCCCAAAGCCATTCATGGTAACGGCGCGGCTGCCGAGATCGAGCTGGAGTATACCAGCGTCGAAGACGGGCGTGTACGTGGCACCGGTGAGACCATGCGTCTGGCCGCAGAACAGGTCTACAAGGCCATTGGTCAAAGCCTCGTGGGCCAACCAGAAGAGGTTGAGCTTGACGGTGGCAAGATCATGGTCGACGCAACTGGCCGCACCTCGGTGGCAATGGTCTGGGCCGGGGGCGACTGTGCCTCGGGTGGCGAAGCCCTCACCGTGACTGCCGTGGCCGAGGGCCGCGACGCCGCAATGGATATTCATACGAGCCTGATGGGCTGAGCAAGCCGGGGTCGTCGCCCAGGCAACGGCCCCAAGCGAGCAGGAGAAGGAGCAGACAAATGGCTGATCTGACAACAGAATTCCTGGGGATTAAATCTCCAAACCCGTTCTGGCTGGCTTCGGCGCCGCCAACGGATAAAGAATACAACGTGCGTCGCGCCTTTGAGGCCGGCTGGGGTGGGGTGGTCTGGAAGACCCTCGGGTCCGAAGGCCCTCCCGTGGTCAATGTGAACGGCCCGCGTTATGGCGCGATCTTTGGTGCCGATCGTCGCCTGCTGGGGCTGAACAACATCGAGCTGATCACTGATCGCTCGCTTGAGATCAACCTGGAAGAAATCACCCGCGTCAAAAAGGACTACCCGGATCGCGCTGTCATTGTGTCGATCATGGTGCCTTGCGAAGAGCAGGCCTGGAAAGACATCCTGCCCAAGGTTGAGGCCACCGGTGCCGATGGTATCGAGCTCAACTTTGGTTGCCCACACGGCATGGCCGAGCGCGGTATGGGCGCGGCTGTGGGCCAGGTGCCTGAATACATCCAGATGGTGACTGAGTGGTGCAAAAAATACTACTCCAAGCCGGTGATCGTAAAGCTGACGCCCAATATCACCGACGTGCGCTTTCCGGCGCGTGCGGCAAAGGCAGGCGGCGGTGATGCTGTCAGCCTGATCAATACCATCAACTCGATTGTCTCAGTAGATCTCAACCTGATGGCGCCAGAGCCCACGGTTGGGGGCAAGGGTACCCACGGTGGCTATTGTGGTCCGGCAGTGAAGCCAATTGCCATGAACATGGTGGCCGAAATCGCCCGCTGCCCACAGACGGCAGGCCTGCCGATCTCGGCCATCGGCGGTGTGACCACCTGGAAGGACGCGGCAGAATTCATGGCGCTGGGGGCTGGCAACGTGCAGGTCTGCACCGCGGCGATGACCTATGGTTTCAACGTGGTCAAAGAGATGATCTCGGGGCTGTCAAACTGGATGGACGAGCAGGGCTATACCTCAACCCAGGACTTTATCGGCATGGCAATTCCCAATGTCACCGACTGGCAGTATCTGGATCTGAACTATGTCGCCAAGGCGAAGATCAACCAGGACGATTGCATCAGCTGTGGCCGCTGTTTTGCCGCCTGCGAAGACACCTCGCATCAGGCCATCGAGATGAGCGCCGACCGGGTCTTTACGGTTAAGGATGATGAATGTGTTGCCTGTAATCTCTGTGTGAGTGTCTGCCCAATCGAAGGCTGTATCACCATGGAAGAGGTTGCTGCAGGCCAGATCGATGAGCGCACCGGCAAGGTGGTCTCGGATGAATATGCCAACTGGACAACGCATCCAAACAATCCCTCCGCCACAGCTGCGGAATAGGCGCTTTTCCCTTTAGGGGATACAGACTGAAAAGGGGCGGTGCCATGGTGCCGCCTCTTTTTGCGTTTGTGGTCTTCAGTCAGAGTGAAACATGGTTAACACACTTTAACCTTTTGGCGTAAGCATGCGTCGATAAAGCGTTTCCAGGAACTCTGGTGCGGCATCAAATGGGTCTTCTCCTTCCATGAGCATCCGTACCTGTACGTCAAAATCCGCATAGTGCTGGGTCAGCGCCCAGATGGAAAACATCAGGTGTTTGGGGTGGGTTGGATTGATTTTCCCCGCCGCCATCCAGGCTTCTAGAATGGCTACTTTTTCTTCCAGCAGCCCGCGCAGATCCGTCGACAACGCGTCGAGCATCCGCGGCGCGCCTTGCACAATCTCATTGGCAAACAGCCGGCTTTCACGCGGGAAATCCCGGCTCATTTGCAGCTTGCGTTGCACATAGGCAAGGATCTCTTCCAGTGGATCACCCTGGGCATCTATCTCGCGCATCGGGTCAAGCCAAGTATCCAGCAGCTCTGACATCAATGCGGTGAACATCGCGTCCTTGGAGGGGAAATAATACAGCAAATTCGGCTTGGACAGACCCGCCTGGTTGGCGATCTGGTCCACGGTCGCGCCGCGAAACCCATGCGCTGAGAAGACTTCAAGCGCGGCCTCCAAAATTGCAGCGCGATTCTTTTTCTGGATGCGGGTGGGGGGGCGGTCCTTGAGCATTGTGGATAAGAGATCCTTACTGGCCGTTGCGCGGGAGAGATCGCCCGCAATTTGCGCATTTTCCCCCAGATTCATGGGGAATTCCGAGCCAATGTGACTCAATTTCTTGACTGGTGCCGAACCCGTGATAGCGTGAGTTTGACCAGTTGGTCAAATCCAAGACATTGGACCATGACCAACGATTCAAAGCCACCGATGGTGTAAAGCCACGAATAACCCGTGTGATCAGCGGGGGGAACAGGAAGGAAGCTGCGATGACGTCTTTGGGACAGAATCTGAAAATAAACGGCGACAGGCTCTGGGAGAGCCTGATGGATATGGCCAAAATCGGCCCCGGTGTCGCAGGGGGTAACAATCGTCAGACCTTGACCGATGAAGACGCCGAAGGGCGCGCCTTGTTCCAGAAATGGTGCGAAGAGGCCGGTTGCACCATGGGGCTGGACCAGATGGGCAACATGTTTGCCCGCCGCGAGGGCACTGACCCTGACGCGCTGCCGGTCTATGTGGGCTCGCACCTGGACACGCAGCCGACGGGCGGAAAATACGATGGCGTCTTGGGTGTGCTTGCGGGTCTGGAATTAATTCGCTCCCTTAACGACATGAATATCAAGACAAAACACCCGATTGTGGCGACGAATTTCACCAATGAAGAAGGCACGCGCTACGCACCGGCCATGCTGTCATCGGGAGTTTTTGCCGGCATTCACACCCAGGACTGGGCCTATAATGTCGAGGACGCCGAGGGTAAGAAATTTGGCGATGAGCTCAAACGCATCGGCTGGCGCGGCGACGAAGGGGTCGGCGCGCGCAAGATGCACGCTTTCTTTGAGCTGCACATCGAACAGGGGCCCATTCTGGAAGCTGAGGGCAAGGATATTGGTATCGTCACCCACGGTCAGGGTCTCAGCTGGACGCAAGTGACCATAACCGGGCGCGACGCACACACCGGCTCCACTCCGATGCCGATGCGCCGCAATGCCGGTCTCGCCATGGCGCGGGTGCTTGAGGCGGTGGACGAGATCGCCTGGTCACATGCGCCAAGCGCTGTGGGCGCTGCGGGTCATATTGATGTCTATCCCAATTCACGCAATGTAATCCCGGGTAAGGTGGTTTTCACCGTCGATTTCCGCTCCCCAGAGCTCTCCGTGATCGAAGACATGGAGCTGCGTCTGCGGGAAGAGGGCGCTGAGATCGTCGAGGCCATGGATATGCAGATCGAGTTTGAAAAAGTCGGCGGTTTTGACCCAGTGAAATTTGACGAAACCTGTGTCACAGCTGTGCGTAGCGCTGCTGATCGCTTGGGCTATTCGCATCTTGATATCATTTCTGGTGCGGGTCATGACGCCTGCTGGATCAATCGTGTCGCCCCAACAGCCATGATCATGTGCCCCTGCGTTGATGGTCTGTCGCACAATGAGGCCGAAGAAATCAGCAAGGACTGGGCAGAAGCAGGCGGCAATGTGCTGTTCCATGCGGTTGTTGAAACGGCGGAAATCGTTTCCTGACACTGCATGGCTGCGCCCCGATCACTTCGGGACAGATGCAATAGGTCGCGTGTTATGCGGCAAAAGAAACATTGGAGGCGTAAATCGCCCCGTCTCAGGGAGTTTTATTCATGAGTAAGGTCATCAAGAACGGCACAATTGTAACCGCCGACCTCACCTACAAAGCGGATGTTTTGATCGAAGGGGGTGTGATCACCCAGATCGGCCCTAATCTGAAGGGCGATGAAGAGCTCGACGCCACCGGCTGCTATGTCATGCCGGGCGG
>JAWUWF010000045.1:0-18191 GCA_034111985.1 Pseudophaeobacter sp.
CGTTGCGGCGCTGAGGCCTGGCGCTGAGGCAGTGTTGCCCACGGCAAGGGCACGACGAAAGACCAGAACATTGCGCCAATTGGTTGTAGAGCCTGTGAGGCCGGCGCGCTCATCCGAGGGCAAAAGCTCAGCGCGCTGATATTCCCAGCCCTGGGCGGCCATTTCATTGAGGGTTATCTCGATGGAATTTGCAAACCGCTGCTCGGGGGTTTTGACGCCTTTGGCCTTGGTGCCCTTATGGGGGGCGGGAACAACTTTGTACTCGAACGCTTGCATGCTGGTCTCCTGATGACGCCTGTGAGGTTTAGCGATGTTGTCGAAGGCGTCAAGCGCCAGTCGTGGTGTCAGTCGCAGTGCCAGACTAGGTAACCCCCGGAACAAGCGGCAAGGCATGGTCGTTCAGCGCGAGCGCCTTGTGAAAACCGTCCTGCAGCGTCGGAAACAGGGCATCCAATGCGCTGTCCGAGATGTCGAGGCCGTCGCGCACCGCATCCTCAAACGTGAATGGCACGTCACTGAGGTCGATCTTGCGCAGCAAAGGCGCCCGATTCTGTTGGTAGATTTCCTGACCATAGCTTTGCTGGAACTGCCGCAAAAATGCGATCTTTGCGGGTGGAAAGCTGAGGTTTTGTTTTTTTGGAGGCGCCCCGGCTGGCAGCTCGAAGTGCTGCGTCAGGCGGGTCAGGATGTCAGGCCGGTCCTTGATATCCCAGACCAAGAGCTTGCCTGCGGTCACGCCCTTTGTTGTGCGGGCAATGATCTTGTCATATTCATGCAACTCAAAGCCATTTTCAGCACGAAAGGCCCGAAAAAAGGCCGTTATGGACCCATCGGTCTGGGCATAGAACTTGGCCCGGTTCACCCGCCAGAGGCCTGCCCTGACAAATTGCTGAAAGCTGGAGCGCAGCATCGAGGCGGGATCGCGCACCAGACACAGGCAGGTGATGTTTTCGGCACCAATCTGGCGGGCAAAAGCCGCAGTGATACGTCCGAGGTGCCCCTCTGAGTCCGTGGTAAACCGTTCTGTTGAGATCAGGATGCGCCTGCAGTTTTTGCGCGCGGCTTCGCGCAACAGGTCCTGTACGGCGGTGTCGGGAGACAGGCCTGGCTCAAACAGGGGGTTATGGTGACGATAGCCATTTTTCAGACGGTGCTGCGTAGGATAAAGAAACCCTTTGGTCTGATACAGCGCATCGTTGTCCGCAAAATGAGCCTGCACGGTACTGGAGGCGCATTTCGGCATGCCGATATGAATTGTTACCTGCACATCTTGCTCCATTCGCGTGCCCTCTTCGCCTTTTTTGCGGCCTCAAGAGCGAGGCGGCGCAAGAGTGTCCTGCTTGCGCCTGCGTTATGGCATAAAGACACCAGTGCACAGGCGCAGAGAGGTCAACGGGTGGACTATTCGCCCAGTTTTTTGGCAACCAGCTCGTTGACCGCCTTGGGGTTGGCCTTGCCGCCGGTGGCCTTCATCACCTGGCCGACAAACCAGCCCGCCAGTTTGGGATTCAGCTTGGCCTTTTCCACCTGTGCGGGGTTGTCGGCGATGATCTGATCCAGCGCCGCCTCGATGGCACCGGTATCGGTCACCTGCTTCATGCCACGGGCCTCGACGATCTCGGCAGGGTCACCGCCTGTCGTATAGACGATTTCAAACAGGTCCTTGGCGATCTTGCCCGAGATGGTCTCGGCCGAGATCAGCTCTACAATACCGCCCAGCTGTTGCGGTGTGACCGGGCTGTTGGCAATATCGGCCTCATCCGCCTTCAGGCGGCCGAACAATTCGTTGATCACCCAGTTGGCGGCGAGCTTGCCGTTGCGGCCCGCAGCCACGGCCTCAAAGTAGGCCGCCGAATCCACATCGGCAGTCAGCACCGAGGCGTCATAATCGCTGAGTTTGAAATCCGCGATAAAGCGCGCCTTTTTTGCGTCGGGCAGCTCGGGCAGGCCAGCTTTGATACCGTCCACCCAGGACTGTTCGATCTCCAGCGGCAGCAGGTCGGGATCGGGGAAATAGCGATAGTCATGCGCTTCTTCTTTGGACCGCTGGGTGCGGGTTTCGCCTTTGACGGGGTCGAAGCCACGCGTTTCCTGGTCTACCTCGCCGCCTGCTTCGACGATGGCGATTTGCCGACGGGCCTCAACCTCAATCGCCTGCTGGATAAAGCGGGTCGAGTTCATATTCTTGATCTCGCAGCGCGTGCCGAGATGCCCGAAGTCGCCGGTTTCGCGGTAGCGCTCGTAGGCACCCGCCTGGCAGATCGAGACGTTGACATCTGCCCGCAGGTTACCGTTCTGCATGTCACCGTCGCAGGTGCCCAGATAGCGCATGATCTGGCGCAGCTTCAGGATATAGGCTGCGGCCTCTTCGGGGCTGCGGATATCAGGGCGGGAGACAATCTCCATCAGACAGACGCCGGCGCGGTTAAGATCCACAAAGGACATCTCGGGATCCATGTCGTGGATCGATTTGCCTGCGTCTTGTTCCATGTGGATGCGTTCAACCCGAACGGTACGCGCGGTGCCATCGCCCAGCTCTACCAGCACTTCGCCTTCGCCGACGATCGGGTGATACAGCTGGCTGATCTGATAGCCCGCCGGTTGGTCGGGGTAGAAATAGTTCTTGCGGTCAAAGGCGGACCACAGGTTGATCTCGGCCTTGAGGCCAAGCCCGGTGCGCACTGCCTGCTCAATGCAGTACTCGTTGATAACGGGCAGCATGCCTGGCATGGCCGCATCCACGAAAGAGACGTTTGAGTTTGGCTCAGCGCCGAATTTGGTCGAGGAACCAGAGAATAGCTTGGCATTGGAGCTGACTTGGGCATGGACTTCCAAACCGATGACCAGTTCCCAGTCATGTTTGGCACCCGAAATTACCTTGGGCTTGGGGAGTTCATATGTCAGGTCGAGCATCGCGCACCGGCTCCTTTGATCAGGTTTGGAAAGGGTTCTAGGCCAGCGGGCCATGCGGGGCAAGTGGTTGCGGAGATTCTGCAGGGATCTGGGCCAGATGCTGAGGAGATGCCGGCCTGATGCCGGCCTGATGTCAGCCTGATGTTGGCCGGGTGCCAGCCGAGGGGCGCTGAAATGCGGGAAAAAATGCCTGACTGCTGGGCGGTGGCCGGTTTGTGCCATGCTCGCGCACGCCAGCTCTTGGCGGCGGCGTGCTGCAGGGCTAAGAAGAGTGCCCGAGCAGAGCCCCGAAACGCTCCGAGCAGACAAAATGAGGACGCATCTTGGATACCGCAGCCCGTGATACCGCAGCCCGAATTGCCCAGAAGATTGCCACTGAAATTGGCGCGGCCCCAAAGCAGGTGAACAGTGCCGTGACCCTGCTGGATGAGGGGGCGACGGTGCCCTTTGTCGCGCGCTATCGCAAAGAGGCCACCGGAGGCCTAGATGACACGCAGCTGCGCACCCTGGCGGAGCGGTTGTCTTATCTGCGTGAGCTGGAAGCCCGGCGGGCGAGCATCTTTGACACGATCAAATCGCAAGACAAGCTGACAGATGATCTGGCGGCCGCGATTGCCAAGGCCGAGACCAAGGCGCAGCTGGAAGACATCTATCTGCCCTATAAAACCAAGCGCCGCACCAAGGCGATGATCGCCCGTGAAAACGGGTTGGAGCCCTTGGTAGAAGTGATCCTGGCAGACCACCTGGCCGACCCCGAGGTTTTGGCGGCGCAATACCTTTGCGAGGCGGTGCCTGGCACCAAGGAAGCCCTGAACGGCGCGCGCGACATTCTGACAGAACGGATGACGGAAAATGCCGGTCTGCTGGGCCGTCTGCGGCAGTTCCTGCAGACTGATGCGCGTCTCACGGCGCGGCTGATCGAGGGCAAGGAGCAGGAGGGCGCAAAGTTCTCTGATTATTTTGATCACAATGAGCGCTGGGCCGATGTGCCTTCGCACCGGGCGCTGGCCATGTTGCGGGGCGCCAATGAGGGCATTCTGTCGCTGGATATCGGCCCCGAGCCGGAAGAGGGCGTGGCGCGTGCGGAAGGCATGGTTGTGGCGGAGCTGGGAGCGGGCGGCACCGGCCCCGGTGACAAATGGCTGCGCAAGGTTGCGGGCTGGACCTGGCGGGTCAAGCTGAGCCTGTCGATGATGCTGGAGCTGATGAGCGATCTTCGGGCCCGCGCGCAAGAGGATGCCATTCAGGTTTTTGCGCGTAACCTCAAGGACCTGCTCTTTGCCGCCCCAGCCGGTGCGCGACCGACGCTCGGGCTGGACCCGGGCATTCGCACCGGCGTCAAGGCGGCAGTGGTTGATGCAACCGGCAAAGTGCTCGCCACAGAGACGCTGTATCCATTCCAGCCAAAGAATGATCTGCGCGGCGCCCAGGTCAGCATTCTGAAACTGATTGCGGAGCACGGAGTTGAGCTGGTGGCCATCGGCAATGGCACCGCCAGTCGTGAGACAGAACGTATGGTGGCAGAGGTGATCAAACATCTGCCCGCCAAGGTGAAGGCGCCGACCAAGGTGGTGGTTTCTGAGGCTGGGGCCTCTGTCTACTCTGCCTCGGAACTGGCAGCGCGGGAGTTTCCAGATCTGGATGTTTCCCTGCGCGGCGCAGTGTCGATCGCGCGGCGTCTCCAGGATCCGCTGGCGGAACTGGTGAAGATTGAGCCCAAGAGCATCGGCGTTGGTCAGTACCAACATGACGTGGACCAGCACCGCCTGTCAAAATCGCTGGAGGCGGTGATCGAAGATGTGGTGAACGCGGTTGGCGTCGACCTCAACATGGCTTCGGCTCCCCTGCTGAGCCATGTGTCGGGCCTGGGGCCTGGACTGGCCGAAGCCATTGTGGCGCACCGGGATGTCAACGGCGCCTTTGCCTCGCGCCGCGAGCTGTTGAAAGTTGCCCGCCTTGGCCCCAAGGCCTTTGAGCAATGTGCGGGGTTTTTGCGCATTCGGGAGGGCAAAGAACCTCTGGATGCCTCTTCGGTGCACCCAGAGGCCTATAGCGTCGCCCGCCGGGTGATTGCCGCCTGTGGGCGCGATATTCGTCAGATCATGGGCGACAGTTTGGCGCTTAAAGGCCTGCGCGCTGAGCAATTTGTCGATGAGAGTTTTGGCCTGCCAACGGTGCGCGATATCTTCTTGGAGCTGGAAAAGCCGGGTCGCGATCCGCGCCCCTCGTTTGTCACGGCAACCTTTGCAGAGGGCGTCGAGACGATGAAGGATCTCAAACCCGGCATGGTTTTGGAGGGCACGGTGACCAATGTTGCCACCTTTGGCGCCTTTGTGGACATTGGCGTGCATCAGGACGGCTTGGTGCATGTGAGCCAGTTGGCCGATAAATTTGTGAAAGACCCGCATGAGGTGGTGAAGACCGGCCAGGTGGTCAAAGTTACGGTGACCGAAGTCGACGTGGCCCGCAAACGCATTGCCCTGACCATGCGCAAGGATGGTGGTGCTTCGGCGCGAGATGAGCGCAATGCGCGTGGAGCTGCCGGGCAGGATGCCAGGGGTGCAGCTGCAGGCGGGGCACCGCGCGGCGGCCAACGGGCAGGCGCAAAATCAGGGCACAACTCAGGTGGCAAGCCTGGCGGCAAATCTGCAGGAAAACCAGGTGGTACTGGCGGGCGCGGGGCGATGTCGTCCTCGCCCAAGAGCAGTGGAAAATCAGAAACCGGCGCCCTTGGGGCGGCTTTGATGGATGCTTTCAAAAAGACCTGATGCTCAGACCTGCTTGCTGCAGGCATCTTTGGGTTTAGCAGGGTCTGGAAGTGAAAAGGCCTGGAAACAAAAAAAGAGCCGGGGCGTATCCCTGGCTCTTTTGTGCTTTGTCGGCGCATGGCTTTTTACGCGGGTGTCAGACGCGCCTAGCCTGACACCAGATCAATCCCCTCTGGGGTAAAGGCAATCTTGTGGCCACTGTCGATTTCGTCGCGAAAAATTCCGGCAATGCTCCGAAGGGCCGCGGCCTGTCCATGGGCAGCAAAGCGGCGCAGGGAGGTGACGCGTGCGCTGTTGTCAAAGCCTTCGCAGGCATGGGCCCAAATCAGCGGATGCAACTCGCGCAGGTGGCCGCGGATCAGCCATCCGGCTGCTTCTGAGATCTTGCGGCGGGTCTGCTCCGCCTGTTCGTTGCCACTGCCTCCGTGGCGCAGAGACACTGCGCAATAGGCCGAAAGCAGATTGACCATCTCCTGGCTCGGATCGGTGCGCAGAATGTCCTGCAGCCCGTCCAGAAAGAACTTGGTGTCCACCCGTTCGCAGGCCTGCTCATCCATGGCCATGGCGTCAAAATAGACCCAGGTATAGCCGCCAGCGCCCCATTCCTGCCGGGTGCGAACTGCAGTGCGGCGCGCCTCCAGCTCCAGCGCGGCATAAGAGCCATTGGCGCGGGGCAACATCTGGACCCCCAGCGCCCGCATGGGGCGTGGATTGCCCGGGTCTTTGTCAATCAGGGCGCCAAAGGCGTCCGCAACCTTGAGCGTGTTGGCGGTCTGACCGGCAAACAGGGCACAGTGTGCGGCAGACAAAAAGGCGCTGTCTTTGCTTTGATCTTTCAGCGGCTCCAAAAGCGCGGCAGCGCGTTCAAAATGCGCGCTGGCCCGGCGCAGGTGTGAGTCGGCGCTGGCCTGCGAGGTGGCAATCTGCGGCGCGGTGCTGCGCCAGATCCAGGCGATGTCGATATGGGCCAATGCGACAAGAGCGGTGAGGTGGCTGTCCTGACGGTGTTCGCAGCGCAGAGTTTCCAGCGCCATAACCCCGTCGATCAAAATACGGTTCTCTGCCGCTGAATCGGGTTTATTGCTGCGCTCTTCCAGCGCATGTTCCACGGCGTTTATCACATCGGCGCGCGCGCCATAGGCCAGCAGATCTGCCTCGGGGAGGCCCCCGGGGGTGCAGGCGCGCTTTTGGTCGGCCGCGCGGATCAGCTGCGACAGCTCGGACCAGCGTTCTTGCCGGGCCAGAAACTGGCCTTTGTCCTGCAGGGCGTGACGGCTGGAAGTGTCCGGACAGTCGCCGCAGATCGGAATCAGGAGGCTTTCGGCAAGGGAGGCTGTGTCGGGGTCCACTTCCTGCAGTGCATCGAAATGCGCTAGTCGGGACGTTCTGGCCGTGTCGCCCATGTCTGCCGTGTCGCCCATGTCTGTTGGCGTGGTGTTCTGTGCCCCGCCATTGTGTGATCTGGCGCGGGCTCCACTGGTGGCAGCTGTGGTGATACTGGTCGGGGCTGCAGCGCCACCCGCGATCCTGCCAGCGACCCATAGCGGGATATCTTTGTGGAGTTGGGACAGGCGAGTCCACATCTGATCATGAGATTTGAGCATTCAAAATCCTGCTGGTTGGCAGCTTAACCGTTGGGGCTCAAATTGATCTGTCAATGCGGCGCAATCGTGGCGGCGATGGGGAGATAAATGTAAGTATTTAGGAATTGCCGTGGCAAAGGGAGGCGCGCATCTTCAGCCTCCCTTTAGTCCAATCCATGTCGGTGAAAGGCGAGGTGATTGTTTTTCAAGTCGTATTTTGGCCCATGTTCCTGGCAGTCTTGGAGCTGACAGGTGCCTCGCTTCAGAAATTGGTGAAGTGATGACGCTGGCTGAGAATGCCCCGGGCCTTGAGAGCGTCTTCAAGGGGTTGCACAGGCGGCAGGGCGGGTTGAGGCAGACGTGTTTTGGCGCCGCTGTGCAACATCAGCGTAGCGCGAAAGGAAAAATCCCAACGCCGGTCGAGCCGCAGCAGGGCTATCTCGGCCAAGGGCAGACTAGCGCTACGGTCTCCGTTGAACCAGCTGATCTGATCCTGAGAAACTGTCAGGCCAGAGGCGGGATTGCGCCACAGCTCCCAAAACCCGGGCAGGGTCGGCAGAGCCAGGACCACCGTCACCCAGGGCGAAATCTGCAGAAAAACCCAGGCAAGCCCAAGACCCGCAAGCCACAGCCCCAAAGCCAGCGCCAAACCGACAGAGCGCCCCTGACGCTGAAAATGATAGGGCGTCAGGGGGCTGCATGGGGCTGTGTTTGGCGGGGCCAAGGGATCACTGTCAGGCAAACCGGGCATCAGATCGCATGGCTGTCAGGCCCTTTGGCCATCAGGAGGCCTCCAGAATGCGGCTGACCATTTCATTGGTGTCGCGGCTCAGCCCGTCAACGGATTTGATCCGGTGCAGCTGCGTGCGGATCAGCGCCTGGCGGTCGGCGTCATAGCGGGTCCAGGTCTGAAAGGCGGTGCACATCCGGGCCGTGGTCTGCGGGTTGAGGCTGTCCAGCGCGATCAGATTGTCGGCCAGCAGGCTGTAGCCAGCGCCGCTTGCGTGATGGAAACCGGCGTGGCTGCCGGCAAGCGCGCCCATCACCGCGCGAAAGCGGTTGGGGTTCTTCAGGGTGAACAGCGGATGCTGTGTCAGACCTGCCGCCACCTCAGCCGTCTTTTCGGGCGCAGCCACGGCGACCTGCAGCGCGAACCACTTGTCCATCACCAGCCGGTCACCCTGCCACTGATCAAAAAACGCCTGCGATTGCGCAGCCCCTTTTTCTGCGTTCAGCAGCGCGGCCAGCGCGGTGAACTGCTGTGTCATGTTGTCTGCCGCCTCAAACTGGCGCCTGGCCTGTTGTCCGCCATCCAGCCGGGTGAGCAGCGACAGGATACGCCCGTTCAACCCACGTTTGCTGGCGCTGACGGCATCGGGAGAATAGGCCCCTTCAACCGTTGTGTCGGCATAGAGCCTTGGCAGGCTGTCCGAGAGCTGCTGCGCCAATGTCTGGGCAAAGGTTTCGGAGGCATCATAGATCTTTTGCGGGTCGGGCACATGCCCGCGTTCATGCAGCGTCTGGGCAATATCAGACTGGCCGGGAGGCTGCAGGACCAGGGCCTGAAAGGCCGGATCAAGGTCATCGTCGCGCAGCAGCTTTTGCAGGGCGTCGAGATAGGCTGCATCCGGAGCCTGGCCGTCCAGAACCATGGCAATGCGGGTTTCCTTTGCCAGCGCATTGCCTGCTTCCCAACGGTTGAACGGATCACTGTCATGGGCCAGCAGGAAGGCGCGCTCTGCATTGCTGCTGGCACGTTCCAGAATGACCGGCGCTGAGAATTCGCGCAGAATGGAGGGCACAGGCTTGCTGGCCAGCCCTTCAAAGGTAAAGCTCTGCTTGGCCTCGGTCATCTCCAGCACCATGGTGGGCTGTACCTCGTCGCCATTGTCGTTCAGCAGGCCCACGGCGATTGGAATAACGCGCGGATCCTTGTGGGGCTGACCCGGTGTTGGCGCGGTGCTTTGCTCAAAACTGAGCGTATAGGTGCCATCCTCAAAGCTCTCGGCGACCTGCAGGCGCGGTGTGCCGGCCTGAGCATACCAGCGCTGGAATTGCGTCAGATCACGACCGGTGCTGTCTTCAAACACTTTGAGCCAGTCCTCGATGGTGCAGGCCTGACCGTCGTGGCGCTCAAAATACAAATTTACTGCCTTGCGATAGGCGGCGTCACCCACCAGACGTTTCAGCATGCCGATGACCTCGGCGCCTTTTTCGTAGATGGTGGCGGTGTAAAAGTTGTTGATCTCCTGGAACGCTTCCGGGCGCACGGGGTGCGACAGCGGCCCCTGGTCCTCGGGGAACTGGCGGGCGCGCAGGTCGATCACATCCGAGATGCGTTTCCCCGGCGCCGAGCGCATATCGGAGGTGAATTGCGAGTCGCGAAACACCGTCAGCCCCTCTTTTAGGCAGAGCTGAAACCAGTCGCGACAGGTGATGCGGTTGCCGGTCCAGTTGTGGAAATACTCATGGGCAATGATAGCCTCGATGCGCTCGAAATTGGCATCCGTCGAGGTCTCGGGCGAGGCCAGAACGCAGGAAGAGTTGAAGATGTTCAGGCCTTTGTTTTCCATCGCGCCCATGTTGAAATCATCAACCGCCACGATGTTGAAAATATCGAGGTCATATTCGCGGCCATAGACCTCTTCATCCCAACTCATGGATTTCTTCAGCGCTTCCATGCCAAAGGCGCATTTATCCTCGTCACCGGGGCGCACCCAGATGTTCAGCTCGACCGCCTTGCCGGACTGCGTGGTAAAGCTGTCGGGGTGATTGACCAGATCGCCTGCGACCAGCGCAAAGAGATAGGCCGGTTTGGGCCAGGGGTCATGCCATTCGGCAAAGCCCGCGCCGCTGCTGGTGGGGTTGCCATTGGACAGCAGGACTTCTTCGTCGCCTTCAATGCGCACGGTGAAGGTGCTCATGACATCGGGACGGTCGGGGTAATAGGTGATCTTGCGAAAGCCCTCGGCCTCACATTGGGTGAAATACATGCCGTTAGACATATAAAGCCCCTCAAGGGCGGTATTGCCTGCGGGATCAATCTCGACTTCGCTCTCCCAGATAAAAGACGCCTGCGGGACAGCGCAGCTCAAGCCTTCGGCGCTCAGATCTGGCGTCACCTCGGTGCCGTCGATGCTGGCCGAGATCAGCTTGAGTTTTTCACCATGCAAAAAGAACCGCGGGTCTGCGGCGCCGGGTTTTGGCGTAAAGCGGATCTTGCTCACAACACGGGTGGTGCTGGGCGCCAGACGGAAGGTCAGCTCAACAGTCTCCACCTCAAACCCAAAGGGGGTGTAGTCCTTTAGGTAAAAGGTCTCGGGGGTCTCTTGCTGGGATGGTGTTGCCGCTGCCGTCATGGTGCTCTCCTCGTCTGTCCGGGACCTGTGAGGGGGCCGGTATGGCGCCCTCGATCCTGTGGTTGTCCTAGTGGTAGGCAATGGCTTTGCTGCGGGCAAGCGCATGTCGTAGAAAATGCGGGCAATGCACAGGTGGATTTGCAGATCTGTTTTGAAGGCTGCGGTGATTTGCAAACGGATTTTGAAACATCCTCGCTAAAATTGGTAAAGTATCTTTACCGCCTCTGTTGCCGATAGGAAACTTTTCCTGTATTCGGGAAACAATTCGGCATTCGGCAAGGAGAAAACCAATGAGCGGCATGCGCAACATCGAGGGGATGCAGGTTGCATCCGAACTGGCAGATTTCATTGAAGGCAAGGCCTTGCCGGGCACGGGTGTAAGTGCGGATGCCTTTTGGGCCGGGCTTTCTGGGCTGGTCAATGGCATGGGCGATGAAAATCGCGCCCTTCTGGCGAAACGCGCCGACATCCAGAGCCAGATCGACGCCTGGCACATCGCGCAGCGCGGTGCGCCGCAGGATGCCGCAGCCTATGAGGCGTTTTTGCGCGACATCGGCTATCTTATCCCCGAAGGCGATGAGTTTGAGATCGAGACTGAGAATGTCGATGCAGAGATCGCTGTCACGCCGGGTCCACAGCTGGTGGTGCCGATCACCAATGCGCGCTTTGCGCTGAACGCGGCGAATGCCCGCTGGGGCTCGTTGTATGATGCGTTGTATGGCACCGACGCCATGGGGGATCTGCCCTCTGGCGGCGGCTATGATGCCGCCCGTGGTGCGCGGGTCATTGCCTGGGGCCGTAATTTCCTGAACGAGACCTTTCCGCTGGCAAGTGGCTCCTGGGAGGACATCACCGGGCTGTCCGTCACCGGTGGCGCACTGCTACCCGCCCTGCGGGACGCGGCACAGTTTGTCGGCTATGTGGGCAATGCCGAGGCGCCCAGCCGCGTGCTGCTGAAGAACAACGGGCTGCATGCGGTGATTGAGATTGATGCCGCCGGCAATATAGGTGCCTCTGATGCGGCTGGGATTAATGACATCACTCTTGAGTCCGCCCTCTCCACCATCATGGACTGCGAAGACTCGGTCGCCTGTGTCGATGCCGAGGACAAAGTTGTCGCCTATACCAACTGGCTGGGCCTGATGAAGCGCGATCTGGCGGAAGAGGTTACAAAGGGCGGCAAGAGCTTTACCCGGGTGCTGAACCCGGATCTGGACTATGTAACCCCTGCGGGTGCCACGGCCAGTCTCAAAGGGCGCTCCTTGCTGCTGATCCGCAACGTGGGTCATCTGATGACCAATCCGGCGGTGCTGGACCGCGCGGGCCGGGAGGCGGGCGAGGGGTTCTTGGATGCGATGATCACCGTGATGATCGCCATGCATGATTTGAAATCCGAAGGCGGCAACTCGCTCAAAGGCTCGGTCTATGTGGTGAAGCCCAAGATGCACGGCCCCGAAGAGGTCGCCTTTGCCTGCCGCATCTTTGATCATGTCGAGGCCACGCTGGGCCTGCCTGCCAATACCGTCAAGATTGGCATCATGGATGAAGAGCGCCGCACCAGTGTGAACCTCAAGGAATGCATCCGGGCCGCCAAATCCCGCGTCGCCTTTATCAACACGGGCTTCCTGGACCGCACCGGCGACGAGATCCATACCTCGATGGAAGCCGGGCCAATGCTGCCCAAGGGCGAGATGAAGGGCACCGCCTGGATCGCGTCTTATGAGGACCGCAATGTAGATATCGGTCTGGCCTGTGGCCTCAAAGGCCGCGCGCAAATTGGCAAGGGCATGTGGGCGATGCCCGACCTCATGGGCGAGATGCTGAAGGCCAAGATTGGCCATCCTAAATCCGGCGCCACTTGCGCCTGGGTGCCGTCGCCAACAGCCGCGACACTGCACGCCACCCACTATCACCAGTTTGATGTGTTGGCACAGCAGGATGCGCTGCGCGCGGCTGGGCCACGTGGCACGCTGGCGGACCTGCTGAGCATTCCTGTGATGCAGGGGCAAAACCTGTCTGAGGATGAGATCAGTCACGAGATCGAGAACAATGCCCAAGGCATCCTTGGCTATGTTGTGCGCTGGGTGGATCAGGGCGTTGGCTGTTCCAAGGTGCCGGATCTGAACAACGTTGGTCTGATGGAAGACCGCGCCACCTGTCGGATCTCGTCGCAGGCGCTGGCCAACTGGCTGCACCATGGCGTTGTGAATGAGGCCCGTGTCATGGCAGCGATGCAGAAAATGGCAGCAGTGGTGGATGGGCAAAATGCCTCTGATGCCAGCTATATCCCTATGGCGCCGGGGTTTGACGGCATTGCCTTTCAGGCGGCCTGCGATCTGGTGTTCAAGGGGCGGATCCAGCCCTCTGGCTATACAGAGCCGGTGCTGCATGCCCGCCGTCTTGAGCTGAAGGCCGCAAGCTAGACCGCTCTAACAGAAAGGGTCAGGCCAGTGTTCTGGTTTGTGATCTGGCCTTTTTGATATGATCCATTTGATATGCCTGAACAAACAGACAGAAGGACAACATCATGACGATTTCCCTCACGAGCGCCCGCACCATCATCCTCAAGGCTTTGGAAAAAGGTCGCGAACTGCAATTGAAGCCGCTCTCGGTTGTGGTGCTGGATGCCGGTGGACATGTGCAGGCGTTTGAACGTGAAGATGGCGCGGCTCCCGGGCGCTTTGCCATTGCTCACGCCAAGGCCTATGGGTCCGTTATGCTGGGCATGGCGGGGACCGCGCAAATGGCGCGCGCCGATGCGCAGGCCTATTTCATGACAGCGGTGAATGGTCTCTTTGGCGGCCAGGTGATTCCGGTTCCCGGTGGGGTGCTGCTGCGTGACACGGATGGCACTGTGATTGGGGCGGTTGGTGTGACCGGAGACTCCTCTGACAATGATGCCTTGGCCGCTATGGCGGGCATTGACGCGGCAGGGGTCATTGGCGAGATCTGATCGCGCCTCGGTTTTGTGACCAATTGGCGGGTGTCTTCCCTGGTTCTTAGGGGGCGTCGCCCGCTTTTTAAGCACAGCTCTCTGTTCGGCCCTCTGACAGGTCTTTTGCGCCACAAGACGCTACTTTCTATCGTCCTCGTCAGCCTCAGGTGGGGCGTGACGTAAGGATCTGCATTTACGCAGCCTGTTCTGTGCAGCCTTCAGGCGCTGCAGTGGTTGCGGGCCGGGTTGTGAGCGCTTAACTTTGGGTGGTTCCTTATCCAACCGGAGTCCCCATGGCGCGTCCCAAAGTCGGCATTATCGGCAATACCTATCTGCTCAACGATCAATACCCGGCTCATGCCGGCGGCACCATGAACTCCGAAGCCGTGGCCGAGGTGGCGGGCTGCATGCCGCTGCTGATCCCCTCTGATCCGCGCTTTTTGTCGGTCGACGAACTGCTGGAAAGCTTTGATGGCTTTTTGCTCACCGGTGGACGTCCAAATGTGCACCCCAGCGAATATGGCGAGGCCGAAACCGCCGCCCATGGCGCCTTTGACCGGGCGCGCGATGCGATTGTGCTGCCGCTGGTGCGGGCCTGCGTGGCACGCGGCCAGCCCTTCTTTGGCATCTGCCGGGGGTTTCAGGAAGTTACCGTCGCCATGGGCGGCACGCTCTACCCCGAGATCCGCGATCTGCCGGGGCGGATGAACCACCGCATGCCGCCAGACGGCACGCTGGAAGAGAAATTTGCGCTGCGCCACCCGGTGAAAATGACGCCCGGTGGAGTGTTTAGTAAGATCTTTGGCGCCGAAGAGGTGATGACCAACAGCCTGCATGGTCAGGGGCTCAAGACGCCCGGGGCAAACATCGTCATTGATGGCCTGGCCCCCGATGGCACCCCCGAGGCGATCTACGTCAAAGATGCGCCTGGATTTACCCTTTCGGTACAGTGGCACCCGGAATGGGATGCCGCCAATGATCCGGTCTCACGACCTTTGTTCACGGCCTTTGGGCAGGCGGTCCATGACTGGCAGGCTAAGGTTTAGTCACCTCTGATGGGAGGGGCAAATAGCTGCCCCTCCCATCAGATAAAGGTTCCCCTCACCAAATGGTATCTGGTGAGGGGGGGCAGACCGATTACAAAAAGCTGAAATGCTTGTTCAGCGGCAACTCGCGGGCGCGGGTGCCGGTCAGATCGAACAGCGCATTGGCCAGCGCCGGAGCAGCTGGCGGCGTGCCAGGCTCACCGGCACCCCCCATGTGTTTTTGGTTTTGCAGCACAGTGACCTCGACCCTTGGCATATTGGGCATGCGCATGGCGTCATAGTCCGGGAAATTTTCCTGCTCCACAGCGCCGTCCTCAAAGGTGATCTCGCCGAAACAAGCCGCCGAAAGCCCATAGGCCAGGCCGCTGAACAGCTGCGCCTCGACGTTTTGTGGATCAATGGCCAGACCAAGATCCGCAGCGATCCAGGCCTTGGTGATGGCGATGTCACCGTCGAGATCCTCGACCTCGATCACCTGCGCCACGGGGGTGCCAAAGCTGTAGGCAAAGGCAACGCCACGACCGACACCATCAGGGGTTTTGGCCTCCCAGCTGGACATCTCGCGCACAGTTTCCAGCACTTTTGCTGCAGGCTCCCATTCGGCGCGCGCCAGTTCAAGCCTGAACTCCAGCGGATCACGCCCCGCCTTATGCGCCATCTCGTCGATGATGCTGTCCGCGAAGAACCCATTGAACGAGGCCGCCACCGAGCGCCAAAAGCCGACCGGGATCATGGGCTTGGCGATATAGCCTTCGACGCGGAAATTCGGGATCGCCAGCGGCTGGTTAAAGGCAGCATCGACGTGTCCCTTGTCCGGGCCCGACATGGGCAGCCCCAGCATGCGTGCAGCCCCTTCCTGGGTGGTGGATTGCGCTGCGATCTTGCCATGTACCATGATGGCCTTGCCATCCTTTACGGCAGCGCGGTAGCGGCCAATGGCACCGGGACGGTAATAGTCGTGGCGCATGTCTTCTTCACGCGACCAGGTGAGCTGCACCGGTATGCCTTTCAATTGTTGTGCGATCTGCACCGCACGGTTTGTGTAGTCCACCTCGATGCGCCGGCCAAAACCGCCCCCCAAATAGGTGGTGTTTACCGTCACCGCCGCAAGATCCAGCCCGGTGAGGTCGGCTGCGGCTTTTTGCACCACGGTAGGCCCCTGATTTGGCGCCCAGATCTGCAGCGCATCGCCGGTGTATAGCGCGGTGGCATTCATCGGCTCCATGGTGGCATGGGCGAGATAGGGCAGGCGGTATTCGGCCTCAATTAGCTCAGCCCCCTCGGGCAGGCTGTCGACATCGCCGTCGTCACGCAGGGTGGAATTGGGCGATCCTTCAAAGGTGGCAGCGATCTCAGCAAAAATCGCCTCGGTGGTTGCCGGATAGCTGGCGGGCTCCCAGTCGACCTCAATGGCGTCCACGGCCTGCTGCGCAAGCCAGGTGTTGGATCCAACCACCACCACGGCGTCGCCAAGGTCGAGGATATGTTCAACACCGGCCATGGTTTCAGCGGCGCTGGCGTCAAAGCTGCGCATGCCTGCGCCAAAATGCGGGTTTTGTTTGATAGCAGCAAAGCGCATGCCTTCAATGCGGGTGTCGACGCCAAACCCGGCGGTGCCGGTGACCTTTCCGACCATATCAATACGTGGCACGGCTTTGCCGATGTATTTCCACTGCGCGGCTGGACGCAGCTCTGTCTTTTGCGGTGCAATTGCGGCGGCTTCAGCGGCCAGTTCGCTGTAGGCTAGCTTCACGTCCCCAGGGGCCAGCACATAGCCATCCTTGGTCTCCAAAAGTGCCCGTGAGACGCCCAGTTTCTGTGCCGCCGCCTCTTTCAGGGTTTCACGCGCGGTGGCCCCAGCCATGCGCATACGGGTAAAGCCGTCTCTCATCGAGGATGACCCCCCCGTGACCTGCAGGTCGAGGAATTTTGAGAAGTTGCCCACGATCTGCCCCAGAGAGTGCTGCATGTCACTGGCATTGTAGCCGCGCCCGGGCAGGGCTTCGGACAGCATGGCGCTGTTGTAATAGGCCTTTGCGGCGGGGCCGTGAATGACAGTGACCGCAGTGGGGTCGACATCCAGTTCCTCGGCGATCAGGGCAGCCCAGGAGGTGTGCACGCCCTGGCCCATCTCGGCCCGTGGTGCGATCAGGGTGACCCCGGACTGGTCCACAAAGACAAAGGGGTTCAGGATTGCTTTGCCCTCGGCTGGTTGCAGCGGATTGGGGGCGTCCTGGTGATATTTATAGGTGCCAAAGGCGACGCCGCCCAGGATGGCAGCAGAGCCGACAAGGAAGCTGCGGCGGGCGATTTTTTTCAAGCTGGCCATGGGCTCAGGCCTCCTGCATCATTTTGGCGGCGGAGTGGATGGCAGCGCGGATGCGCGGGTAGGTGCCACAGCGGCACAGGTTGCCCTGCATGGCCTCGTCGATATCCGCATCCGTTGGGGTTGGGTTTTCGGCCAGCAGGCTGGCGGCCTGCATGATCTGGCCGGACTGGCAATAGCCGCATTGCGCCACCTGGTGTTCGACCCAGGCAGTCTGGATCTTGGCCATATTGTCTGGGGTGCCAAGGCCTTCGATGGTGGTGATCTCTCCGTCGATATCGCCAAGCTGCAGCTGGCAGGAGCGCATTGCCTCGCCATCGACCTGCACCGTACAGGCGCCACAGGCGGCGACGCCACAGCCGAACTTGGTGCCGGTGAGGCCGATCTCATCGCGCAGCACCCACAAAAGCGGCACATCATCCGGGAGGTCCACCTCATGAGTTTTGCCATTGATACGGAGCGTTTTTGACATGGGGCTGGCCTTTTTGCTGGGTTCGAAGGTGTTATGACAAAATGCACGAAAAGTGTCAGTGTGTCAATTGACATTTTTTGAATGAACTGTCAGAACGGGGTCATGAAGATTTCTGCACCTGACCACAAAACACAGATCATTCTAAACGCAGCCTGGGCAGGCTTTTCTGCATATGGGTTTCGCAAGACATCCATGGACGACATAGCGCGCGGCGCTGGCATGTCACGTCCGGCGCTCTATTTGCACTTCAAAAACAAGGAAGCGATCTTTTGCGCGCTTGTTGAGAATTACTATGACACGGCGTGCAAGGACATCACCGCAGCCCTTGCACAGGGGACGACGCTGCTGGAAAAGCTGGATCGTGCCTTTGCCACTCACGGCGGTGAAACGATGGAGGCGATGATGTCTTCGGCGCATGGTATGGAGCTGTTTGAAGCCAGTATGAGCGTGGCTGGCGATATGATCGACCAAGGAGAGGCGCAGTTGCAGGCGCTTTACGCGGGCTGGCTGGCGGCTGAGGCCGGGCAGGGGCGTGTTGTTCTGACCTGTGATGCAGACATCCTGGGAGGCTTATTCTGTGCCTGCCTCAAAGGCGTGAAACATACCTCAGGCACCTATGCCGAATATCAGGTCGGGGTGGCCGCCTACGCGGCTCTGTGCGCACGCGGACTGTCGCCGCGTTGATGCAGGCAGTACCGTCGGGGGAATGGATTTTCTATGGTGCCTAAATATGGGGGGCGTAAATATGGGGCGCAAGGCGTGCATGAGGCGCAGTCCGGGGGGCGGGGG
>JAWUWF010000046.1:0-8830 GCA_034111985.1 Pseudophaeobacter sp.
CACTGTTGCGCTTCAGCCGCTCGGCGATGCGCATGGTGCTGTCATATAGGGACGGGTCACCCCAGACCAGAAAACCAACCTTGGCGGTCTCTGCAGATGTGCGGCCTGCCGACAGGTTGGCGCGTATCGTCTCGATCCAGACCCTCGCGATGGCATCGTGCCAGTGGTCGACGCGGGCGGTGTAGTCTGCAATGGCTGGGTCGCGCACTGGCGAGTCGAACTCAACAATGCGCGGGCCGGGGGAGCTGGTGATCGCCTCAGCGCAGATCGCCTGACGGAGCCCGGTCAGATCATCCTTGCCGCGGCCTTTGTTGGGGATCAGTATCAGATCCAGCCCATTGAGGGCGCGCACCGCCTGCAGGGTCAGATGCTCAGGGTTGCCGGTGCCAATGCCGATCAAGAACAGCGCGACCTTGCCGTCGATGCTAGCGTTGATGCTATCTGTGCTCATGTCACGGGGCTCCTGCCAAAAAGAAACACGGCCCGCTATGGAGCCGTGTTTGGGTTTTATCAAGTCTGGATCAGGTCACGTTGCCAGATCAGGCTGCTTTTTCTAGGCCGCTTTATAGAGCCGGGGCGTCACCAGACCACGGGTGTCAACGCCGCGCAGCGCCTTGGCGGCGGCCAGAATGGCAAGATCGGCGAGGGGTTCAATCAGCACCACCAGCATATAGGCGCCGCCAAAGGTCAGCACCGAGGCCATGGTGTCAGCGCCAAAGCCCTGACCGTAAAACACCCAAAAGGCCACCCAGGCCACAACGCCACCCTGATAGGCGGTCGAAAGCGCCAGCGCCTGGCTGTATTTCAGATCCACATAGGCGGTGCCGGCCGGTATAATGCGGCTGGCCAGCGCGTGCAGGGCAAAGAGCGGCACCAGCAGGGTCGTCAGATTGACAAAGTACATTGGCATGTCACTGGGGGCAAAAAAGGCGCCCTGTATCAGCAGGCCGACGGCCAGACCAAAGGCCGCAGGCGCTGCCCCAAGGATCAAAAACAGGGTTGAGCCAAGGATGAAATGCACCTCAGAGATGCCAACCGGGAAATGTGGCAGCACTTCAAAGAACAAAAATACGCCCACAGCAGCGATGGCCGAACGCGCGGCATAGGACATCACGCCACTGGTGCGAAGATCGCTAAAGGTCTCTTTGGCGGCATAGGTCACGGCCCCTGCGGCGGTGCCATAGGCAAGGGTCATTTTGGCTGCGTCTACAACGCCGGGTTCGATATGCATAGGTCTGTCTCCCTGTCGCCTCCCCGGCGACAATTGAAAGGGTTTCGCAAAACAGCCAACCCAAACGCAGCCCGTAAGGCATGGCCCCACGAAGGCATGGTTCGGTCAGCTCGCGACGGCAGGTCTCCTGACTTGCGGGTCTGGGCCGGTCCGGGGCCTTCCCGATCTGCTGTACAGATCAGTGGCTGTTCCCGGTGGCTCGCCGCTCACAGTTGCGGGGGCAGTTTCGGATTCGGCGCCTGTTGGCTACACCTCACCGTATTCCCTTTTCATCCAGGGGTCTGAGACCCCAATGGAACCGTCGATACAGCCAGAGGTGTCACGAAGCCCTGCGGGCTGTCAATCACCCAAAGCGTCCTATGCGGTGCAAATGCAGAACTGCGCCGCAAGGCCGCAGATCAAGCAGAAAACGCCCGCAAAAGCGGGCGCATTGTAATCTCTAGATTTGAGAATCTTCTAGATCTGGTTTGACCAATTGACCGACTGCCTGGCTGCTGGCTTGCTTGGGGCAAAAGTATGCGTCAGGGATTGTCGAGCGTCAAACTGGCCGCAACAGGGATGCCATCCACTATAAGGGGGCTGTGGCTATTGGCGTTGAGCGAGACTGTCACCTCGACCTTACCAGTGGGCAGATCGCTCAGGTGTATCCAGTTGCCGTAAAGCCTGCCCAGCTTGGTGCCATTGATGTAGACATGCGCATGACCTTCGCCCGCAACATCGGCGGCCGAGGCATGTTCAGGCGCAAAGCGAAAGTTCTGCGGTGTGACCTGCAGATTCCAGCCCGCCATGGGGTCTTTGGTCACGGCGATCTCCAGGTCCGGGGCATCTGGTCCGGCGGCAAGATTGGTCGCGGTGGCGTGATCATGGCCAGCCATTTCGGCGATCTGGGCTGGGGTTCCATGCTGGGCTGCATCGCTGTGATCATGGCCGTCAAAGGTGATGCCATTGCCGGCAGCCGTCACAAAGCCAATGCCGCCGCCAAAGATCAGACCGATGGCAAAAAGAGCGAGAGAACGGGACATGTCAAATCCTTTGAAAAAGAGACCTGCGCTGAAAGAGTATCTTGCAGCGCAGGTTGATATTCAGGGCGGGCTGCTCAGGCGGCTCAGATCAGGCGTTTCTGGCGCCTTCTGCCTGCCAAAAATAGCCGGAAAAGCAACCCAGCAAGGCCCAGGCCGCCAGGCCAACACCCAGGGCACGGGCAGCAAACAGCGCGCCGATCTCCGTTGGAACCGGGCCGGTAAAGCTGCTGGGCTCGGGGGCGCCGACCAGATGCGGGATCAGCAGCAGGGCGATTGCAATGGCGTAGCTTAGCAGATTGCCGCCAAAGGCCAGCAGCCACATGGCAATGCCTGCGGTTGCAACGGTGGCAGACCACCAGATCTGGCGCTCAACGACATCCGCCGCCGCCACGCCGGGGACTTCGGGGGCCAGACTAAAACCCGGTGCAAGATGGAAGGTGATGAACCCCGCCAGCCCCCACAAAAGCCCACTGCGGGCTGTAATTGTATGTCCCATGCCCTCGGCCATGGACATCAGGGCGACCATGACAAAGGCATAGCCGGTATAGGTGAGCATGGTGAAAACGATGCTTAGACCGTCGCGCACCGCGTCAAAACCGGGCAGTTCGGGATGTGCGGACACAGCTGCGCCGCCAAAATGCACTAGGGCGCCGCTTTCATACAGCTCGGCGTGCAAAAGCACTGGTTGCACAAAAAGAAGCTGCAGCAGGGCGGTCAACAACCCTGCTGCAGCACCAGCGAACAACGCGCTGGTCAAAATTCGGCTGAACATGCGCTTAGTGGCAGGGGAAGCCAGTCGCGTGACGCACGTCATGTGCGGCGTCGTGCAGCGCAGAGGCCTGTACGTGACCGGTCAGGGTGATGATCCCCAGGCCCAGAACCACGGCAAACAGAGCTGGCAAAAAGCGGGCGCCAGCAACAGAGGTGGTCAGTGTCTTCGTTGTCATATTTATTCTCCACGCCGTCACACCCGACGGCAAAAATTACGTCCCAGTACATGGCCGGTCTCCTGACTCGCAGGTCACAGCGGCTTTTCCCCTTCCCAGCGGCCAGATTGGCCCCCAGTGGATATCGAAAAACCGCTCGCCGCTCACAGTCGCGGGGGCGGTCGAGGTCTTGGCGCCGCAATTGGGTCCGCCATTCCTCATTCCCGTTTCAGCCCAGATGCTTTGCACCTTTGGGCACCATGTGCATTTGTTGTGCCCTTTGATGCGGTCGGGGGTCAAGTTTGAATCCGCCTTGCAAAGAGTGAGATGCGACTTTTGTGCGCAATGAGAGGCGTAAACCTAGGAAAATGAGCTTAGTCCAGCGCGGCCGGGATTCGCGCAAGGGCTTTCAGGCGCAAATTCCCCAGGGGGCGCGCATCCGTCAGATTCCCGTCCGGGCTGTCGCGGAACAGTCGTAAAAATGTCAGGATATCGGGGAGATCCCCGACGCTGATTTCGCCAAACAGATAGGCTGTCTTGCCGTTTTGGCGCACCGAAAGGGTCTGCGGTTGTTTGCAGCCCGACATGCAGTCCACCTGCTGCACTCTGGCATCCAGCCCCGCGCCTGCCACGGCCTCTGCCAGCAGCTCGGGCAGGGCCACATCGGCGTGACGACAGGTACGACATAGGGTGAGGGTGGGCGCTGGCATCATGTCAGGCCGTTTCTGGCAGGTCAGAATCGAGGTCAGAATCGGCCAGGGGACCATAGAGGATCAGAACCGGAGCTGAGGTTTCCATGTTGCGCAGGACCTGGGGCAGCTCTCCCACCGTGTGGCAGCTCAGTTCCTGTTCTGGGGTCGAGACGCCAAGCGCGATCAGCGCGTGGGTTTCCGGCGGCAGCCCAGCCTCGATCAGTTTTTCCGCCAGCGCCGCAAAGGTGCGTTTGCCCATATAGACCACGGTGGTAGCGTCAGGATCCGCCAGCGCCGCCATATTGAGGCTGTCCGGCAACCCGCCTGTAACGTCATGGCCGGTGATGAACTGCATCCGCCGCGCCGTCAGCCGCCGGGTCAGCGGGATATTTGCAGCCGCCGCCGCCGCTGAGGCGGCTGTGACACCGGGCACAATTTCAAACGGGATACGGGCGGCGCGCAGGGCGCTGATCTCTTCCTCTAAGCGGCCAAAGACGCCAGAGTCGCCGGATTTGAGCCGCACCACCCTGAGGCCGCTTTGGGCGTATTCCACCAGTAGCTGGCTGACATGATCCTGCTTGGGCGAGGGGCGTCCAGCGCGTTTGCCGACCCCCACCAGATCCGCGTCTGCGCGGGCATGGGTGAGGATCGGACCGGAGGAAAGATCATCAAACAGCACCGCATCCGCGGCCTGCAACCGCTTTACCGCCTTTACGGTCAGCAGTTCCGGGTCGCCCGGACCAGAGGAGACAAAGCTGACAAAGCCGCTCATGCCGCACCGTTCCTCGTACTGTGCTCTTCACCGTCCTTCAAACTGTCCTTTTCGCCGGTGATGAGATGGAAGAAGGTGCCGGTGACATGCCCCTTGATCGATCCGGTTTCCGGCACCGGGTTGCCATCTGCATCCATCACCTGTGCCAGCGGCGCGTCAGGTTCATCCAGAATGGTGGAATAATGGAACTCGTGTCCGCGCAGCGCAGCCCCGGCGGCAAAGCCCGGCATCTGCGCCTGCAGCACCGCGCGACGATAGCCCAGGTGGAACTTGCGCTTCTCATAGGAGGTCACCAGCCCAAGCAGCCCGGCCATTTTGTGACGCGCGCCCTCTTTGTCGATCAGCACCTCGCCCAGGGCCATGTAGCCACCGCATTCGCCATGCACGGGTTTGGTCTCGGCATGTTTGCGCAGACCGGCGCGAAAATTTGCTGCGGCAGCGAGGGTGCCTCCATGCAGCTCGGGGTAGCCTCCAGGCAGCCAGACCAGATCGGCGTCAGGCGCCGGGGCCTCATCCGCCAGCGGCGAAAATGGCAGGATCTCGGCGCCTGCGGCCCGCCAGCCGGTCAACAGATGCGGGTAAGTGAAAGAAAAAGCAGCATCGCGCGCCAGCGCAATGCGTTGCGCTGGTGGCTTTGGCAGCGCCGCTGGTGCAGGGGCCGCAGCGCCCATAGCGGCAGCTTTGATGGCCTCGAGGTCGACGTGGTCGCGCAGGAAGGTGGCATAGCCCGCAATCGCGGCCTCCAGGTCTGGGTGCTCTACTGCCTGGATCAGGCCGAGGTGGCGCTCGGGCAGGGCAAGGTCGCCGCGACGTGGCAGCGCGCCCAGAACCTTGACACCAGCGCGTTCCATCCCCAGCCGGGTCAGACGCTCGTGGCGCGGGCTGGCAACCCGGTTGAGGATCACCCCGGCAAAGGGCACCTCGGGATCGTAGCTTTTGAACCCCAGTGCTGTGGCGGCAGCCGACTGCGCCTGACCGCCGACATCAATCACCAGCACCACGGGCCAGCCCATGCGCTTGGCGGTCTCAGCCGAAGATCCAAACCCGGACTGGCCCCGGGTGGCAACACCGTCAAACAGCCCCATGGAGCCTTCGCCAATGCAGATTTCTGCGCCCGCAGCCTGACCTGCGATCGCCTCTAGCAGGCTCGCGTCCATGGCCCAGGTATCGAGGTTAAAGCTGGGGCGCTTTGCGGCGGCAAAGTGAAAGGCGGGATCGATATAGTCGGGGCCGCTTTTGTAGGGCTGCACCTTGAGGCCATCCTCGGCCATGGCGCGCAGCAGGCCCAGCATGACCGTGGTCTTGCCGGTACCAGAGGCCGGTGCGGAAATCATCAGCCCCGCAGGGTAGCCTTGTGGAAAGTGATCACTCATCTGCTTCGCTCCAATTGGCCCACTGGCTGTCGGCGTTTTGTGGCCGGTAGCGCCGGTCATAGTCTTGGGCGTAGAGGCAGCTTTCGTCAAACGCCTCATTGCCCAACGCAGGCCCCACCAGGATCAGGGCCGTGCGGCCCCGCTCCCCGCCTGTGGCCTCTTCCAGAGTGCCAAGCGTTGCCTTGATTATCTTTTGATCCGGCCAGGTGGCCCGCCAGACAACAGCCACCGGGCAGTCGGCGCCGTAGCTGGGCGTCAGGCGGGCGATGACGTCTTCCAGCACATGCACCGAGAGATGGATGGCAAGGGTCGCACCGGTACGGGCAAAATTCTCCAGGGTTTCGCCCTCGGGCATGGCTGATGCACGGCCAGAGGTGCGGGTCAGCACCAGCGATTGCGCCACGCCAGGCAGGGTCAGCTCTGCGCCAAGAGCGGCGGCGGCGGCGGCAAAGGCGGGCACACCGGGGGTGACATCATAGGGAATATCCAGCGCGCGCAGGCGGCGCAGCTGCTCTCCCAGTGCGGACCAGACCGACAGGTCCCCTGAGTGTAGCCGGGCGATATCATGCCCGGCGTCATGGGCCTCTTTGATATGGGCCATGATCTGATCCAGCGACAGCGAGGCTGTGTTGATCACCTTGGCGCCTTGCGGGCAGTGCTGCAGCAGTGCTTCGGGCACCAGAGAGCCAGCATAGAGGCAGGTCGGGCAGGAGGCGATCAGATCGCGTCCGCGCAGGGTGATGAGGTCGGCAGCACCGGGGCCGGCGCCAATGAAGTGAACGGTCATGGTTCAAGTCTTTCTGCTATGGCCGCGGTGGCTTGGCCATCCGCGGTGACAACTCGGGGGGTGATCAGGCGGGAGCGGGCACCGGGTTGCCCTGTGCGGGCGGCCACCAATGCGCAGGCTTCGGCCAGAGAGCCGGTGCCAAACCGTGCCTTAATCCGGGGCGAGCAGGTGAGGGTCGGCTCGCCTGCGATCTCTGTCTCATCAAGGGTCAAAAGCGGCAGCCCCATCTCCTGGGCCAATTGTTTCAATGCGGGCGCGCTTGTCTTGGCCGTGATCGAGGCCAGCGCATCCGGGCGCGCGCCGGTCAGCGCGAGCGCTGCGCGCAGATCTGCCAGACTGGCACTGGTGCGAAAGCCCAGTCCTGCAACTCTCAGTCCCGCGCCTCTCAGTCCTGCAACCCTCATCGGGTGACGCTCCACTGGATGACAGGGCGGGCCCGCTGCCAGTCGCGCATGCTGCCCAGAGGGCCTGCTTCGGCGATCTCGACCTTTAACAGATGGCCACCGCGCTGGGCATGGGCCTGCATCAGCAGAGTCTCCGTCTCAAGCGTGACGCCATTGGCCACCAGCCGGGTGCCTGGCGGCAGCAGCATCCACAGATGGTCCAGTAGGGCTTGTGAGCAACCGCCGCCGATAAAGACACAATCGGGTAGCTCATATCCGGTCAGCACCTCTGGGGCCTTGCCCAACACGCCCGCCAAACGGTGCGACAGGCCAAAGCGGGCGGCATTGGCGCGAATGTTATCCAGACGGCTGGCGCGTGGCTCAAAACTCACGGCGCGCGCACCGGGCGCGGCCAGGCACCACTCAGCCGAGATCGAGCCGGAACCGGCACCAATATCCCAGAGCAGTTCATCGGCGCGCGGTGCCAGGGTCGAGAGGGTGAGGGCACGGATGGGCCGTTTGGTGATCTGCCCGTCGCTGAGGAAATGGTCATCCGCCAGGCCCGAGGCCTGTGGCAGGCCTTTGCGCCCGGCGGGATCAATCGCGAGCGTCACGGGTGCCTGAATATCGTCGAGATCAAATCTATCGGCGCGGGCGCTGCGGATGCGCTGCTGCTGCCCCCCAAGGCGTTCCATCACCGTCAGGGAGGAGGCGCCAAATCCCTGCGCGTTCAGCCACCGCGCCAGTTCTGCCGGAGCTGCCCCATCGCGCAGGGTGCAGAGGATGGGGCGCTCTGGTGCCAGCAGGGGCATCAGTTGCTCAAAGGGGGCGGCGTGCAGGCCCAGACACAGGGTTTCCTCTAGTTTCCAGTGCAGGCAATTGGCCGCGTATGAAAACACCGAGGGCGCGGGCTGTGACACCCATTCAGAGGGCGCAATGCCTTGTGCCGCAAGATCGCGCGCCAGAGCACCGCCCGCACCGAACCATAAGGGGTCTCCCGAGGCCAGGACCACAACAGGCTGGCCCCGCAGCGCCAGCACCGGCGCGGTGGAGAAGGGCACTGGCCAGGCGTGCCCCTTTGTGCCTGCCGCAACCAGCTCCAGATGGCGGGGGCCACCAAAGATGGTTTTCGCCTGCTGCAGCGCTTTGCGGCTTGCCTCGGAGAGGCCTGCCAGTCCATCTTCGCCCAGACCAATCACCGTGAGCCAGGGACTTTCCTTGGCTTGCAGAACAGGATCAGACATGACGCGAATCCTTCTTTTGGGCGGCACCAGTGAGGCCTCGAAACTGGCCACGATTTTGGCCAAATCCGGTGCGGATGCGCTGTTCTCTTACGCGGGGCGCACGCAGAACCCGGTGCCGCAACTCCTGCCCACACGGGTGGGAGGCTGTGGTGGGGGTGAGGGCTTTGCTGCTTTTCTGCGGGCCGAAGGCATCAGCCATGTGGTGGATGCCACCCATCCCTTTGCTGCCCAGATGGGCCGCAACGCACGTGAGGGCTGTATTGAGGCCAATGTGCCGCTCTGCGCCTTTGTGCGCCCGGCCTGGCAGGCAGTCGAAGGCGACAGATGGATCCATGTTGATGATATTGCGGGCGCGGTTGCGGCACTGCCGGATACGCCAGCCCGTGTGTTTCTTGCCATC
>JAWUWF010000047.1:0-17821 GCA_034111985.1 Pseudophaeobacter sp.
CTTTGGATCCTATGAATGCAGAGATATTGTCCATGACCTCATCGAGCGCGAAGTCGATGGTCTCGACGTCGAGCTTGCCCGCTTCGATCTTGGAGAAATAGAGTATGTCGTTGATGACGCCGAGGAGATGCTGGCCGGAGCCCTGAATCTTGTCGAGGTAGTCGTGCTGTTTCGGGTTGAGATCGGTGCGCAGGGCCAGGTGCGCCATGCCGATGATGGCGTTCATCGGGGTGCGGATCTCGTGGGACATATTCGCCAGGAAGGCGGATTTGGCGCGGTTGGCGGCCTCGGCACGTTCGCGCGCGCTGCGCAGCTCTTCTTCGTAGTGCACGGTCGAGGTGATATCGAGCGCAAGGCTCACCACATCACCGCCATGGCCACGTTGGTCAATGAGGCGCAGATAGCGATCATCCCACAGCTGCACCACCACGGGTTCGGGCGCCATTGACATCCAGCGTTCAGTCATCATCGCACGCCAGATATCGGGCTTCATGTCGCCGGTATTGATCAGGCCATCGTCTGTGAGAATCTGCAGGATGCGCACATAAGAGATGCCAGGGGTGACCTCCTCGAGCCCATCAAAGATGTTGAGATAGGCCGTATTGGCGCCAATCAGCTGACTGTCCGCACTGAAAAAGGCAAAGCCGTCCTGAAAGGCCTGGATCGAATGCCACAACCGCCGCTCGGCTGTTTCTATCTTTTCATTGGCCATGCTGAGGTCTGATTTGACCTTGGCATTTTCTTCTCGGGTGGTTGCCATCTCGGCCTGGGTGACGCCGATTTGTTTTGTCAGCGCCAGCGCATGACGGCCCAGCTTACGATTCGCGGCTGTCAGTTCGGCCTGCTTGAGTTCAAGCAACCGTTCTGCCGCCAGTCTTGCCCGGCGTTCTTCCGCGATTCTGTCAGCAAGGCTCATCCCTGCGGGCTCCATCAAAAAAATAACAAACCGGATCCCCCAAATAGGGGCCGAAAGCTGTGTGAAAATACAAAGATCCTGATCTCATACCTACGCGTGAACTTCTTGCTATGGCGTTAAGCCCGTGCCAGCCTGTTGGCGAATTAGGAGAGCGTTATGTTTGTGTATTTATTTTCAGGTCTCACTTTTATGTTGCTTGGGTTTCGCCAGCTTTGCGCCAGGGTGGCAGTTATGGCTTTGCCAAGGGCCCTAGCAGCCCTGTTGATGACCATGCTTGCCAGCTCTCTTGCGACCCCGGTGACAGCCGGGCCGGCGATCCCGTCGCTGCGCTATCAGGCGTTCTCGGATACCGACTATTACGGCTCTGACCTGCAGGCGCTGTTTGACACCGATCTGGCCTCTTGCCAGCGGGCGTGCTCAGCCCAAAAATCCTGTGCTGGGTTTTCCTTTAATAGCCGCGCAAATGCGTGTTTTCCAAAGCAGGACATGCAGGCGGCGTCACAGTTTGTTGGGGCTATTTCGGCCCTGAAACGGGTCCAGCCCAAGCGCCTGTTGCAGCAGGGCGAGGTCCGCGCCAAACAGCTGAGCTTTTTGCGCGAGGCGGATCATAATCTGGCCTACCGTGAGGCCGAAGAGATCGGGTTGCGGTTCCCCGCAGAGGGTGCATCCCTTGAAGACATGATCACAGCAGGCCAGATTCAGGCCCGCAATGGCAACGATAAAGGCGCGCTGCGCTGGCTCTCCCAGGCGGTGGCGCTGAGCGATGAGGCAGCCCTCTGGGCGGAATATTCCACCGTTTTGCTGCGCTATAGCAAGGTGCAGAGCAATGGCAAAAGCCAGTCTCGCAATCGGGCTTTTGCTGCAGGGATCAACAGCTTTTTGCGCGCGCCCTCGGCCGCGGGGCAGGTGAACGGCCTGGTCGCTGCTGCTCTGGCGCTGGAAACGCTGGGCCGGGGCCGCGATATGCTGCCGGTGCTGCGTCTGGCCGAAGAAATCGCGCCGCGCCATGACACCGCCCGGCTGCTGGACAATGCCATTGTGAAATATGGCTTCCGCGTCACCGACAGCCGGGTGCAAAGCGACAGCGCCACCCCGCGCCTCTGTGTGGAATTCTCTGAACCCCTGTTGCTGAGCGGTGTTTCCTACGCGGACTACGTCAAGCTGACCGCCACCGGCGTTGTCGCCACGCCCGAGGGGCGCGAGCTGTGCATTGAAGGTCTGGAACATGGCCAGCGCTACACATTGGTGCTGCGGCGCGGCCTGCCTGCGGGCAACGGTGAGGCGCTCATCAAGGATGTTGAGCTGACGCATTACATAGGCGATCGCAGCCCGGCGGTCCGTTTTCCGGGCCGCGCCTATGTGTTGGCCAAGACGGATCAGGCGGCGCTGCCAATCGAGACCGTGAACCTGTCAGAGGTCGATTTGCGGCTGCGCCGCATCAGTGACCGCAACCTGTTGCGCAGCATTCAGGACGGCTATTTTGGCCGCCCGCTGTCGCAGTGGCAGGATGAGCATTTTGCCAGTGATATCGCCGAGGAGGTCTGGACCGGCAGCGCGGTGCTGCAAAACGAGCTGAACCGCGACATGATTACCCGTCTGCCGCTGGCCGAGGCCATCGCGGACCAGCCGGTTGGCATCTACGCGCTTTCGGCCCGTATTGCAGGCGCTGACCCCTATGAAGATCCCGGCGCCACCCAGTGGTTTGTGCTGACCGATCTGGGGCTCAGCACCATGTCCGGCAGTGATGGGCTACATGTGCAAATTCAGGGCCTCTCGGATGCCTTGGCCCGGCCCGGCGTTGAGGTCACGCTGATTTCCAACGCCAATGCGGTGCTGGGCAAGGCCACCAGCGATGCCACCGGCTATGCCCATTTTGCGCCGGGACTGGCGCGGGGGCGCGGTGGTGCGGCTCCCGCCATGGTGCTGGCCCGTCAGGGTGAGGATGATCAGGGCGAGGGTGATTTTGCCTTTCTGTCCCTGAAAGATGCCGCCTTTGACCTGTCAGACCGTGGTGTTGAGGGACGCCCGGCGCCGGGTCCGGTGGATGTCTTTCTGGCGACAGACCGTGGCGCCTATCGCGCCGGCGAGGCGATCCATGTGACCGCTTTGTCGCGTGATGGCACAGCTCAGGCCATCGAGGGCCTGCCCCTCACCGCCATTCTGACCCGGCCTGACGGGGTGGAATACAGCCGACATCTGTCCGCCGGCGGCAAGATGGGCGGACATGTCTTTGCGCTACCTGTGGGGATTTCGGCGCCACGTGGCACCTGGCGGCTCGAGGTCAAGAGCGATGTCAAAGCCCCGGCGCTGGCCAGCCGCCAGATCCTGGTAGAGGATTTCCTGCCCGAACGGATTGATTTTGAACAAAGCGTCGCCAATGCGGCCGCCCTGCGGCCCGGCGAATGGGCGCAACTGGAGATCAGCGCGCGCTATCTCTTTGGCGCACCTGGTGCAGGGCTGGGCATTGATGGCGATCTGCGCCTGCGGCCTGTCACCGCGCTGGAGAAATGGCCGGGCTACAGGTTTGGCCGCTATGACGCGCCACGCGACAGCCAAAGCCGCTATTTTGGTGGCGATGAGACCGACGCCAAAGGTATTGCCCGCCTCAGGGTTGAACTGCCCAAGATCGAGGCCGCAGGTATGCCGCTGGAAGCGGTCCTCACCACCCGGCTCACCGATGGCTCTGGGCGTCCGGTGGAACGCAGTCTCAACCTGCCGGTTAGCCCGGCTGGGCCGATCCTGGGTATCAGACCGCTGTTTGACGAGGTCGTGGCAGAGGGCACCGAGGCCGGGTTTGAGCTGGTCGCGCTGTCTGCGCAGCTGACGCCGAGACCCATGCGGGTGAAATGGAGCCTGAACCGGATCGAGACTCGCTACCACTGGTATCAGCTCTATGGCAACTGGAACTGGGAGCCGAGCACCCGGCGCAAGAGCATCGCCACCGGTGAGGCCCTGCTGGGCGACACACCCTTTATACTGTCCACCCCCACCGACTGGGGCCAGTACGAGCTGGTGGTGGAGCGGCTTGATGGTGACTATGTCGCGGCGGCTGTAGACTTTTATGCCGGCTGGTATGCGCCCGCCGATGGCTCAGCCACACCGGACCGGCTGGAGCTGTCGCTGGACGGCGACAGCTATCAGCCCGGCGACACCGCCCAGCTGCGGCTGGTGCCGCAAAACGCAGGCACAGCCTTGATTTCAGTGCTCTCCAACCGGGTGATCGAGCGCCACGCGGTTGAGGTCGAGGCAGGTGATGTCGACGCGGGCGAGGTGGTGATCCCGCTCTCTGTCACCAAAGACTGGGGCAGTGGCGCCTATGTCACCGCGATGATGCTGCAGCCGCTTACCGGCAAGGACACGCGCACTCCGACGCGGGCGCTGGGCCTGGTGCATGCCAAAGTGGACCAGCCCGGTCAGGACTTGCAGGTTTTGATAGAGGTGCCCGAGGTCGCACGCCCGCGCAGCACTGAGGTCGCACGCATTGCTGTCAGTGGTGCCCAACCCGGCGCTGAGGTCTGGCTGACCGTTGCAGCGGTGGATCTTGGCATTCTCAATCTCACGGGCTTCAAAAGCCCGGACCCAAGCGGGTACTACCACGGCCAGCGCCGTCTTGGCATGGAATTGCGTGACCTTTATGGCCGCTTGATTGATCCGGGCAATGGCGCGCTGGGGCAGATCCGTTCGGGAGGTGACGCGGATCGCGGTATGCAGATGCAATCGCCGCCGCCCACTCAGGATCTGGTGGCGTTCTTTTCCGGCCCGCTGCAGGTGGATGCCAGTGGCGCGGTTGCCCTGCCGCTGGACCTGCCGGCCTTTAATGGCACCGTACGCCTGATGGCTGTGGCCTGGTCCAAACAGTCGGTAGGTCAGGCCGAGGCCGATATGCTGGTACGCGACCCTGTTGTGGTGACGGCGTCTCTGCCCCGCTTCCTTGCGCCGGGCGACCAAAGCCGGATGCGTATCGAGATGGTGCATGCGGATGGCCCTGCCGGCGAGATGGCGCTTTCGGCGCAGGTGCTGGGCGAGGGGATCGCGCTGGGCCAACTGCCTGTCGCGGTGGTGCTTGGTGAGCAGGGTAAGGCGGTGCTTGAATTGCCAGTGACGGCCATTGGCGTTGGCGACCCTGAGGTAATGCTGTCGCTGACCACGCCCGACGGCAAGGTGCTGCGCCAAAACCTGCGGCTGCCAGTGCGGGCCAATGACCCGGTGGTGGCCACCACCCGGCGCTTTAGCCTGCAACAGGGCAGTAGTTTTCAGTTTACTGATGATGTCTTTGCCGGTCTCAGACCGGGCACGGCCAGCGCGGTCCTGTCGGCAGGTCCCCTGGCCAAATTCGACGTGCCGGGCCTGTTGCAGAGCCTTGATCAGTATCCCTATGGCTGCACCGAGCAGGTGACCTCAAAGGCGCTGCCGCTGCTCTATCTGTCCTCCGTTGCGCAGTCCTTGGGGCTGGGCAAGGGACCACTGGTTGAGGCCCGGATTCAATCGGCAATCCAGCGCGTGCTGACGCGGCAGGCCAGCAATGGGGCCTTTGGCCTCTGGCGGGCTGAAAGCGGCGATTTCTGGCTGGATGCCTATGCCTCTGACTTCCTGTCGCGGGCGAAGGCGCAGGGACACGCTGTGCCAGAAGGGGCCTTTGTGCGCGCCATGGACAATCTGCGCAACCGCCTTAACTATGCCTCCGATTTTGATCACGGTGGTGAGGACGTGGCCTATGCGCTCCTGGTTCTGGCACGCGAAGGGGCTGCGGCAATGGGCGATCTGCGCTACTATGCGGATGTGAAAGCCAAGGCCTTTGCCACGCCTCTGGCGGCGGCGCAGCTTGGCGCTGCTCTGGCGGCCTATGGCGACCAGCGCCGGGCTGACCGGATGTTTGCCCGCGCCGCAGAATTGCTGCAAATCGACGAAGAGGAGCGCCCCCTCTGGCGGGCGGATTATGGCACCCACCGCCGCGATGCCGCAGGCGTTCTGGCGCTGGTGGTTGAGGCGGGCTCGGAGGCTATCAACCCGGATGCCTTGACCCGCCGCGTGACCTCCAGCACCGCTCAGATGTCGACGCAAGAAGCCGCCTGGACCCTGCTGGCGGCCCATGCGCTGATCAAAACACCCGAGGCCTCGGGGCTGTTGGTCAACGGGCAACCTACTCAGGCTCCCTTTGTCAGGATCGAGGGCGGGCAGGCCTCTGTCGATATGGCGATCTCCAGCGCCACAGGCGCCGCCACGGATCTGACCCTGACCACTCTGGGTGTGCCGGAGGTCTCCCCGGCCGCTGGTGGCTACGGCTATACCATCGCGCGCAGCCACTACAGTCTTGAAGGCCAGCAACTTGCGGGCGACAGTTTTACTGTAGGCGAGCGCTTTGTCACCGTTTTGCGCATCACGCCGCATGAAAATACCGGGGCACGGCTGATGGTCAATGATCCTCTGCCAGCGGGTATCGAGATCGACAACCCGAACCTGCTGCGCTCGGGCGATCTGCGCGATCTCGACTGGCTCAAACCCACCGAGGCCGAGCACGCCGAGTTCCGCAGTGATAGGTTTTTGGCAGCGGTTGATCTGAAGACCTCCAAACCGGTGATTTTGGCCTATATCAGCCGTGCGGTGACACCGGGTGTGTTCCATCATCCTGCCGCTCAGGTCGAGGATATGTACCGTCCAGCCTATCGCGCCCATACCGCCGCCGGGCGGGTTGAGGTCCGGTGAGCCAGCGCGCAACCCCCAAGGCGCGCGCGCCTCTTCGTCTCAGGCCCCTTCGTCTCAGGCCTGTGCTCCTCAAACCTGTGCCCGCCAAACCTGTGCGCCGCAACAGGCGTCTTTGGGGCCTCGCGCTGATCCTTGTTGCTGTGGCCGTGATGGCCGGGCTCAAAGGATTTGATAAATGGATCGCCAGCACCGTTTTGCCGGTGACGCTGGCGGAAACCTCAACCGAGGTTCTGGACCGTAACGGGGCACTGTTGCGGGTCTATCCTGTGGGGAATGGCATCTGGCGCATGGCGCCGCAGTTGGAACAGGTAGATGCGCGCTTTTTGGCGATGCTTATCGCCTATGAGGACAAGCGGTTCCAGTCCCATGCCGGGGTTGATCCACTTGCGATGCTGCGCGCTGTGGGGCAGGCCATATGGCATGGGCGCGCGGTGTCTGGCGGATCAACCCTGACGATGCAATTGGCGCGGCTGCTGGAGGATGGCACCACCGGGCGCTGGGCGGGCAAGCTGCGTCAGATCCGGCTGGCGCTGGCGCTGGAACGCAGGTTGTCAAAGCGGCAAATCCTCGAACTCTACCTGACCCACGCGCCCTATGGCGGCAATATCGAGGGAGTGCGGACGGCAAGCTATGCCTGGTTCGGCAAGGCGCCCATGCGTCTGACCCCGTCACAGGCGGCGCTGCTGATTGCCCTGCCGCAATCCCCGGAACGCCGTCGCCCGGATCGCGCTGTGCAGGCGGCAGCCATGGCCCGGGACCGGGTTTTGGCGCGACTGGAAGAGGCAGGATTGCTGAGCGCGGCCGAGGTGGCCACGGCATCACAGGCCTCCCTGCCGCGTCGGCTGCGCGCTTTTCCGCGGCTGGCGCCGCATCTGTCGGATCGCGTGGTGGCCAGCCGCCCGGCTGCCCCCCGCCTGTCCCTGACGCTGGACGCTCAGGTGCAGGCAAAGATGCAGCACTTGCTGGCCGAGGCGGCAACCCGGGCCGGACCGCAGATTTCAGCGGCGCTTTTGGCGGTCGATCACCAAACCGGAGAGATTATTGCTTCGGTAGGCTCGCCTGATTTTGCTGACAGCGCACGGCAGGGGTTTGTCGATATGACGCAGGCGCTGCGCTCGCCGGGCTCAACCCTGAAACCGCTGATTTATGGCCTCAGCTTTGAGGCAGGGCTGGTGCATCCCGAAAGCCTGATCCACGATGGCCCGGTTGAGTTTGATGGCTATGCGCCGCAGAATTTTGACGGGCAATTTCGCGGCGATATCCGGGTGCGTGAGGCGCTGCAAATCTCGCTGAATATTCCAGTGGTGCGCCTGACCCGCGAGATCGGCCCGGCGCAGTTACTCGCAACTCTGCTTCGGGGTGGTGCCAGACCGGAGCTGCCGGGCGGCAAGCCCGGATTGGCGATCAGTCTGGGTGGCATTGGCACCTCGCTGCAGGATCTGGTGCAGATCTATGCCGGGATTGCGGCGGGCGGTCAGGGACTGCGCCTGCGCCACGATCAGAGTGTTCCCTTTGAAACCCTCCCCCGGATCCTGTCGCAGGTAGCAGCCTGGCAGCTGGGCGACATTCTGCGCGGTGTGGTGCCACCCCCGGGGGCGCGGGCTGGCACGCTCGCCTACAAAACCGGAACCTCCTATGGCCATCGCGATGCCTGGGCCATTGGCTGGGACGGCCAGCACGTGATCGGAGTCTGGATGGGGCGGGCAGATGGTACGCCGGTGCCGGGGGCCTTTGGCGGTGATTTGGCAGCGCCGGTGCTGTTCGAGGCCTTTGGCCGCCTGAAGCCAGAGATAGCAACCTTTCCGCCCCCACCCCCGGCGACGCTGATCGTCAGTGCAGCTGAGCTGCCGCTGCCGCTGCGTCGGTTTCGCCCCCGCGATGCTGTTTTCTCGGATGCGGCGCTGGCACCACAACTGTTGTTTCCGCCAGATGGCGCAGGGCTGGCGCTGCGCGGCGAGCCTCTGGTGGTGAAGCTGCGCGGCGGCACAGCGCCCTTTGCCCTGCTGGCGGATGGGCGGGTGCTGTCCAAGGGGCAACGCCAGCGCGAATTTGAGGTGCCATACCCGGGGCGGGGCTATGCGCATCTGGTGGTGGTCGATGGCGCTGGTCAGAGCGCCGCTGTGTCGGTGCAGATTGATACGCCGGGTTTGTAAGGTTACGTCACTGCCAACCATTGCTGATTGGTCTATTTACCGCCCGCCCGCCTGACGGACTGGCCTAACGTCGCCCTTCCCGCAACCAGCCCGCGATGATGAACCCTGCCACCAGCAACAGGCTCAGCCAGGCGGGCAGCAACTGGATTTGCGACACCGACACGGTCTCATAGGCGCCGCGTGGCGTCAGCCCGATCCAGTCGCGTCCGGCGGCGGGGCGTCCCGGCTTTACGTCCCGTAGCCGCGGCAACCCGTCCTCGATACGCAATGTGCCGCCACGTAGGGGCTGCAGGACTGGCGCCAGAATAGCGCCGGTGGCGATGGTTTGCTGAAACTCACGCGGCGCGGCGGGCCCCAACCCGATGACCGCATGCACCTCGCCCTCGCGCAGCCGGTACAATCCGGGCCCGGCACCAATATGGCTGGCCTCCCACAGCCCGGGCGCCGTTTCCTGCATCGTTTGCGTGGTCTCGCTGCCATCAGGTGCTGTGATCACCAGCGGGCCAGCCGTGCCCTCCATGCGGCGGCGAAAGATCTGCATGTTTTGGCCCGTGGCCTCGGCCCAGAGCATTTCCTCTTCCAGTTCGGGCTCTTTCATCATCCAGTGCGCCAGACGGCGCAGCAGTTCCAGCTGTGGCCCGCCGCCCTGATAGCCGCGACTCCAGAGCCAGGCGTGATCCGAGGCCAGCAGCGCCACGCGTCCCTCGGCAACCCGGTTAAGCACCAGCAACGGCCTCTCATCGACGCCCTGCATCACCACATGGCCCTGGGGCGCGGTGACGTCTATCTGGCGTAGCCAGCTGCCCCAGGCAGGAGACTCGCTTTGGCCCTGTTCCAGTCCGGCAGTGACCGGATGACGATGACCCAGTTCGGTGACTTTGGGGCGATAGGCCTGCTCAAAGACGCGCGCAGTTGGTGCGGCTGGCAGGACCCGCGCCAATGGGGAGCGATAGATCGAATCGGCGCTGGCAAAATCGGGCCCCGCCGCCACCAGAACGGCACCGCCCTGCTCCACATAGTTGGCGACATTGTCGAGATAGATGGCGGGCAGAATGCCGCGGCGTTTGTAGCGGTCAAAGATGATCAGATCAAAGTCTTCGATCTTTTCCAGAAACAGCTCACGGGTGGGAAAGGCGATCAGCGACAGCTCATCCACCGGCACACCGTCTTGTTTTTCGGGGGGACGCAGAATGGTGAAATGCACCAGATCAACCGAGCTGTCGGACTTCAGCAGATTGCGCCAGGTGCGCCCGCCGGGATGTGGCTCGCCCGAGACCAGCAGCACCCGCAGCCGGTCGCGCACGCCATTGATCTGCACCAAGGCGGCATTGTTGCGATCGGTCAGCTCTGTCGGCACCTCAGGGGTGGAAAAGCGGATCACGTTGCGGCCACCATGGGGCAGGGTGAGGGGCAGGTCGAAATCCACCCCCAGGGGCAGAGTGAAGCGCTGGGGTGCGCCGCCATCAACGGATATCTCCAGCGGCGCGGATCGCAGACCCTCAGGGGCCGCGCCCTGGTCTTCGATGCGCAGGGTCAGGGTGACAGGCTCGCCGATAATGGCAAAGGCCGGCGCGTTGCGCACAATCAGGCGACGATCCCAGTCGCGCGCTTTGCCGGTCTGCAGCAGATGCATTGGCGCTGGCAGGCTAAGCGCATGATCAGCGTCATGCACCTGACCATCCGACAGGGCGATAATGCCGGCAACCCGCCCCTGTGGCTCATCCGCCAGTGCGTGCGAGATCGCCTCCATCAGGGCGGTGCCGGTATCGCCTGTGCCGTCTTTCAGGGTGATCCAGCGGGTCTCGGTATTGGGGCGATCTGCCAGCTGTTGTTCCAGCCTGTCGCGCGCCGCCGCGACCTGGCTTTGGCGATCTGACAGATGCTGGCTGGCAGTGTCATCCACGGCCACCAGCACGATGTCGCTGAGGGCGGTTCGGTTCTCTGTCTGTGACAGCGGCCCCATCAGAGCGCCCAGCAGGCAGAGCGCCGCAAGCCCGCGCAGCACCCATCCCGGCAGGCGGTACCAGGTGGCGAGGGCGATGCTTGTCAGGGTCAGCGCGGTAAGGCCCCAGAGCACAGGCCAGGGCAGCAGCGGGTCAAAGAGAAATACCTGTGTCATCAAATCCGCCCCTATTGTCCCAGCCGTTCCAGCAGGGCCGGCACATGGACCTGATCAGATTTGTAGTTGCCGGTGAGCACATGCATCACCAGATTGACGCCAAAACGAAAGGCCAGCTCACGCTGGCGCTCACCGGAATAGCCGCGCCCGACGGGCAGCAGCGGTCTGCCATTGGCATCCACCGCCCAGGCCGAGGCCCAGTCATTGCCACCAATCACCACCGGGGTCACCCCGTCGTTGAGATCGCGAAAGGGGATGCCTTCGATTTGTTCGGCGCCTGGCGGTGCTGCTTCGACCCAGAGTGCCCCGCGCGCATGGCGGCCGGGGAAATCCTGCAGCAGGTAAAAGGCCCGCGTTAGGACATGGTCGCTGGGCACCGGCTCCAGCGGCGGAATATCCAGAGGCACGGCCAGTTGCTGCAATCTGCGGGCAGCGGGGCTTGCGGCGCCACTGGCGGCATAATCTGCATCGCGGGTGTCAAAAAGGATCATGCCACCTGATCGCAGATAGGTGTTGAGCCGGGCATAGGCCGCAGCAGAGGGCAGCGGCTGTTGCGCCGTAATTGGCCAGTAGAGCAGCGGATAGAGCGCCAGATCGTCTTGCTCCAGATTCAGACTGACTGGGTTGGAAGGCTCAACAGAGGTGCGGAAAAACAGGGTATCAGACAGGCCCTGCAGGCCGGCCAGCGCAACCCGATCTATTTTTGCATTTCCAGTCACCACATGGGCCAGCGTCAGTTCAGCGGCGCGATCAACATGTTCTGGGGGGCTTGCGGTCTCAGAGGGTGTTGCCTGACTCTGGGGCGGCGCTGTTGTCTGTGCCTGCAGCGGGGTTGGCCACTGGCTTGCCAGCGTGAGGCCAAGACCGAGTGCCGCGATCATCGCAACACTTTGCGGGCGTCGCAACAGACCGCTGACAAAAAGCGTTGCCAGGACATCCAGGGCCAGCAGTCCCAGCGACAGACCCAACAAAAGCCCTGTAAGGGCGCGTTCTTGCCCTGTGTCATAGCTGGCCTGCGAGACCGCAGAGCCCCAGCTGGCGGGGGTCAGGCTGTCACCGGGGCGCAGCGTGTTGCGCGCCAGACTGCGCCCGTCGCTTTGATACAGGCCAGGGTGCAGCGCCGGGCCGGCCGCAGCCGCTATCAGGTCGGGGCCGGACACGCCGGGCAGGGCCGTGGCCTCGGCGCTGCGGCCAAAGCCATCCAACACCGTCACCGGCTGCCAGGTGGTGCCCTCAAGGCTTTGCGCTTCGGGGGTTTTGGCCGCAGAGGAGACCGTCAGCCGTTCCAGCATGCGGATAAAAAGCCCCGACAGCGGCAGGCTGCTCCATTCCGCATTGGCGGTGACATGAAACAGCACAACCTGCCCCTGCCCCAGCACCTTGCGGGTGACCAGCGGGGTGCCATCCTCAAGGGCGGCAATGACGCGGGTGGCAAGGCTGGGATCTGGCTGCGCCACCACCTGCGACGAGACCGAGACCTCCTGCGGGATGGTCAGGCCAAAGAAGGGAGACCCCTCAGGGAACGGTGCCAGGGTCTTTGGCGCGCCCCAGCTCATGGCGCCTCCGATACTGCGACCGCCAATGCGCAGCCGCACCGGCATCAGCGCTTCCTCGGCTGTGCGGGCGGTGTCGCTGGCGGCCAGGCGTGGCCCGGCAAAGCGCAGCAACAGTCCCCCCTCCTCGACCCAGGCGATCAGGCGGTCCTCGGCCTCAGGCGAGAGCCGGGCCACATCTGCCAGCACGATGACATCGGGGTTGGCGGGCAGAATGTCGATCAACGCACCTTCCAGCAGGTCGGCGCTGGGTTTCAGGGCCTGCCGCAGATAGTGCAGCGGCGACAACAGGGCCAGGCCTTCATCCTCGGCGCCCGAGGTGATCAGCGCCACCTCACGGCGGCGCAACCTGTCGTCGCTCAGCGCCACCGCGCCGGCAGAGCGCTGATCTGTCAGCTCAAACCGCTCGATGCGGGCGCGCAGCTCGGCCGGCAGCGCAAGCTTTACGCTGCTGCTCAGCGCTGCGGGTTCAAACACGACAGTGGCCTGCGTCAGGCTGCGTTGGGTGCCACCGGGATCGCGGCCACGCGCCTGCAGCAGCAGCTCTTGCGGCGCTTGGTTTTGACCAGAAATACTATGATCTGAGGCCTGGCTGCGCAGCACTGTGAGCTCTAAAGCACCGTCACTGACGCTGGGGGGAAGCAGGCCAAACACGGGCAGGCCCGCGGACACAACAGTCACCGCCCCGCGTGATGTCAGGGCTGCGGTGAGATCCTGTTGTCCGTCATAGGCGAGACCATCGCTGTACCAGAGGCTGTCGAAAGCGCTGTCGCTGGCTGTCAGATGGTCCAGTGCGGCGGTGATCTGGTCGGGGCCCGGCTGCCAGGGCAGAGGGGTAATTCCGGGCAATTGCTGCAGCCAGGTTGAGGCCGCCTGAAATTGCAGCACCTTTGGCGCCGTCAGCCGCAATAGCGCCACGGGGCGATTGGCGCGGCCGGCTTCTTCCAGCCGGGTGGTGATCTGGGCCTGGGTCTCTTGCCAGTTGGGCGCCCCGGCCCATGTGGCATCCAGCACCAGCACAAGTGGGCCGGAGCCCTGGGTGTCGCGGGCCGGGTTCAGCACAGGGCCGGCAAAGCCGATGATGGCTGCGGCCACGGCCATTAGGCGCAGCAACAAGAGCCACCAGGGGGTGCGGTCGGACTGGCTGTCCTGATCTGACAGGCCCAGCAATAGCGTGACGGCAGGAAAGATCTGTCGCTTTGGCGCAGGTGGCACCGCCCGCAGCAGGATCCACAGGATCGGCAGGGCCAGCAGGGCCAGCAGCAGCCAGGGCGCGGCAAAGCCAATGCCTGCAATCACTGTCATAGCTGGCCCCGATCCATTGCGTGATAGAGCCACATCAGGGCAGATAATGCGCTGTCATTGCTGTGGTGCTGACCAATGCGCCAGCCGGCGGCGCGGCACAGGCGCTCCAGTGCGTCGCGCCGTTCGCTCAACCGTTCCAAATAAGGCGCGCGCAGCGCGGCGGCCTTGAGGGTTTCATGGCTGAGCCCGCCTGTGACGCTCTCAAACCGGGTGCGACCGGCAAAGGGGAAACGCTCTTCTGCCGGGTCGAGAACCTGCAATAGCACACCGCGCACACCGCGATCCGCCGCCTTGGACAAGGCGCGCTCCAGCGGCTCGAACGGCCCGAGAAAGTCTGAGATGAACAGCGCGCGGGCATGGGGCGCCATGGCGCGGTCTTCGGGCGGCGCGTAGTCCTGTGTTTGATCCTCACTTAGCGCGGCGGCCAGACGCAGTACCTGCAGATTGCCGCGGCGCGGGGGCAGGCTGCCGCCGGTGAGGCCAACGCGTTCGCCGCCGCGCAGCATCAGGATCGACAGGGCCAGGCCGATCAGCCGCGCCCGGTCGATTTTTGCTGGCAGCTCGGGCGTTGAGGCAAAGCGCATCGAGGCACCCTGGTCGACCCAGAGATGCACTGTCTGGGCAATCTGTAGCTCACGTTCGCGGACAAATTGCACATCCCCGCGGGCCGAGCGACGGTGGTCCACCATCTGTCGGCTGTCGCCCTGTTGCAGCGGGCGATATTGCCAAAAATCATCACCCATACCGGCGCGGCGCCGTCCGTGTTCGCCGCTCAGCACCGATCCGGCCAGCTGTTGTGCCTGCACCAAGAGCGGCGGCAGAGCACTGGCCGCAGCTTCTGCCTCTTGGCGCAGCTGGGCGGCTTTGGTCTCGGTGACTGTGGCGGCGGGCTCTGTGGCGGCGGCCCTTGTGGTGGCGGCCTGCCTCATGCGGCGATGCCGTTTTGGGCCAGATCTGCGGCCGTGCGGCTGATCAAATCGCTGAGGCTGTCACCACGGGCCCGGGCGGCAAAGCTGAGCTGCATACGGTGGCTGAGCACCGGCAGTGCCATATCCAGCACGTCTTCGGCATTGGGCGCGAGGCGGTTTTGCAACAGAGCGCGGGCCCGGACCGCCAGCATCAGCGCTTGTGCGGCGCGCGGTCCCGGCCCCCAGGCCACGGTCTGGGCCACCTGTTCAGAGACGCCCGGCTCATCCGGGCGGAAGGCGCGCACCAGATCCAGGATCATCTCCACCACTGATTCGCCAACTGGCATGCGCCGCAGCAGGGTCTGGGCGGCGATCAGCTCATCGGCGGTAAACACCTGATGCGCCGCGCCGTCCTCAAGGCCGGTGGTGCTGAGCAGGATGTCGCGTTCGGTATCGCGGGTGGGGTAGGGCACATCGATCTGAAACAGAAACCGGTCCAGCTGGGCTTCGGGCAGCGGATAGGTGCCTTCCTGCTCGATCGGGTTTTGCGTCGCCAGCACATGGAAGGGCAGGCCCAGGGGGCGGTCTTCGCCCGCGACGGTGACCTGGCGTTCCTGCATCGCCTGCAGCAGCGCTGATTGGGTGCGTGGGCTGGCGCGGTTGATCTCATCCGCCATCAGAAGCTGGCAAAACACCGGGCCGGGCAAAAAGCGAAAGGCACGGCTGCCATCCGCCGTGGTGTCCAGCACCTCGGAGCCCAGGATATCGGCGGGCATCAGGTCGGGGGTGAATTGCACCCGCTTGCCGTCCAGTCCCATCACGGTTGACAGGGTTTCCACCAGCCGGGTTTTGCCGAGGCCGGGCAGGCCCACCAGCAACCCATGGCCGCCGCAGAGCAATGTGGCCAGTGTCAGGTCAACGACCCTCTCCTGTCCGATAAAACGGCGGGTGATCGAATCCCGTGCCAGTTGCAGCTTTGCTTCCAGAGCTTCGATGGCGGCCAGCAGATCGTCGGGTTCGGACATGACATTCCTTTCACGGCGGATATATGGTGGTACTGTATCGCGGTTCAGGGAAATGGCAAAAGCAATGAGTGGACAAAAAACTGTGACACCATCGGCAGATGGGCTGGCGGCCTCGATAAAGGCTGCAGGAAAGGCGGGCGGCAAAGGCGGATTGCCGCCGGTGCATCTGTGGAACCCGCCCTTTTGTGGCGACCTGGACATGCGGATCGCCCGCGATGGCACCTGGTTTTACCTGGGGACACCCATCGGGCGCTTCGAGTTGGTCAAGCTGTTCTCTTCGATCCTGAAGCGCGAAGAAGGCAAATATTTTCTGGTCACCCCGGTCGAGAAGGTTGGCATCATTGTCGATGACGCGCCGTTTGTTGCAGTTGATTTCGAGGCCGCAGGCGCCGAAGAGGCGCAGGTCCTCAGTTTTACCACTCATGTGGGAGATCAAATGGTTGCAGGCGCTGAGCACCCGATTCGCGTTGAACGAGACGCCACAACCGGGGAGCCTTCGCCCTATGTGCTGGTGCGCGCCGATCTGGAAGCGCTGATTGATCGCAAGAGCTTTTACCGCCTGGTGGAGCTGGGTGCGCATCATGAGGGTTGGTTCGGTCTGTGGTCTTCGGGGGTGTTCTTTCCGGTGATCCCATCGGACGAATTGCCCTAAGCCGTCCCCTTACAGTCAACCTTTGCGGTCAGAGAACACCAGACTATGCCCCCGTCCTGGGTCTCGTCATGGCCGCCGTGCTGCGGCGCGGGATAGTTAGAAAGAATGCGTTGTTTTCTCTGCTTGGCGCGGTGGGTGTGAAACCGTTAAATCAACGGGAATTACAGACAGGAGGTCTATGGAATGCCAAGATTTGCGGCGAACATCACAATGCTCTTTGCTGAGCTGCCCTATCTGGAGCGTTTCACGGCCGCCGCTGCTGCTGGATTTACGGCGGTAGAGATCCTGTCGCCCTACGAGTTTGCGGCCAAGGAAACGCAGCGGGCGCTGCTGGCCAATGGGCTGGAGCTGCTGCTGATCAATGCCCCGCCGCCGAATTACACCGGTGGAGAGCCGGGCTATGCGGCCAAGCCCGGCGGCACGGACCGGTTCCAGCGCGATATTCGCCGGGTGTTACGCTACGGCGATGTGCTGGATGTTGGCCTTATCCATGTCATGGCAGGCTACGCCAAGGGAGATGAGGCCCGCGAGACTTTTGTCGAGAACCTGCGCTGGGCGGCGGACTATGCGCCTAGCCAGCAGTTTACCATCGAGCCGCTGAATGCTGGCGACCAGCCGGGCTATTTCCTGGATGACTACAACCTTGCCATCGAGGTGCTGGATGCGGTGGACCGGCCCAATGTCGGGCTGCAATACGACGCCTACCATGCTCAGATGATCCATGGTGATGCGGCTCAGGTTTGGGACGCATTTGGCAGCCGGGCGGTACATGTTCAGATTGGTGCCGCGCCAGGGCGCTGTGAACCGGGAACCGGGCCGATGGATTTTGATGCTCTGTTCCGTGCCATTGATACCAGCGGGTATCAGGGCTGGGTGAGTGCGGAATATACACCATCAACAACGCGAACCGAGGATAGTCTTGGCTGGCTGACAGGGCGTGTTGTAGGTCTGCGATAGATGTATTCCGCGTGTGGAATGTAATTTGAGCTGTGCTTTATGCCCTTAACTAGGAAGTCCTGCTCCCCCCCGTTCGTTTAGCTCCCGCTGTGGTCCCCCTGATCCTCTCGGGGTTTGTGGCTTGTGCCTTTGATCGCGGGTCTCAGGACGGTAGGAATTAGCAGCCAGACGGTGTCTGCGTGGCTTGAGATTTCGTCCTTTGGCTGGCCCTTGGCCATTGTCTTGGTTGCCTCACCTGCCGCGCGATGTTTGGGTGGCAGGTGGGTCAAGGCTGCTCCTCCGCTGGGAAGAAGACCAAAGAGTGAGCGCTCCCGCCAATTCCACAACATCCCCAATGGGATGTCACTTCTTTGTTGGGGGTGGCGCCGCGCCTACGCGGGGCGAAGAGGGCAAGCTTGCAAAGACTTTACAGCTGTTGAGACCCCAAAAGTACCTTTCGAGGTCTCCGCTGTGTCCGGGACGTCTGCGGCGTAGACCAGCAAGGCTGAACAGTTTCAGCTCCTTTGGCGTTATACGCTGCAGCGGGGGGG
>JAWUWF010000048.1:0-15106 GCA_034111985.1 Pseudophaeobacter sp.
AAAAAGAGCTCGGGGGGCTGGTGGGACTGGCACCCGTCAAAAACAGCGCTGGAATACCTGTGGCGTACCGGCGCGTTGACCGTCGTTGGGCGGGCGGGGTTTCAGAAACGCTATGACCTGACCGAGCGGGTGATTGACGAAGGCCTGCATGCGCCGGCGGATCCGGTAGAGGCCGCAGCGACGTTGGAATGGCTGTGTAACAATGCGCTGGACCGGCTTGGCTTTGCCACTTCTGGCGAGCTTGCGGCCTTTTGGGATACCGCCTCGGCCACTGAGGCGCGGGACTGGTGCCAGGCGGCCAAGGCGCGTGGTGAGATCGAAGAGATCGAGGTCGAGGCGGCAGATGGCAGCCTGCGCAAACACTTTGCCCGCCCGGATGTCATCGCGGAGGCTGAGGACCTGGGGCCTGCTCCTGGCCGGATGCGACTGCTTAGCCCGTTTGATCCCATGTTGCGGGATCGCAAACGCGCTGAACGGCTGTTTGGCTTTCACTACCGGATTGAGGTTTTCACCCCGGCGCCAAAGCGCATTTATGGCTATTACGTCTTCCCGCTGCTGGAAGGTGCGCGTCTGGTGGGACGTGTCGACATCAAGGCGGACCGCGCGGCAGATTGCCTGCGGGTGACGGCACTCTGGCCCGAGCGCGGCGTGAAATTCACGCCTGCGCGGATCAAACGGCTTGAGTCTGAGCTGGAGCGTGTTGCCCGTTTTTCTGGGTTGGCGCGGGTTGAGTTTGGCGCGGTCTGGCTGCGCGAAGCGCTGTAAGCCCTGAGTATTCCTGCTACTATTCCGGGCGCAGATTGGCCTCGATCACGGTGCGGTAATCAGCGGGAGCAGGCCGTGCTTTGAACTCAGCCGGATCGATAAAGACGCAGGTAAACCGCCCCTCAAAACATAAGGTGCCGTTCTGTCGGGCATCGACCCGGAAGGTCACGGATTTGGTGCCCAGCGCTGCGGGCCAGACCTCACAGTGCAGCCTGTGGCGCGGGGTGACGGGTGAGCGGAACTCTAAATTCATGCTGACAAAGGGGGTTCCGGTGCCGCGATCCAGCTCCATCTGAAACCAGCCGTCGCCATTCAGGTGGTGCTCCCACCAGGCATCAATAGCCTCCAGGGCAAAGCCGGGCAGATGGCCGGTATAGGCAATCTTGGCCGGATCGCAGTGCCCCCAACCGACGCGGATTTCATGCACAAAGCTGCTGCTTGCGGTTTGGCTAACCTGTTGTGACATCTTAACTCCTTTTCCTGCGCGGCTGGTGAGACACCCTAGCTTTGGCAGGGAGATCTTTCAAACAGCTTTGCACAAAAAACCCTTCCCCAGCGGGGCTGGAGAAGGGCGATGTTTTACGTCCTGTGGCCGGGCTCCTAGTATAACAGCAGCAGCGGCAGCAGGGTGATAAAGGGGAAGGCAACAAGAATGATGACACGGATGATGTCGGAGGCAACAAAGAACATCACCGCCTTGTAGGTGTCGATCATTTTGGTCTTTCGATCCATCGCGTTGATGATGAACAGGTTCATGCCAACCGGCGGTGTGATCAGGCCAACTTCGACCACGATGAGTACCAGAATGCCGAACCAGATGGCGACATATTCTGTCTCGATCCGGTTGACCCGACCTTCGGTGACCCGAATGCCCAGTTCCTTCATCTGTTCGCGGGTCAGTTCGGTGCCCGTGGCGATGGCCTCTTGTATCGAGGTGAGCATCTCAGCTCCCATGCCTTCAGGCACGCCGTTGCGCAGCACCTCCATCGCCGCATCCGCCTGCATGTCGATCAGCGACAGCAGGCCAAAATCCATCACCGAAATCACCGGAAAGAAGATTGGAATGGTCAACAGAATCATCGACAGCGAATCCATCAGGCAGCCAAAGATTAGATAGAAGGCCAGGATCAGCGCCAGCACCATCCAGGGGCTAAAACCCTGGCTGACAACAAAATCCGCCAGTTCCTGCGGTACCTTTGTCAGGGCCAGAAAGCCATTATAGAACCCGGCGCCCAGCACGATGAAAAAGATCATCGCGGTTGAACGTGCCGTCACCATAAAGCTGTCGACCAGATTGGGGCGATCCAAGCCACCGTTCATCCAGGCGATAAACCCGGTGCCAAAGGCCCCAACTGCTGCGCCCTCGGTTGGGGTGAACAAGCCGCCGTAGATGCCGCCAACCACCAGACCAAAGACCAGCAGGACTGGCCAGACCTTGACGAGATTGGCGAAACGCTCTGCCCAAGCGATGGCAGGTCGTGTGCCCGCAGATTCAGGGTAGAGACGCACATAGATCGAGATCACGATGACATAGCCAATGGCGGCCAGCAGGCCGGGGATAAAGGCCGCGAGGAACAGCTTGGCAATGTTTTGTTCGGTCAGGATAGCATAGATCACCAGCACCACCGAGGGCGGGATCAGAATGCCCAGTGTGCCGCCCGCTGCCAGTGTTGCTGTTGAGAAGCCACCAGCATAGCCGTATTGTTTCAGTTCGGGCAGCGCGACGCGGCCCATGGTGGCGGCGGTGGCCAGCGAAGACCCGCAGATGGCGCCAAAGCCGGCGCAGGCACCAATGGCGGCCATGGCAACACCGCCCTTGCGGTGGCCCAGAAAGCCCTCGGCTGCTTTGAACAGCGCCGTTGACATGCCGCCCAGCGTTGCGAAATGCCCCATCAGCAGGAACATCGGCACGATGGTCAGCGAATAGGAGGAAAAGGTCGAGTAGGTCTCGCTTTTGAGGCGTCCAAAGGCCACCTGGGTGCCGTCGGTGACCATGATCAGACCGCCGAGGCCGACCAGGAACATCGACAATCCGATGGGCACCCGCAAAAAGATCAGGATCATCAGAACCGGAAAGGAGGCGATACCAATTTCAAGTGCAGTCACTGTTCACCCTCCACGCCGTCCCAAACCTGGATACGGCCGGTAAAAAATTCGATGGTGCGTACGGCACCCATGTAGACGCCCACTATGGCCGCGACCACGGCGCCAAAAAGACTGGCGCCCAAGGCCCACCAGATTTGAAATTCCAGCAGGAATGACGTTTCCCCGTTGCCAAATTTGCTGATGGTGCCCGCGGCAAGACGCCAGGCGATCAGCACCAGAACTGCGGCAAACAGCAACTCGGTTATCATGCGCAGGAACCGGTTGACGCCACGCGGAAAGGCATTGGCGACCACATCCACTGCGGCATGACCGGCAGAGATCTGGCAGAGGGGAAGAAAGGCAAAGATGGCAAATGCTACGCCGGCCTCGACCAGTTCGAAGTCGCCATTGATAGGTCCTACCCAGGTGACCATCCAGTTTGAGAATCCCGGTGCAATTGATTGCATCACATCACTGTGAAAGGCGCCGTTGAGCAGGCGGCCGATAATCGACAGGCAGGTCAGAAAGATCAGGAGAGAGAGGACCATACCGCCCAATATGGCCATCGATCTGGCCAGCCCCATCATGAGCTTGTGCATGGTGAAAACCCTTCAATGATACACAAAGGGCCGCAGCAGAACCTGTGCCGCAGCCCTTTGACTGTATTTCTAGCTTACTTCACGTATTGTGGCGTGTACTTTTCGATCAGGTAGGTCGCTTCGTCCAGAAGCGCCTGACCATCGATGCCTTTTTCCGTCATATCCGCGAGCCAATCGTTATAGATCGGCTGTGCCAGGGCGCGCCATTCAGTGGTTTGATCCTGATCCAGAGTGATGACGTTGTTGCCGTTATCCAGAGCGAACTCACGTGCTGGAGCGTCGGAATCTTCCTGAACGCCGCCGGCAAAGATCGAGAATTCCAGGCCTGAGTTGTCATCAATGGCCTTCTTCTGTGCGTCGGACAGGCCCTCATAACGCTCTTTGTTCATCGCCAGAACAAAGGTCAGCGTATACAGTGCTTTGCCGGTGAACTCTGTGTGGTTTTCGACCAGCTCAGGCACCTTTAGCGCGGTGGTGACTTCCCATGGGATGGTGGTGCCGTCGATCACGCCTTTGGACAGGCCTTCTGGGATGGCAGGAACCGGCATGCCAACGGGCGTCGCACCCAACTGGGTCAGCAAAGCGTTTACAGAACGGCCACCGCCGCGAATCTTCATGCCCTGTAGATCTGAAGGACTTGCAACAGGATCTGTGGTGTGGATGAGGCCGGGACCATGCACCCAGGTTCCCAGAACCTTCAGATCCTTGAACTCGCCGTCTTTCATGTGCGTTTCGAACATTTCCCAAAAGGCGTGCGACGAGGCACGGGCATTGGTCATCATGAAGGGCAGTTCAAAAACTTCGGTCGAAGGATAGCGGCCCGGCGTGTAGGCAACAACGGTCCAGACGATGTCTGCGACGCCATCAATTGCCTGGTCCATCAGCTCTGGCGGTTTGCCACCCAGCTGCATCGACGGATAGCGGTCAATGGTGATTTCACCACCGGATGCGGCTTCGACTTTATCCGCCCAGACGTCCAGGATCAGCTTTGGCACATTGGCCTGAGCTGGCAGAAACTGGTGCAGTTTCAGTGTCACGTTGTCAGCAAATGCCTGGGTGGCACAGAGTGTCGCGATGGCGGCGGCGCCAGCGGCTCCAAGAAGCTTTCTGCGAGTGGTCATATGGTTCCTCCCTTTGACCTTCATTTTTACCACCCTGTCGCGATCACATAACAATGTTGCAACGGGCGGCTCGATTCTTTTCATTTTGATCTCAGGTGACCAAGTTCAGTTTTCTAAACGAACTGATTGGCCCTCTGCTATTGGGTTCATTTGTAACTATCAATGCTGGATCATGCATTTTTCACTCATGAAATTAGCCGGTCAGAAGATCAGCCTGATCCGGCAATAGGTTATGTTACAAAATCATAGGCACTTGCGTAGCCCTGATACATCTCAACACTATACCTTGTGAATATCAATCCTTCTTTGCAGGCGGATGTGGCGACACGAACGCACAGCCGATGCAAGAACCTCCCCCCGTGGTTACAGCACTGATACAGGTATAGCCTATGCTGTCTCGCCTCCAATATGCAAAGCAAAGCTCCCTTTGCGAATGGACTGAGCGCACATGAACTTGTTGCTTTCGTACCTGATATCTCTGTTTGCGGCCAGGTTTGAGGCGGGACTACTCGGCTGTCGTCAGGCTGAGAGAGACCGGGGCCAACCCGGTGATTACACCCACCATCTTTTGCCCGGCAATCGCAGGACCCACACCGGCCGGGGTTCCTGTCAGGATGAGGTCACCGGGGCGCAGGTGGTAATAGCCCGAGAGATGGCAGATGATTTCTTCGGTGGACCAGATCAGCTCGGCCAGGGTGGCGTCCTGCTGTACCTCATCGTCAAGGGTCAGCCAGATGCGTTGATCCGCGACCTGGCCCCAGTCGGCAGCCTTGGTCAGCGGTGCAAAGACCGTGCCCTGTTCCAGATCCTTGCCCAGATCCCAGGGCCGCTGTTTCTTGCGCTCGCGAATCTGCAGATCGCGCCGGGTCATGTCGAGGGCGCAGCCGTAGCCATAGATCGCCGCGCGCGCCTCTTCAGGGCTGGCGCGAAAGACCGGACTGCCGATGGCCAGGGCCAGTTCCATCTCATAGTGAAAGTTCTCGGTGCCGGGTGGGTAGGGGCTGCTGGCACCGCTCAGCACCGCATTGATACTGGATTTGGTAAAGTAAAACGGTGCTTCGCGGTCGACCTCGACCCCCATCTCGGCGGCATGGGCGGCATAATTGCGCCCGACACAGAAAATGCGGCCAACCGGGTAGCCGGCCTCTTCGCCCTGAACGGGGATCACCAGCGGCTCTGGCAGGGAAAACAAGGTCTTGGTCATAACATGCGCTCCTTTGCGGGGCAGAGCGCGGGGGGATCTCCCGGTCTGCCCATGGTCTTTGCAGGCTACCATAGGCAGAAATTCTGCAATGCCCATCGCAAAGAGCAGTCTGACCTGCAGGGCGGGGCCCGGCGTCTTACATCACCGCATCACAAAGGGGTCAGGAATTGGGGCGTCAGAGGTGCGCAGCCAGACCGCCTTGACCTTGGTGTAATCCAGCGCTGCCTGCAGCCCGCCTTCACGCCCATGCCCGCTGAGGCCATGGCCGCCAAAGGGCGCAATGGGCGAGACGGCGCGATAGGTGTTGACCCAGACGATCCCGGCCCGAAGACGCCGGATCATCCGGTGCGCCCGCGTCAGGTTCTGGGTGAACACGCCCGAGGCCAGCCCAAAGGCGGTATCATTGGCCAGCGCCAGTGCCTCTTCTTCGCTGTCAAAGCTGAGAACTGAGAGCACTGGGCCAAAAAACTCCTGCCGCAGGCAGGCGGCCTCCGGCGCAGCCGTGCAGTCGAGAATGGTGGGCGGAAAATAGTAGCCCTCTCCGCGGAGGGCTGTGCCGCCGGTGATGAGCTGTGCGCCCTGTTCCACCGAGGTGGCAATCAGCGAGAGCGCATGGCTACGCTGCGCCTCAGTACACAGCGGGCCGACCTCGGTCGCCATATCATCTGGCGCGCCAATCACCACCGCCTCGGCTTTTTCTTTCAGGCGGGCAAGGAACTTATCCTTGATTTTGTTTGAGATGATCAGGCGTGATCCTGCGACGCAGCTTTGGCCGGTGGCGGCAAAAATACCTGAAATTTGCGCGTTCACGGCGCTTTCCAGATCGGCGTCTTCAAAGACAATGAACGGAGATTTTCCGCCCAGCTCCAGCGAGGTGGAGGCGAGGTTTTCCGCCGAGTTGCGCACAATATGGCGGGCTGTTTCCGGCCCGCCGGTAAAGGCCACATGCGCCACCTTGGGGTGCGCGGTCAGCACAGAGCCGCAGTTGGCGCCAAACCCGGTGATCACGTTCAGCACACCGGGTGGAAAGCCGACTTGATCAAAGATGCGGGCAAACTCCAGCATCGGGGCGGGCGCCTCCTCTGAGGCCTTCAGCACCACGGTACAACCCGCCGCCAGCGCCGGGCCGATTTTGACCGCTGACAAAAACAGCTGCGAATTCCACGGCACCACGGCCGCCACCACGCCCAGCGGTTCACGGCGCAGCCAGACCTCCATGTCCGGCTTATCAATTGGCAGATGCGCGCCTTCGATCTTGTCCGCAAGGCCTGCGTAGTAGCGGTAGTAGTCCGCCACATAGGCGATCTGGGCCGAGGTCTCACGGATGATTTTGCCAGTATCCCGTGTCTCAAGCGCTGCGAGCTGATCCGCGTTTTCAGCCACTAAATCAGCCAGCCGCATCAGCAGTTTGCCGCGCTGGGTGGCTGTCATATCAGCCCAGTCGGGGGCGTAAAATGCATCTTCTGCAGCCTGAACCGCGCGGTTTACATCCGCCTCGCGCGCCTCGGGCATGCGGGCCCAGACCCGGCCTGTGGCGGGGTCCGCACTGTCGAATTGCGCCGCGCCCGCATCAAACTGGCCGCCAATATATTGCTGAAACTGCTGCATGATCTGTCCTTATGCGAAGGCGGGCATCACCTGGGTGATGAAACGCTCCAGTGAGGCTTTCTTGCGCTCAAAACCCATGCTGGAGTCTATCCAAAAGGCATATTCATCATAGCCCAGCTCCTCATATTTTTTCAGCCGCTCGATAACACCGGGGGCTTCGGCAATCACCAGATCGCGCTGCATGGCCTCTGGCGAATAAAACGGGTGGGCTTTGATTTCATCCTCTGACAGCGGCGCAATCAGGCCCTGATCAACTGGGCGCTCATTTTTGAACCAGGCGCCAAAGTAGCAGTAGAACCGGTTCAGCTCATCAGCTGCGCGCAGCACATCTTCGGGGCTGTCGGCCACGTAGCTGTGCAGCAACAGCATGATTTTGGGGCGTGGTGTTTCGGGGGTCTTGGCGCAGGCCTCATGAAAGCGCGACATCAGGCTTTCGATCTCTGCCTCGCCCTGCCACAGCGGCGTCACTTGTATATTGCAGTCATGTTTGACGGCGAACTCAAAGCTGTTGGGATCGCGGGCGGCGACCCAGATGGGCGGGCCGTTCTCTTGCAGCGGTTTGGGAGATGAGGTGGTCTTGGGGAAAGAGTGAAATTCTCCCTCCTGCGCATAATCGCCTTTCCACAGGTTCTGCACCGCCGGGATCAGCTCGCGCATGCGCTGCCCTGCCTCCCAGGCGTCCATGCCCGGCATCAGGCGCTCGTATTCATAGGAATAGGCGCCGCGCGCAATGCCAAGTTCAAGCCGCCCATCGGTGATGATATCGGTCAGCGCTGCCTCACCCGCCAGCCGAATTGGGTGCCAGAACGGCGCGATCACGGTGCCGGTGCCAAGGCGCAGGGTCTTTGTCTGGCGCGCCAGATCGACGAGGTTCAAAAACGGATTGGGCGAGATGGTGAAATCCATCCCGTGGTGCTCGCCGGTCCAGACCGCGTGCATGCCGCCGCGATCGGCGATTTTGCACAGCTCAACGAACTCGTCATAGAGCTGTTTCTGGTCCTGATCGGGCGAGACCCGCTCCATATGCGCAAATAGGGAAAATTTCATGCGGCTCACCTCTCTGACACGATTTTGTCTGGCACGATTTTGCGGACGTCGCCGCTGACCTGGGTGCCGTAGAACACCCCGTAGTTGCCCATGCGGCTTTCACTGGCAAAGCGCTCCAGCATGATGCGCAGGGCCGGGTCGGTCACCTCCATCATGGTTGACGCAGTCAGGGGCGTGAAGCAGCCCTTGTGTGGTGCGCCATCGGCGGCCTGACACAGAAACGAGATATGCTGGTGCGCGCGGGCGGCGTCTTCAAAGACCGAATAGATAAAGCCGGGATCGGCGTTGAGGCCCGAGGTTTCGATCAACTGCATAAGCGCCTTTGAGGCTCCCTCGCGGCCTACCGGGCGTTGCGGCAGGGTCAAGCCGCCATTGCCATCGTCAACCAGCAGCACCTCTCCGGCGCGCTCTATCAGGGCCGAGACCACCAGATGGGCGCCCTGCGATAGCGCCTCAGCCTCAGCCGCGGGGGTGACATAGGCGCCACGGGCATAGCCGAGCCCGGGGGCGGTTGCGGCCTCAAAGCCTTTGACCTCGCCAATCAGGATCACATGGTCGCCGGCCTCGACGGTTTTGAACATAGTGCAGTCAAACCAGGCAGAGACACCGGCAAGGATCGGCGCGCCATTGGGCCCCAACTGCCAGTCTACCGTGGCAAAGCGGTCCTCCGCAGGCCGGGCAAAGGTGTTCGAGATCTCTTTTTGGTCTGCTGCAAGCACATTCACCGCGAACCCTGCCGCCTGTGTCAGGGCGTCATAGTTGCGTGAGCTATTGGCCATGCAGACCAGCACCAAAGGCGGGTCGAGTGAGACCGAGGAAAAGGAATTGGCAGTAAAGCCAATGGGCTGGCCGTCGCCATCATGGCTTGTCACCACCGTAACACCGGTCATGAAGGCACCAAAGGCGTCACGCAGAGCACGTGGGTCAAAGGTTGAAGGAGGAGTGGGGGCAGGGGCCATTGGGGTCTCCTTTTTGTGATCTGTAGGATCGGTGAATTTGGCGGCAGGGCGCTCTGGGCGGAGCAGCCACTGCGCAAGGCTGTTGGTCACGGCAGCAGGCGCCGTGAGGTTAACCATATGGCGACCGGCAATGATTTCCACTGTTCCATCTGGTGCGGCCGCTGCCATGGCGCGGGCCATGGCTGGCGTGGAATTGGGGTCGGCATCGCCGGTCAGGGCCAGCATCGGGCAGCAGATCTGCGGCCAGGCATCGCCGTAGGTACTGTCACCACGGGCAAAGGCACCATAGGCCGTGGCGTAGCCGCCGATGTCGACCTGCGACAGCCAGGCAGCAACATCGGCGCGGGCTTGCTGCTCTATCGCCGTGTCACCAAACCAGCGGGCCAGCGGTGTTGCCAGATCCACCTGACCCTGGCAGATTTCGGCAGCGCGGGCCACTACAGCCCTGCGGGCCTGTGGAGCGCGGCGATAGACGCCGTTCAGCACCGCCACCCGGCGCAGCATTTTTGGATGTTCGGCAGCAAAGCCGCCAGCAATCAGCGCGCCCATGGAGTGACCCGCCAGATTGACCGGGCCGGTTTTAAGCGCGCTCAGAGCTGCCTGCAGCCAGGCCACATAGGCCACCAGATCTGATCCCTCAGGCAGGGCGGTGCTTTGGCCATGGCCGGGCATATCCAGCGCCAGGACCCGGTGCGTTTTGCACAGGTCCTTGATTTGCGGTGCCCAGGCGGCGCTTTGCAGGCCGACCCCGTGGATCAAGACCAAAGGCTCACCACGGCCCGCCTCGCGATAGCCGAGCTGGCCATAGGGGGCAGGCAGTTGCAGATTATAGAGCTGCGGGATTGTCGAGGTCATGGCCCAGATCCTTCAGGTCCTGATAGCGGTCGCCAATGCGGTGATGTGGACGGCCACCGATCGAGGCCCCCAGCGCCACGACGATTTCATCCGCCGCCGGCGCATCTGCCACCGAGGTCTGGATGGTCAGGTAGTGGGAGCGCCGCCCGCCATCGTTCTTGTCCATCAGGGGGATCATCAGGGGTGCGTTGCCGGGGCCACGGGTGTTGCAAAAGGCTAGATAGCTTTTGGCACCAACCGCCTCGCGGTAGTGGTTGCCAAAGCGCAGGGTGTGGATCAGCGCCGAGGCGTGCTCGACCTCGCCGTCCAGACCGACAATAGCAGATTTGCCATAGCCCTCGACCTTATCTCCGCCGCCTGCCGCCTCAAGCACCATCCTAGTCAGCATCTCCCCAAGCCCGGGCGCGCAGTCAAAGATCTCGGGTTTCAGGTCCTCAACAAAGCCGCGACCGGCCCAGGGATTTTTGATTACGGCAATGGCGGCGATCAGTTTGAGCGGCGTTGCGGCCTCTTTGCCGCCTTCGATCAGGGTTTCTTCGACGTGAAGCAGGGTTTTGCGAATGATGGCTGGCATGAAGGCACCTGAGTTGGAGTGAAGCTGTTAGACAAGCTTATGGTATACCGTAATAGCATCAGTCAAGATCTGGTTGTCTTGCAAAGGGCACACTGCTAGGTAAGGGGCATGAAAAATCCTGCTCTGGCTCAGCTAAAAATCGAACAACCCCCTGCAACGCTTCGTGAAATCGTGCAGGAGAAAATGCGCGATGCCATTATCTCGGGGCTGTTTTCTCCGGGAGAGCGGTTGGTGGAGCGGCCCCTGTGCGACCAGCTGGGCGTTAGTCGCACGGTCATTCGCGAGACGATTCGCTATCTTGAAGCCGAGGGGCTGGTGGAAATTCTGCCCAACCGGGGGCCTATTGTGGCACCGCTGAGCTGGGAGGATGCGCGCCAGATCTACGAGATCCGCCGGATGCTGGAAACCGCTGCCGCCATGGCCTGCGCCAGATCGGGCTCAAAAGAGTTGCACGCAGATCTGCAGGCCGCGCTTGAGGCGCTTAAACAGGCCTTTGCCCAGAGTGGCGCGGATGTGGTGCCAGGCGCCTTGTTCAAGGCGTCGACCCGGTTCTATCAGGTGATATTCGAGGCCGCCGGGCATCATATCGCCTGGGAAGTGGTCAATCGCCTGAATGGTCGGATCAGCCGGCTGCGCGCCATGACGCTTTCGGCGGTGGCGCGGGAAAAGCCGGGGTTGTATCATATGCAGACAATCTGTGACGCCATTGTTGCCGCCGACCCAGAGGCCGCGCGCCGGGCCATTGCGGCGCATCTGAACGATGCTGCAGCCGTGGCCGAGCGCCTGCTGTCAGGCGAAGCAAAAGGATAGCGCGGCGACAAAAGGCGAGTTGCCAACCCAGCCTGGGTTTCAGATCTCCAGCGAGACCCAAAGCACCTTGGCGTCCTCCGCGCTGGTTGAAACACAGCCGTGGCCCATGCCGCTGTCATAATAGACCGAGTCGCCAGCGCTCATGGTAAGCGGGCGATAATGTTCCGTGTAAAGCACCAGATCACCGCTGATCACATACATGAACTCTTCGCCGCGATGGCGGACCCAGCTGTCAAATTCGCTGACATCGCGCGCCTTTATGGTGCTGATATAGGGCAGCATCCGCTTGCTGGTGAGCTCGGTGCACAGCAGCTCATGATCATAGGTCGTGGTTTCCTGATGCTCACCGCGCCCCGACAGGGTGTAGTCGCGCCGCCCCGAGATACTGGTCTGGGCGGATTGCACAAACAGCTGTGGTGTTTCCAGCTCTAGCGTCTGCATCAGGCGGCGGATGATTTCAAAACTGGGACGGGTTTGGTTGTTTTCAATCTTTGACAGGGTCGAGCGCCCGATGGCGGCGGCCTTGGCGGCTTCTTCCAGTGTCAGGCCCTTTTCCTTGCGGGCATCGCGAATCATTTTTCCCAGCACTTCCCCATCCGGCGCATCGCTTGCCTCTGCCGCGAGACCTGTTTCTTCTGGCTGAACCGGTTCCATATGGGGTGATTTCTCCTGTTGCAGATGAACCTTAGCTTTGATGTCTGCGCCCGTCAAAAATTTCCACACAACTTCTTTTTGTTGCCTAAGGGGGAAAAGTTTCCTAAAGGAACATTGTGGCGTGCAACTGGGCTTTTGCCTGCTGGAGTGCGGAGACTGGCGGTTGGTGGAACATGTCGAACACCTGCAGCGGGTTGGCCTTCAGCTTGGCCTTGGTCGTCTAAGATGCACATTGCATGGTTATGGTTCATCGCAACCGATCTTTGACAAAAGGGCTCCTATGATGACTGACGCACCCAAACGCACCCCGCTCTATGATCTGCACGTGGAACTTGGCGGCAAGATGGTTGATTTTGCTGGCTGGGAAATGCCGGTGCAATATCCCATGGGCATCATGGGTGAGCACAAGCAATGCCGCGAAAAGGCCGGACTGTTTGACGTCTCTCATATGGGGCAGGTGATCCTCAAAGGCGACAATGTCGCGCAGATGCTGGAAAGCATTGCGCCCTCGGCCTTTACCACCCTGAAAGAGGGCAAGGCGCGCTACACCTTTTTCACCAATGAGAATGGCGGCATCATGGACGATCTGATCGTCTCGAATGCGGGCGATCACTTCTTTGTCGTGGTCAATGCCTCGATGCGGCATCAGGACATCCCGCATATGGCAAAGCATCTGACAGGTGTTGAGGTCACCGAGATCTTTGATCGCGCGCTGGTGGCCGTGCAGGGCCCGGCGGCGGAAGATGTTGTGGGCGATCTGTGTCCGGCGGCGCGTGATATGAAATTCATGGAAACCATCGTGGCCGAAATCAACGGAGTCGAATGCCGCCTGTCGCGCCTTGGCTACACCGGTGAAGACGGCTACGAAATTTCCATCCCCGAGGACAAGGCCGTGGAGATCACCCGCGCCTTTCTGGCCCATGCCGATTGTGTACCCGCAGGCCTGGGCGCGCGCGACTCCTTGCGGCTTGAGGCCGGTCTGTGCCTCTATGGCAATGACATCGACAACGACACCACGCCGGTTGAGGCCTCGCTGACCTGGGCGATGCAAAAGCGCCGCCGCGAAGAAGGTGGCTTTCCGGGGGCTGCGCGCATCCAGAAAGAATTGACTGAGGGTGCCGCGCGTAAGCTGGTTGGTATCAAACCAGAGGGCCGCGCGCCAGCACGGCAAGGGGTCGAGGTGCAAAACCTTGCCGGTGAGACCATCGGCTGCATCACCTCGGGTGGCTTTGGGCCGACAGTTGGCGCACCCGTCGCCATGGGCTATGTCACCGCAGGCCATGCCACGCCGGGCGAAAAGGTGAACCTGATCATCCGAGGCAAGGCGCAGCCAGCAGACGTGGTGGCGCTGCCCTTCGTGACCCATAACTACAAACGCTAACAGTCCCGAAAAGACACGAAGGAGAGTCTCGCATGACCACCTATTATTCCGAAGAGCACGAATGGGTCACCGTCGAAGGTGACATTGCCACTGTCGGCATCACCCAGCATGCCGCTGATCAGCTGGGCGAGATCGTTTTTGTCGAGCAAAAAGAAGTCGGTGACGATTTTGAAAAAGGCGATGAGATCGGTGTGATCGAATCCGTCAAGGCGGCCTCGGAAATCTACGCGCCGCTGAACGGCGAAGTTGTTGAGGCCAACCCGGCGCTGGCCGACAACCCCGGCGCGCTGAACGAAAATCCCGAAGGCGATGCCTGGATCTACAAGATCAAACTGGCTGACCCGGCCCAGCTCGAAGAGCTGATGGATCTGGACGGCTACAAAGCCCTTATCGGCTGAATACTATGCTCTACCCGCCGGCCTGGTGGCTCTGATCGCCCTGGCCGACTGGTGCCTCTTTTCTGATTTCTCACAGCCCTGACATAAGGACCAAAACCATGGCCTTTAAACTGACCGACTACGAAGCCTACGACTTTGCCAACCGCCGCCACATCGGCCCCTCGCCGACAGAGATGGCCGAGATGCTAAAGGTGATTGGTTTTACCACCCTTGATGAGCTGATCGACGCCACCGTGCCCGCCGCCATTCGCCAGCAAGAGCCGCTGGAATGGGGCCCGGCCATGACCGAGCGCGACGCGCTGTTCCACATGAAGCAGGTGGCCGGCAAGAACAAGGTGCTGACCTCGCTGATCGGTCAGGGCTATTACGGCACCTCGACCCCGGCGCCGATCCTGCGCAACATCCTGGAAAACCCCGCCTGGTACACCGCCTATACGCCCTATCAGCCCGAGATCTCGCAGGGCCGCCTTGAGGCGCTGCTGAACTTCCAGACCATGGTCAGCGACCTTACCGGCATGGATATCGCCAATGCGTCCTTGCTGGACGAGGCGACCGCCGCTGCCGAAGCCATGGCGATGGCGCATCGCGGCTCGCGCTCCAAAGCCAACAACGCGGCTTTCTTTGTCGACAAGAACTGCCACCCGCAGACCATTGCCGTAATCCAGACCCGCGCTGAACCCCTGGGCATCGACGTTGTGGTTGCCGATCCGGATGAGCTGGAGGCGGGCGCCGTCTTTGGCGCGATCTTCCAGTATCCCGGCACCCATGGTCATGTACGCGATTTCACCGATGAGATCAAAGCGCTGCATGATCACAAAGGCATTGCCGTGGGTGCCGCCGACATTCTGTCGCTGGCGCGGCTGAAATCTCCCGGTGAGATGGGCGCTGATATTGCTATCGGCTCGACCCAGCGTTTTGGCGTGCCTATGGGCTATGGTGGCCCCCACGCCGCCTATATGGCCACGACGGATAAGCTAAAGCGCGCCATGCCGGGCCGCATCATCGGTGTGTCGATCGACAGCCGTGGCAACAAGGCCTACCGCCTG
>JAWUWF010000049.1:0-10549 GCA_034111985.1 Pseudophaeobacter sp.
TTTGCGCTTTGGCTGGCCTCTGTCACCAACGGGCCGGTCCTGTGGATTTCAGCCCGATGGCAGCCGCATATGCTCAACCCCGACGGGATGATGGATTTTGTCGATCCAGCCCGCTTTCTCTTTGTCGCAGCCACCCGCCGCGAGGATCAGCTCTGGGCCGTGGAAGAAGCCTTGCGCTCGGGGGCCGCACCGCTGGTGGTGGCGGATCTGGACGCCCCACCCGCGATGACCCCGGTACGGCGGCTGCATCTGGCGGCTGAGCAGGGCGGCGCTTTAGGACCTGCGCCCCTTGCTCTGCTGCTGACACCCGGCCAGGGCGGCGCTGCCGGCATCGAGAGCCGCTGGCATCTGTCTCCGGCCCATAGGGCTCAACGCCGGATATGGCAGCTTGACCGCCTGCGCGCCCGCACCCAGCCCCCGGCGCGCTGGCAGCTGCAGCAACTGGCACGGGGATCTGCTGTACAACTCTGCCCGCCCAAATCCGCGGCCCCAGACTGTGCCTTAGACACGACCGCCTCCGGTGGCGAGGAGCCTCTCTGCACCACAGATACACCGCTACGCTCCACAATGGGGCACTGCGAAACGGGGCACTGCGATGTGACCTGACGCAGCGGCGCGTCACTCCAGATCAAACACAAGCCAGATCAAGAACAAGCCAGATCAAACATAAGAGTGAGCACAAGCCCGCTGCATCGGGCCCACTTATCTGCTAGGGGTGCATGGCGACCGGAGTGGGATCACCGCAAAAGCGTATACAAGCGGGAACCGACCATGCACTCACGACGCCAGATCCTTCTGGGCCTCACGGGCCTTGCATCAGTCACCGGGCTTGCCACTGCGCCCACCGCGCTATGGGCTGCAAACACAGGCTATGCCCTGGATCTGGACACCACGGACGTCGGGTTTGAGTTCTGCATCAATGGCATTTGGCAAACCGGCAGCATGCCCATTACCAGCTCATCCATAGACCTCGACCCAAACCGTCTAGACGCCACCAGGGTTTCGGTCTCGCTGAATGCGGCCGCGGCCAAAACCGGGTTTATCCTCGCCACCCGCGCTATGACCGGGCCCGAGGTTCTGGATGTGGCCCGTTTTCCCAGCATCAGCTTTACCTCACGCAGGATCATTCTGGGGCCCCGGGGGCGTCTATCAGGTGGCGCGCAGATCATCGGCGATCTTACATTGCGCGGCGTGACACGACCGATCACCCTGGAGGCTGAACTTTATCGCCCCATCGGCAGCGCGCCGAACGACCTCAGCCGCCTGGATTTCAACCTGAGCGGCAGCCTCAGCCGGGCAGCCTATGGTGCCTCCGGCTTTACCACCCTGGTAAAAGACACCGTGCGGCTAACTATTCGCGCCAGCATCCAGCAAGTGGACTAAAGTCCGCCAAATCCGCAGGATGCGACATTTCTGTCGAAAAACCGCTTGCTATACCGGCACCCAGCAGCATTGATGCCCCTCAATGCGTATGATTATATCCTTTGCCGCACTCTTTCTTTCCGTAGTGCTTTTGCAGTTCGCAACCGGGGGCGTGGGCCCTCTGGATGCGCTTTCCGGATTTGCCCTGGGATTTGACAAAGAGCAAATCGGCCTCTTGGGATCGGCACATTTTCTGGGCTTTTTTATCGGTTGCTGGTGGGCACCGCGTCTGCTGGGCACCATAGGTCATTCACGCACCTTCGCGGTCTGTACCGCCCTTGGAGCGATGGGGCTGATTGGCCACACGCTGACCAATAACCCCTATGCCTGGGCGGCCATGCGCATTGCCTCGGGTGTGTGTGTGGCGGGCAGCTATACGGTGATTGAAGCCTGGCTGAACGCCAAGGTCACCAACGAGACCCGTGGCCGCGCCATGGGCACCTATCGGCTGGTGGATATGGGCGGCTCCCTCGGGGCGCAATTGTTCATCGCCGTGCTGCCGCCTGCCTATTACGTCTCGTATAACCTGCTGGCGCTGATCTGCTGCGCGGCCCTGCTGCCGCTCACCCTGACCCGCGCCAGCCAGCCCGAGACCCCGGGCGCCCCACGCTTACGACCTGGCCTGGCCTGGAAGTGCTCACCCCTGGCGGTGGCGGGGGTGAGTGTTGCGGCGCTCAGCTCTGCCTCGTTCCGAATGGTCGGGCCGATTTATGGCCAGGAAGTTGGGCTGGAGATTGATCAAATCGCCTTTTTCCTCGCATCCTTTGTATTGGGCGGCGCCTTGGCGCAGTATCCGATGGGCTGGTTGGCGGATAAATACGACCGGCGCTGGGTGTTGATCTGGCTGTCGGCAGCGGCCGTTGCCAGCTGCCTTATCACCATGGCAGCCAGCCAGAGCGGCACCATTGGCGTGATGCTGGCCGCGGGCCTGTTTGGGCTGACTACTTTTCCGATATTTTCGGTCTCATCTGCACATGCCAATGATTTTGCCACGTCTGAACAACGGGTTGAGCTTGCGGCGGCGCTGATGTTCTTCTTTGCACTGGGCGCCATTGCCGCCCCCTATCTGGCCTCTAGCCTGATCGGCAGCTACGGCCCACCGGCGCTGTTTGCCCTGATTGCCTGCGGCCATATTGTGCTCATTGTCTTTGGCCTCACGCGAATGCAGGCACGTCCCGCGCCGGATATGGAGGAACGGACCCGCTATGTTTATGCGCCCCGCACCTCCTTCACCATTGGGCGGTTGACGAAACGCTCCCGCGAGCGCAAGTAGCCACGCTTAGCCCCTCTCAGGTCACAAGATGTAAAACTCTGCAGACACCCGCATGCAACGCTTTTGGACATACCGACGCACCACTTGAATGAGCCCGGACGGGTTTTTCCCGCTCTGAGCGCGCCAAACAAGCCTTCAAAACCAGACAGGCCTACAAAGTCAGACAACGCGACGCTGAACGCAAAAACGTCACGAAGATCCCGCCCGGGGTTTTCGCCGCGCGCCGCATGGGGTAGACGGGCTTTTGACGGTTTATCTGGGTGGATGGCATGGCACGCATACTGATTACTTCGGCGATTCCCTATATCAATGGAATCAAACATCTGGGCAATCTGGTGGGCAGTCAGCTGCCAGCCGATCTGTATGCCCGCTACCAGCGTGCCATCGGCAGCGAGGTCCTGTTCCTGTGTGCCACCGACGAGCACGGCACCCCCGCCGAGCTGGCCGCTGCCAAGGCCAAGCAGCCTGTCGACGAGTTCTGCGCCGAAATGCACGAGGTGCAAGCCAAAATCGCCAAAGGCTTTTCTCTCAGCTTTGATCACTTTGGCCGCTCCTCCCGCCCGCAAAACCACGAGCTAACCCAGCATTTTGCCGGTAAACTGGCCGAGGCAGGCTTGGTCCGCGAAGTTGAAGACCGCCAGATCTATTCCAACGCCGATGGCCGCTTCCTGCCCGACCGCTATGTTGAAGGCACCTGCCCCAACTGTGGCTTTGAAAACGCCCGCGGCGACCAGTGCGAAGAGTGCACCAAACAGCTGGACCCGACGGATCTGATCAACCCCCGCTCGGCCATCTCTGGCTCCACCGATCTGGAAGTGCGCGCCACCAAGCACCTGTTCCTGTGCCAGTCACAGATGAAAGATCAGCTGGAAGCCTGGATCGACAGCAAGGCGGACTGGCCGATCCTAACCACCTCCATCGCCAAAAAGTGGCTGAATGATGGGGACGGCTTGCAGGACCGCGGCATTACCCGTGATCTCGATTGGGGCATTCCAGTCAAAAAGGGCACCGAGGATTGGCCCGGCATGGAAGGCAAGGTCTTCTACGTCTGGTTCGACGCCCCCATTGAATACATTGCCGCAGCCGGTGAATGGGCTGAGGCCAATGGCAAAACAGATGCCGACTGGCAGCGCTGGTGGCGCACCGACAAAGGGGCTGATGACGTCAAATACGTCCAGTTCATGGGCAAAGACAACGTGCCCTTCCACACCCTGTCCTTTCCCGCCACCATTCTGGGCTCCGGCGAGCCGTGGAAAATGGTCGACCATCTAAAGAGCTTTAACTACCTGAACTATGACGGCGGCCAGTTTTCGACCAGCCAGGGGCGCGGCATCTTCATGGATCAGGCACTCGAGATACTGCCCGCCGACTACTGGCGCTGGTGGCTGCTGAGCCATGCTCCCGAGAGTTCGGACTCAGAGTTTACTTGGGAGAACTTCCAGCAATCAGTGAACAAAGATCTGGCCGATGTTCTGGGCAATTTCGTCAGCCGCGTTACCAAGTTCTGCCGCTCCAAATTTGGCGAAGAAGTGCCAACGACCGGCGCCTATGGCCCACAGGAAGAGGCGCTGATTGCCGAGCTCACCACTCGCATTCGGGCCTATGAGCAGCACATGGAGAACATGGAAGTGCGCAAATCCGCCCAGGAACTGCGCGCTATCTGGGTGGCTGGGAACGAATATCTGCAGGCTGCCGCGCCCTGGTCTCTCTTTAAGACCGACCCGGATCAGGCTGGCGCGCAGATCCGCATTGGCCTCAACCTGATCCGTCTTTATGCCGTCTTGAGCGCTCCGTTTATTCCCAATGCCTGCGACAGTATGATGGAGGCCATGAACAGCGACGACCGCAGCTGGCCCAGTGACGTCAAGGCAGCCCTCACGGCTCTGCCTGGCGGCCATGGCTTTAGCGTCCCCGAGGTGCTTTTCCCCAAGATCACTGACGAACAGCGCGAAGACTGGCAAGCCAGGTTTGCCGGCCGCCGCGACTAAACCCGCAACAGACGCCAAACCCGCCCATCCGGAGCGCCCCGCGGCGCTCCAAACCCTGCAAAGCCCGCCTCCCTTGAGGCGGGCTTTTCCTTTTGGCTGCGCTCAACCACGTCACATCTGTGCAACAGAGCCTCCAAAGTCAGCCCCATTTGCCCCCCAGCATTTCAATCGACGCATTTGGAATAAATCTTTTTCTGACAAAAACACTCAGAATGGGTTTCCTGATGAAAATAATCAGGTATAAAGATCTCAGCCAACCTGACTCGACAGGCCAGCCCGCAAAACCCTTCACAAATAGAAATCGCCACCATGTCGAACGGAACACCACAGAACAGCACAGCGCGCCCCCGGCCTGAACATCAGGTCAAACGCGAAGAGCTCTGGGCATCGGTCTTTGCCCCCAGCGGGTCTCTGTCCGGCTTTTGTCTGGAATGGCTTCTGGACAAGGCGGAATTCAACAATGGGCGACCCTCATGAACCAGATGACATCCGCGCCGGTGGCCACCACCGCAACAACCGAAGTCTTTCCAACCTATCACGCCGAGGACCTTACTCGCGGTGGTATTCAGGCCCGTATTCTGCTGAACGGCCAGATCTATAGCCTGCGCATCACGCGTGCCGGAAAACTTATTCTGACCAAATGAGCAAGCAACACTCCCCCGCGCGTGGCGGCGCCGCCGTCGGCCTGCTCACGGATTTGCCCCCGCTCGAAGCCGGGGCAGTCCGGTATTTTCGCTATTGGTTCAGTGGCTCCGAGGCGCGCGCCGACCTGCGCCAGGCCTTTAGCGGCACCCTTGCGCCCGATCTGGCCGATAGCGCCTTTGACTGTTTTGGCCAGCTCTGTGATTTCTGCGTCACCCATGGCCGCCGCCCCCTGGTGCGCCATGGCATGACGTGTTCCTGCCTTGGAGCTGATGAAAACTGCTTTGCCAATCTCGTGGCTGCTGCAACTCAGGGCGAGGCGGCAGACGCCGAACTGCTCGCCTCGCTGATTGTCACGCCCCAAAAGGCCCAGACGCTAAGCACCTTGGCCGCGCAAACCGGCCTGTTTTTACAGCAAATGACCGAAGGGCTGCCGCAGCGCCGCAGCTACCGTCCCGGATCCGCCACTGTTCACTGAACATTTCAAGCACCACCACTCACTCACCCGCCACCTACCACTCACCCAACCCAGCTACTCTATCGAGGACTTCACAGATGAAATCTCTGTTTCTTACCGGCACCGCCCTGGCAGGTCTTGCGCTTGGCGCCGCTCCTGTTCTGGCCGCAGGTTCCGCTTCGGTTCCAGGCAAGGCCGAGGTATTGACCAACTACGCCAATATTGCTGAGGCCAAATATCAGGACAGTCTGGCCACGGCCAAGACCCTGCAGACTGCCGTTGCGGCCCTGATCGCAGCCCCTTCGGCTGAGGCTCTGACTGTTGCGCGCCAGGCCTGGCTTGCGGCGCGTGTTCCCTATCAGCAATCCGAAGTGTTCCGCTTTGGCAATGCCGTGGTTGATGACTGGGAAGGCAAAGTGAATGCCTGGCCCCTTGATGAAGGCCTGATCGACTATGTCGATGCCTCCTATGGTGGCCCCAGCGATGAAAACGTCCTGGCGGCGCTGAACGTCATCGCCAACCCGACCTTCGAGCTGTCCGGCAAGACAATCGACACCAGCACCATCACCCCAGAGCTGCTGTCAGACACCCTGCACGAAGCAGACGGCGTTGAGGCCAATGTCGCCACCGGCTACCACGCCATCGAATTCCTGCTCTGGGGCCAGGACCTGAACGGCACCGACCATGGCGCCGGCGCCCGCTCCTGGACTGACTATGCGGTGGGCGATCTGTGCACCAACACCAATTGCGACCGCCGGGGGGACTACCTGCAGGCGGCCACTGACCTCTTGGTCTCGGATCTGGAATGGATGGCCGCCCAATGGGGGGACGCCGGCGCAGGACGCACCACCCTGCTGAACGACGAGGACTCCGGCATCTCAGCTATGCTGACAGGCATGGGCTCGCTGTCTTACGGCGAGCAGGCCGGCGAGCGTATGCGCCTTGGCCTGATGCTGAACGATCCGGAAGAAGAGCATGACTGCTTTTCGGACAACACCCACAACAGCCATTACTACGATGGGCTTGGCGTGCAGAACGTCTACCTTGGCGAATATGTCCGCGTGAACGGCGCGCTGATTTCAGGCCCCTCGCTGTCCGATCTGGTTACTGCGGCGGATCCCGCTCTCGATACCGAGATGCGGCTGAAGCTTGCGACCACAATGCAGGCTCTTGGGCGTATCAAATCAACCGCCGAAGCTGGGTTTTCCTATGACCAGATGCTGGAGCAGGGCAATGCCGCAGGCGAAGCTCTGGTCATGGGCGGCGTCAACGGTCTTGTCGATCAGACGCGATCCATTGAACGCGTTGTAAAATTGCTCGATCTGGATGGTTTGGAATTTGAAGGCTCCGACAGCCTTGACAATCCTACGGCAGTCTTCGAATAAGGACTCATTACGTGATAACATAACGCAACCTAGCCGAAGGGGCTTGACTGGACGCTGCAGTCGGGCCCCCTCACCAAAAAAGAAGAAGTCCTATGACACTCAAAACAACTGCGGCGCTGGCCATCAGCGCCCCCGTCTTACTCTGGGCAAATGCGGCGCTGGCCGAGGGTTTCTCCTGGGAAGGCGAAATCGAAATTGGCAACGAGCAGGTAATCTCTTCGGATATTGCAGGCAATGAAATCCGCGACACCTATGCCATCATCACGGCCACCGGCACCTATACCTTTGGCAGCGGCGTTGAGATTTTCTCGACCCTGACCGCCGAAAGCATCACCGACGCCACAGATGACCGCGCCTTTGAGGATCTGGGCCTTTATGTTGAAGAGCTGGGTGTCAGTTTTGGCATTGGTGAGGCAACCACTATCAGCCTCGGTAAACTGCATCCTGTCTTTGGCACAGCCTGGGACGATGCGGCCGGCTTTTTTGGCGGCACCCTTGCCGAAGACTACGAGCTGGCGGAACAGATCGGTGTACTGGCTGATATCGAGCTGCAAGGCGCAGGCACACTCTCCTTTGGCGTCTTTTACGCCGATGATACCGGGCTCAGCCGGTCCTGGGGCGAAGATCGCGGACGCAATGACGCCAGCGCAGGCGGTGCCGGCAATACCGGTGAATTCGACAACTTTGCGATCCAATGGGCGCATGAAGTTCAGGGCACCCGTTTTCACATCGGTGCGCGTCAGTTGAGCGCCAGTGCGGGTGATGTGGACGACGAGCAGGGCTTTGTTGTTGGGGCCGGTCACTCTTTCCAGGGTGGCCTTGATATCTTTGCTGAGCTGGCGTCCTTTTCCAACTTTGGCGGCGGCGCCGACGATGCCACCTTTGCAACCCTGAATGCGGCCTATGCCATTGGCAATCTGACCCTGTCGGGCACCCTGGCCCAGCGTGATCTGGACACCTCTGGCCAGACCGACCTCTATTCCATCGCTGCGGAATATGAGCTGCAGAACGGCATGACACTCGGCGGTGCCCTGGCGTTTCAGGACGACAGCGGTGTCGAAGACACTATCCTGGGCCTCAACCTGATCATCCCACTCGGAAGCTAACTGACTGGGTAGTTGAACGTCCTGGTCTGCGAACAGACGGCGTGCCTCACCAGAAATTCGTTCCCTCGGATCTGGCGAGTCGAGTCGATGTGACCCGGTGGTGTGAACCGGAAAGGGCTGCAGTTTCTGCGGCCCCTTTTTTGCCGAACCTCCTTACCTGATAAAAACAATCAGAATTTCAATCTTGTATCCCTATTGTTTTTGTCAGATATTAAGGGCGTCAGCCTTGCAGCGACACGAAACACTCCAGGGGCCCCGCGCATGATCATATGTCACTGCACCAAGATCACCGACCATGACATCCATGCCGCTATCGACTGGATGCGAAACGCTGATCCTGACACCATTATAACCCCGGGCAAGATCTACCACGCGCTTGGCAAAGCGGCAGATTGCGGCGGGTGCATGCCACTTCTTCTCGACACCATGCGATCCAATGATAAGATGAGGGTTCCGGCGCAGTTGCAAAATCTGCGTCGCAGAGCAACTCAGGAGAGCACCTATGAAGGGCGACCCCAAAGTAATCGAATATCTCAACAAAGCGCTGCGACATGAGCTGACTGCAGTCAGCCAGTATTGGCTCCACTATCGTCTGCAGGACGACTGGGGGCTGGGCAGCATGGCAAAAAAGAGCCGCGAAGAAAGCATTGAAGAGATGCAGCACGCGGACAGCCTGATCGAACGCATACTGTTTCTCGGTGGCCACCCCAATTTGCAAAAGCTGGACTCGCTGCGCATTGGTCAGACGCCAAAAGAGACGCTGGAATGTGACCTGGCCGCCGAAGAGAGTGCCCGCGCACTCTACAAAGAGGCCCGTGATGTCTGTAACGACGCTGGCGACTATGTGACCATGAAGCTGTTTGAATCCCTCATGGCGGACGAAGAAGGTCATATCGACTTCCTCGAAACTCAACTTGACCTCCACGACCGGATTGGCGCCGAAAACTATGCACAACTCAACGCCACCAAAATGGAAGCGGTTGAAGAGTAAGCTTCTGTTGGCTGCCTTGCTTGCGGCAGCCAACCCTGCTTCTGCCCTAGAACTCACTGGCCTGGATCGCTCTGGCCTAGATCGCTCTGTTTTTGATTTTAGCGATCCGCATCTAAACACCCTCCCCCGCAGCCCCCAGGAAAGCGCCCGCATTGACGCGGTCACCGCTCCGGTTGTGGATTTCACAGCGCCCGAGCCCTTTGAACAAAACCCCGCAGGCAGCGCCACCACACGGGCGCGCGCCGATGATGAGGCTTTCTCGCAGCACGCGGCCAATCTGTCGTTTGAGCAAGAACTGGAGTTCAAGCTTGGCAATGGGTTGTTCAAAAAGATCTGGGTGTTTTCCCCCGCCTCCACGCTTGCCTCTGACGGGCTGGGGCCGCTTTACAATGCCCGCTCCTGCCAGCGCTGCCACATCAAAGATGGCCGCGGCGTGGTGCCCGAGGCGCCGGATTATCGCGCGGCGTCTATGTTCTTGCGGATTTCCATCCCCGGTGAAACGCCCGACAAACTGCAGGCCGTAACTGATTATATTGGCACGGCACCAGACCCCACCTATGGCGGACAGCTGCAGGATTTCTCACGGCCCGGCGTTGCCCCGGAATACCGGTTTCGGGTCAGCTACATACCGCACACAATCGCGATGTCACAGGGTGAAACCGTCACCCTGCGCATGCCAACATATAGCGCGGGCAGTTTGGGCTATGGTCCGTTGCACCCGCATGCCATGCTGTCGCCACGCCTCGCCCCTGTCATGATTGGCCTTGGGCTGCTTGAGGCGGTTTCCAGCACTGACATCCTCGCCAATGTGGATGAAGACGACAGCGACGGCGATGGCATCTCGGGGCGCGCCAACCTGGTGTGGTCGCAGGAATTCAATCAGATAATGCTGGGCCGTTTTGGGCATAAAGCCGGAATGCCCACCCTGCATCAGCAATCAGCCGCTGCCTTTTCCGGCGATATTGGCATCTCGACCCCGCTGGTTCCCGCCGCCGCCGGCGATTGCACCCCGAACCAAAGCGCCTGTCGCAACAGCCCACATGGGGATGGGGATGTGCGCGGCACCGAAATTGACCAGGCCAATATGGATCTGGTGACATTCTATACCCGCAACCTTGCAGTTCCCGCCCGGCGCGATATCGGCGCCCCCGAAATGCTGCGCGGCAAAGAGATGTTCTACACCAGCGGCTGCACCAGCTGCCACAGGCCCAAATTTGTCACTCAGCGCTTATCGGACCGCCCCGAGAACAGCTTTCAGCTGATCTGGCCCTATAGCGATCTTTTG
>JAWUWF010000050.1:0-16136 GCA_034111985.1 Pseudophaeobacter sp.
TTCTGGGCAATCATGCGCCCCAAAGTTCGGCCTTTGGTGGGTTGACCGCGGCGGCGTCAAATTACAATGGGACTGTGCGGTATTCGGCCAGCAGCAGCGGCCCGTCAAGGTCTGTCACCAAAACACCCTGCGCCAGCAGGGTCGCGGGCGCCATCGCCAGCGAGGATCCCACCATGCAGCCAACCATGACATCATAGCCCAGCGCCAGCGCCTCTTGGCGCAGCTTCAGCGCCTCGGTCAGGCCACCGGTCTTGTCCAGTTTGATGTTCACCACATCGTATTTGCCTTTGAGCTTTGGCAGGCTGGAGCGGTCATGGCAGCTCTCGTCGGCGCAGACCGGCACCGGGCGATCCATGCCAATCAGGGCCTCATCCTCACCGGCGGGCAGAGGCTGTTCTACCAGCTCGACGCCAAGGCGCACCAGATGCGGTGCGAGATCAGCATAGACCGCTGCCGACCAGCCCTCATTCGCGTCGATAATGATTTTTGCCTCCGGCGCCCCGGCGCGGACGGCCTCAAGACGCGGCATGTCATCCGGTGTGCCCAGTTTGATCTTGAGCAGCGGGCGATGGGCGTTCTCGGCGGCCTGCGCCTGCATTTTTTCGGCGGTATCAAGAGACAAGGTATAGGCGGTAATTTCAGGACCCGGAGCGGGCAGACCCGCCAGCTCCCAGACGCGTTTCCCGGCCTGCTTGGCCTCCAGATCCCACAGGGCGCAGTCCACGGCGTTGCGGGCGGCACCGGCGGGCAGCAAATCCTGCAGCTCGGTACGGGTGAAATCCGCAGGCAGGGCTTCGATCTCGGCGGTGACGCTGTCCAGCGTTTCATTGTAGCGCGCATAGGGTACGCATTCGCCCCAGCCGGTGACGCCATCCTTCTCAATCCGAACTGTCAGCACCTTGGCTTCGGTCCTTGAGCCGCGAGAAATGGTAAAGACCTGCGCCAGTTTAAAAACATCAGGCGTCACGGAGATTTTCATGTCGCATCCTTTCGAGGGATTATGCGTGCCGGGGCAGCAGGCCGGGTTGGGCAGTCGGCAAGGCAGAAAAAGGGCGCCTGTTTCCAGACGCCCCTTTAAAATCAGATTGCGGCCAGCGCGTCCACCAGACGTCCCGCACCGTGACGATAGGGGTCAACGGCGGGCAGGCCCATACGGGCTTCGGTCTCGGCCAGATATTTCACCGCTTCGTCCTCGGACAGATGCTGGGTGTTGACCGAGATGCCAACAATTTTGCAGGCTGGATTGGCACGCTGCGCCAATGGCAACGAAACATCCCGCAGCTCTTCCAGCGACGGCACGCTATAGCCCGGCAGGCCGCGCATATGCGCCCGTGTCGGTTCGTGGCACAGGATCAGCGCATCAACCTGACCGCCATGCACCAGCGCCATGGTGACGCCAGAATAGGACACATGGAACAAAGAGCCCTGACCTTCGATCAGGTCCCAGTGGTCGTCGTCATTGTCGGGGGTGAGATATTCCACCGAGCCCGCCATAAAGTCTGCAATCACCGCGTCCAGCGGCACACCGTGGCCAGTGATCAGGATACCGGTCTGGCCGGTGGCGCGGAAGGTCGACTTCATGCCGCGTTTTTGCATCTCAGCGTCCATCGCCAGCGCGGTGTACATCTTGCCAACCGAACAATCGGTACCAACCGCAAGACAACGCTTGCCGGTGCGGTTTTCACCATTGGCGATCGGGTAGCCATCGGTGGGCACCCGCACATCATGCAATGTGCCGCCATGGGTCTGCGCTGCCGCAACCAGATCACCTTCGTCGCGCAGCAGGTTGTGCAGGCCAGAGGCCAGATCAAAACCCATCTCAAGCGCCTGGATCAGCACTTCTTTCCAGGCAGCAGAGATCACGCCGCCCCGGTTGGCAACACCAATCACCAGCGTCTTGGCGCCAGCCGCCTTGGCCTCGGCCAGGGTCATCTCGGTCAGGCCGAGATCCGCGCCGCAACCCGGCAGGCGGAATTGGCCAACCGCGTGATCCGGACGCCAGTCACGGATGCCGATGGCAACCTTGGCAGCCAGCATGTCGGGCGCATCGCCCAGGAACAACAGATATGGTGTCTCGATCATCTCGGGGCCTCCAAAGGAATTTGAATTCCCCGCGACCATAATTGAGCCGCCTTGCGATGCGATCCCGTTTTTGCTTTTTCACGGTAGGGAATTTCGAAGCATCCATCACTGATTAGTAAATTTGTCGAAGATTCTTCGATCAATCCATCATTGACCGGTGATCCTTGCGCCTATCGGGTTTGGATTGCGCACATGCCGCACGCATTATGCTGCAGGTGCAAAGTAGCCCTTGCAAGGCTCCGCGCAATTTCTTACCACTTTGCGAGACAAAATCGTAACTTCCTTACCCGAAGGATTGCCTCCATGAGCTTTCGCATTCAGCCCAGCCCCGTCGCCCGCCCCAACCGTTGCCAGCTGTTTGGCCCTGGCTCCAACACCAAACTGTTCCCCAAAATGGCCGCCTCGGCTGCGGATGTGATCAACCTCGACCTCGAGGATTCGGTGGCACCGAGCGACAAAAACATCGCCCGCGCCAATGTGATCGAGGCGCTCAATACCATTGATTGGGGCAATAAATACATGTCGGTGCGGATCAACGGGCTGGATACGCCCTATTGGTACCGCGATGTGGTGGATCTGCTGGAACAGGCCGGTGACCGCCTTGATCAGATCATGATCCCCAAGGTGGGCTGCGCCGAAGACGTCTATGCCGTAGACGCGCTGGTCACCGCGATTGAGCGCGCCAAGGGCCGCAGCAAGCCGATCTCTTTCGAAGTCATCATCGAATCGGCGGCTGGCATTGCCCATGTTGAGGCGATTGCCGCCTCCTCGCCGCGCATGCAGGCCATGTCGCTGGGTGCGGCTGACTTTGCTGCCTCCATGGGCATGCAGACCACTGGCATTGGTGGCACTCAGGAAAACTACTACATGCTGCGCGAGGGCGAAAAGCATTGGTCCGACCCCTGGCACTGGGCCCAGACCGCCATTGTCGCCGCCTGCCGCACCCATGGTGTGTTGCCGGTTGATGGCCCCTTTGGCGACTTTTCCGACGATGAGGGCTATATCGCACAAGCGAAACGCTCGGCCACGCTGGGCATGGTGGGCAAATGGGCCATCCACCCCAAGCAGATCGGCCTCGCCAACGAGGTCTTCACCCCGTCTGAGGCGGCTGTGGCCGAGGCCCGCGAAATCCTTGCGGCGATGGAGCAGGCCAAGGCCAATGGCGAAGGCGCTACCGTCTATAAGGGACGTCTGGTCGATATTGCCTCGATCAAACAGGCCGAGGTTGTCGTGGCCCAGTCCGAGCTGATCGCAAAGGGCTGAGCCTTTTGACCTCCGGCGAAAAACCATAGAAGATCACAGGGGCGTCCAGCGGGCGCCCTTTTTCAATCTGTCCTTAATTCATACCGCAAGGTTTGCCATGCCTGATCTGACTCTGTTTCACACTGCAGATGTGCATGTCGCAACCTTTGACGCGCTGGCCCCCGCGGCGCAGCTGACCCATGTGGTGCGCCCCGACTGGCTGGCACGGGCGCAGGGTGGCATAGATGCAGAACTGAGGCTGGAAATCGCCAGTGCCATCCAGGCCGCCGCCGGGCCAGTTCTGTGCAGCTGCACCACCATTGGCGAGGTGGCCGAGGCGGCGGGCGCCACCCGTATCGACTGGCCGATGATGCAACGCGCTGCGCAGACAGAGGCAGCAGCAGCGGGACCGGTGCTGCTGGTCTATTGTCTGGACAGCACCAAAGAGCCTTCAACCGCCCTGCTGCAGCGCGCCTTTGCAGAGCTGGGTACGGCAGCCAACATACGCAGCTTGCCGCTGACCGATCTCTGGCCGCTGTTTGAGGCCGGTGACAGGGAGGGTTTCAACGATCAGATCGCGGCCCGGGTGCAGGCCCAACTGCAACAGACACCCGACACGAGCTGCGTGGTTCTGGCGCAGGCCTCCATGGCCGGGGCCAAAGATCTGCTGCCGAACCGGACTTCTGTGCCCGTTCTCGCGTCGCCCGCCATTGCGGTGGAAACCCTGCTAACCTCTGCCTAGCTGCGCAGATCCTTGGGCGAGCCCATCACCACATAGGTGGTGATCGCACTAACAAAGGGCGAGGTGCCCAGAATATCGGTGTGAAAGCGTTTGTAGCTGGGCAGGTCGGCGCATTCGACCCGCAACAGGTATTCGATGGTGCCGGTGATATTGTGGCATTCCACCACCTCGGGCGCCTCGTCCATGGCCCGCTCAAAGGCCTTTTGCGCCTCTTTCGTGTGTTCACCCAGACCAACGCCAATATAGGTGACAAAGCCTGCCCCCATTGCCTCGCGGTTCAGCACGGCGCGGTAGCCGGTGATAACACCGGCGCGCTCAAGATCCTGCACCCGGCGCAGACAGGCCGAGGGCGATAGCCCCACCCGTTCGGCCAGCTCAAGATTGCTGATACGGCCATCGCGCGTTAACTGCTGCAATATCTGCTGGTTTATGCGATCATTCTTTGCCATTTGTTGTGCAAAATTGCAGATCACGCACAAAAACGCAATTTCATTCCCCGCATAGCGCGTCAGTTTCACCAGCATGACATATGAACTTTTCGCAGCGCTTGCGCTCTTCGCCTTTGTCTCGTCGATCACGCCGGGGCCGAATAATCTGATGCTGATGGCTTCGGGAGCCAATTTCGGCTTTCGCCTCAGCATTCCGCATATGCTGGGGGTGGCGCTTGGCTTTGTCTTTATGCTGATTCTGGTGGGGGCCGGGCTGGTGCAGATCTTTGACGCAGTCCCGCTCAGCTATACAGTACTGAAAGTCGCCTCAGTGCTCTACCTGCTGTACCTCGCCTGGAAGATTGCCAATGCAGGCCCGGCAGAGGCCTCTGGCAGCGTCGGCACCCCAATGACATTTCTGCAGGCGGCGGCGTTTCAGTGGGTGAACCCAAAGGCCTGGGCGATGGCGCTGACAGCGATCAGCGCCTACACACCAGATCAGACCCTCGGGGCGATCCTGCTTGTGGGAGCCATTTTTGGTGCCGTCAACCTGCCAGCAGTCAGCTCCTGGACCATTCTGGGCCAGCAAATGGCGCGCTTTTTGACCAACCCACGCCGCCTGACGCTGTTCAACTGGCTTATGGCGCTGTTGCTGGTCGCCTCGCTTTATCCGGTGATTTGGCCGCAGTAGATCTGACAGTAGACCTAACCTGGGGCGTGAACACAAATCATGCTGGCCTACCCCGATCATCCGGTTCGTGCCCCGTCTGCAAATCACCAGACCTGCACAGCGGCCTGCACAAAAGCCGTTTGCGCAACGGTTATCCTTCATGCCCAAATGCCTTGATACCCAGTCAGCACTGGTTTGCGCCTCCAAACCGGTTTCTCGCCGACCATCACGCGGCGCACAGTTGCATCTGAGAGCGCACGAGGCCATATAACCTCCAAACCGTGCAGGCGAGGCGTGATGACACAATACCTGGAATTTGAAAAACCGCTGGCTGAAATCGAAGGCAAGGCAGAAGAGCTGCGCGCTCTGGGCCGCGCCAGCGAAGAGATGGATGTGGCTGATGAGGCCGCAGCTCTTGACGTCAAGGCCGAACAGCTGCTGAAAGATCTCTACAAGGGCCTCACCCCCTGGCGTAAATGCCAGGTGGCGCGGCATCCTGAGCGGCCCCATTGCCGCGACTATATCGACGCGCTGTTCACTGAATATACCCCGCTGGCAGGCGATCGGAATTTTGCCGATGACCTCGCAGTGATGGGCGGTCTGGCCCGGTTCAACGACCAGCCGGTGATGGTTATTGGCCACGAAAAGGGCTCAGACACCAAGGCGCGCATCCTGCACAACTTTGGCATGGCGCGCCCCGAGGGGTATCGTAAGGCCGTGCGCCTGATGGAGATGGCCGGCCGCTTTGGCCTGCCGGTTATCACTCTGGTTGATACCACGGGCGCCTATCCCGGCAAGGGTGCCGAAGAGCGCGGCCAGTCCGAGGCGATTGCGCGCTCCACTGAGATGAGCCTGAAGATTGGCGTGCCGGTTGTTTCGGTGATCATCGGTGAGGGCGGATCTGGTGGCGCCGTGGCCTTTGCCACTGCCAACCGCGTCGCCATGCTGGAACATGCCGTCTACTCGGTGATCTCGCCTGAGGGCTGCGCCTCGATCTTGTGGAAAGACGCCGAGAAAATGCGCGAAGCCGCTGAGGCCCTGCGTCTCACCGCGCAGAACCTGCTTGAGCTTGCCGTTATTGAGCGGATCATCCCAGAGCCCCTCGGCGGTGCCCACCGCGATGCCAAGGCCGCCATGGCTTCGGTCGGAGTATCCATTCAGGACATGCTGGACGAGCTCAAAGGTAAAACCAGTGCCGAATTGATCAAGGATCGTCGTCAAAAGTTCCTCGACATCGGCTCCAAAGGACTCGCCGCCTGAAGCCCACCCGGGCGGGACGAGCGACGTGACAAAAGAGAGCCCGGTTCCCCCACAGGAGCCGGGCTTTTTCTTTCAGGTCAGAACACATTGCGGGGCACATCGCAGGGCGCCCTGCTCCGCAATCTGTTCTGACCTCACCACCTAGACGACCAGCAGCCGCAAACCCTGTGTCACGTCCGAGCGCACTGCCAGGCGCAGGCCCGGCTCATCGCCTGCCTTGAGCGCGGCAATGATCAGCCGGTGGTTCTGCGGTGGCTCAGTGCGCCGCAGCCGCCCATAGAGGGCGCGCATGGTGGGGCCCAGTTGCAGCCAGACGGTTTCCGCCATGGCCAGCATCGCAGGCGCCTGTGCCCGCAGATACAGCGTGCGGTGAAACTCAAGATTGGTGCGGATATAGCCGACGGCGTCGCGTTTCGACACCATTTCCGCAACTGTGTTGTTGATGCTCTGCAGCCGGTCAATCAGCGCCATATGGGCGCGCGGCAAGGCGCGACTGGACAGCTCCACTTCGAGCAAGGCCCGCAGGGCTGCCAGTTCTTCGATCCGCTCATTGCTGAGCTCTGGCGTTGCAACCCGCCCCGAGGAAGACAGGGACAAGGCACCTTCGGCCACCAGGCGGCGCAGGGATTCGCGCGCAGGCGTCATTGAAACGCCGTATTCGCGACCGATGCCGCGCAGCGTCAGGGCCTCTCCCGGGGCGATATCGCCATACATGATTCGCGCCCGAAGCGCCCGGTACACCCGGTCATGCGCCGAGACATTGGTATCCGAAGAGGATGAGGCGGTGGGTTTGGCTGTAATGGACATGGGTTTAGCTGTGATCACAAATCAATCGCGGGTCAACCTCCGAATGGGACCGACCCGGGTTTCACAGATCAGACCACACAGCTCAGACCAGCAAGGCAGACCTTGAAAGGCAGGTCACCAAAGACAGGCCAGAGAAGTGCGGCCCAAGAAGTACAGGCCATGAAGGGCGGGACAGCAAAGGCGGGCCTGTCAGGGTCCGAACCGATAGCGGTGCAAGCTGCCGCCTTCCACCCGCAACCAGTGCCGCTGTGCAGAACTATCGCCATAGAGCCGGGTCACCACCGCCCAGAAATCAGCCGAATGGTTCATCTCAACCAGGTGCGCCACCTCATGGGCTGCCACATAGGCCAGCACCTCCTGCGGGGCGAGAATCAGCCGCCACGAATACATCAATGGCCCCGCCGATGAGCAGGACCCCCAGCGCGACCGGGTATCGCGCAGGCTCAGCTTTTCATAGGAGCGTCCGACCTGCGCCGCATAGTGATCTGAGGCGGCCGCCAGACGGTCGCGGGCCAGCTCCTTTAGGTAGCGCTCCAGTGATCTGGCCGGGCTGTTGCCGCCAACTGCGATCTCATCGTGTCCCAGCCGCACGCCACGCGCCTGCCCGGGCACCACCTGCCGCAGCTGTCCTTCAACCGTGATTTCCGAGCCAAATCCAACCTCAACCACCTCTGGGTGGCGGGCAAGATGGTCGCGAATCCAACCTTCCTTTTCGGCGGCAAATGCCAGTGCTTCGCGCGCAGGCAGTCGGGTCGGCATGGTCAGCGTCACCCGCCCATCCAGCGCCGAGATCCGCAGACTGATCCGCTTTGCCCGCGCTGAGCGCCGCAAGAGCAGCGGGACCGGCGGATCTCCGGGTAGGTGATATGCGCTCATGGCAGCGCCCCTTTATGGCAAAGGCTTTGACAGTGCCCCCCTCATATGGCAAGGCAACTGAATCGTCGATATGACTCACCAGTAAATCAAGGGGATCCACATGCCCAACGAAGAATGGGGTGTAAAGCGCATCTGCCCAACCACAGGCAAGCGCTTTTACGACCTGAACAAGAATCCGATCGTTAGCCCCTACACGGGCGAGGTCGTCGCATTGAGCACCGGCAAGAGCCGGATGATCGAAGCAGACGCCGCGGATGCAGCCAGCGCCAAAGCCAAAGAAGACAGCGACGACGAAACCGTTGTTCTGGACGATGACGAAGATGTCGATCTGGATCTGGGCGATGATGTGCTGGACGACGATGACGATGACACGGATACCGTGCCGCTCGACGAAATCGCCGACGTAGCCGCAAACGACGACGATTCCTGATATCTGACAAACCGGTTTCGCCAATCCCAAGCAGCCGTTTGGCTGCCTTGGGATCGCGGCGGGAATTTTGTCAAAAAAACTCAAGACGATGGTGCATTTTTCTCTTGCGGCCCGCCTCATCGTCCCTTAAATCACCCTCACACCGCGAGACGGACAGGCCAACTGGCCCTGACATCTTGCGGAGTGATTTGGGGCCTTAGCTCAGCTGGGAGAGCGCCTGCATGGCATGCAGGAGGTCAGGAGTTCGATCCTCCTAGGCTCCACCAAATCACCCCTCTCTAATGTTACAGACATTTCCACACCCTTACTGCTATTTGGCAGTAATTTTGGGGCCGTCGTGTTTTGAGGCTGTCGTGTTTTGGACTGATTGCAAAGACAGCATGCAGTGCTGCTTTTACTGGAGCTTCAGATCTTGTGCGCGCCCTTGTGGCCACAGGGCCTACTCCGCACCTTCTACATCCAGCCACCCCCCTTACAGCTGCCTCTCCAACACGATGTTGCGCTGCCGCCGCAACAGCCCGCCAACAGAGCCCCGCGCTAGGCGGTCCGGGGACAGGCTGCCTCATGGTGATATCATGCCTTTGGTGCGCATCTTGCCCAGTGGCCGCACTCCGGCCTCTTCCCCCGACAGTCAAATGCCACCCCCACGGCGGCACACTATTACACAGGGCGTTTGGTAAGAGCGGCTTTACCCTGCCATGATGGACTATGCCCGCAATTGCACAGGCGTCTACCTGAACAAAGTCTTTCCCAAAGCATTTCTGCCGTGGACACCCGCAGTCCTGATGTTTTTTTTCGTCTCTTATCAATGGATAAGTCCATTTCAACGACTTCGGATCAAAGCAGGTTCAGGCCTCTGATTTTGAGGGTGTTCTCACCTTCCTGCAGGTTTGCGAACGCATAGACACACTGCAGGTAAAACCCTGATCCGGCTGGTTCATAGGTCTAATGCGGGAGCACATAGGGCCAAATGCGGGGTATCTGGAAATCGGGGTGTCTTGCCTCGACCCCATAACCACAGCCTATGAATTTTATAAAAATTTGCAATTTCCATTTATATCAATCTCTCGCTAGGCTCGTGCCATTACATCAAGGCTGTGGTCCGTGTTGGCACGGGTGCAGCGCTGCCAAGCCAACAAAATTCAGCTCGGAGAGCCAATATGGACGAAAATGACGCCCCAAACGCAAGCGGTTGCCCTGTAATGCACAGTGGTGCGAAAAGCGCCTCCCACAGTGTGCGGTCGAACAAAGACTGGTGGCCGAACCAGCTGAATTTGAAAATCCTGCACCAGCATTCGGAAAAATCAGATCCACTGGGGGCTGATTTCGACTATGCAGAGGCCTTTAAAACACTGGATCTTGAGGCTCTGAAACAGGACCTCTATGCCTTGATGACGGACAGTCAGGACTGGTGGCCTGCAGACTATGGCCATTATGGCGGCTTGTTCATCCGCATGGCCTGGCACAGCGCCGGCACCTATCGCACCTCGGATGGGCGTGGCGGCGGCGGCACCGGCAATCAACGCTTTGCGCCGCTGAACTCCTGGCCCGACAACGGCAACCTCGACAAGGCGCGCCGTCTGCTCTGGCCGATCAAACAAAAATACGGCAACACAATTTCCTGGGCCGCCCTGATGATCCTGGCCGGCAATTGCGCCATTGAATCCATGGGTGGCAAGACCTTTGGCTTTGCCGGTGGGCGTGCCGACATCTGGGAGCCCGAAGAAGACATCTACTGGGGCCGTGAGGACGAATGGCTGGCCGACAGCTCTGCGCCGAACAGCCGCTACTCGGGCGAGCGTGATCTGGAAAACCCGCTGGCTGCAGTGCAGATGGGTCTGATCTATGTGAATCCGGAAGGCCCGGATGGCGAACCCAATGTGCTGGCCTCTGGCCAGGATATTCGTGACACCTTTGCCCGCATGGCAATGAACGACGAAGAAACCGTGGCGCTGATCGCCGGGGGGCATACATTCGGCAAGGCGCATGGCGCAGGCGATGCAGCCCTTGTTGGCCCCGAACCCGAAGCAGCCCCAGTTGAGGCGATGGGCCTGGGCTGGCTGTCCACCTATGGCAGCGGCAAAGGCGGCGACGCGATCACCTCTGGGATTGAGGGCGCCTGGACGGCCAATCCGATCCAGTGGGACAATGGCTTTTTCGACCTGTTGTTCGGCTATGACTGGAACCTGACAAAAAGCCCGGCCGGCGCCCATATCTGGGAGCCTGTGAATGTCCGTGACGAGGACATGGCCCCTGCGGCGCATGATGCCTCAAAGAAGGTCAAGACCATGATGACAACCGCCGATATGGCGCTGCGCATGGACCCGATCTATGGACCGATTTCCAAACGGTTCCATGAAAACCCAGACCAGTTTGCCGATGCCTTTGCCCGCGCCTGGTTCAAGCTGACCCACCGCGACATGGGGCCCCGCTCGCTCTACCTTGGCGCCGAGGTTCCGGAGGAAGAGCTGATCTGGCAGGACAATGTGCCGCCGGTGGATCATGCGCTGGTCACTGCGGGAGATATTGCGGCGCTGAAGGCCGAGATCCTGGCGTCAGAGCTTTCGATCGCAGAATTGGTCACCACGGCCTGGGCTTCTGCCGCGACCTTCCGGGGATCTGACAAGCGCGGCGGCGCCAACGGCGCGCGGATCCGTCTGAGCCCGCAAAAAGACTGGGCTGCCAACCAGCCCGATCAGCTGGCCAAGGTACTCGGCGTTCTGGAGCGGATCCAAGCCACCTTTAATGCAGCGGTCGAGGATAAGAAAATCTCGATGGCCGATCTGATCGTTTTGGCTGGCTCTGCTGCGGTGGAACAGGCGGCGCAGAACGCGGGTCACACCGTCACGGTGCCCTTTGCACCGGGCCGGACCGATGCCAGCCAGGAGCAGACAGACGTGGACAGCTTTGCTCCGCTTGAGCCCGAGGCAGACGGTTTCCGCAACTTCCAGAAACAGCACTATAGCATTTCGCCAGAAGAGATGTTGCTGGACAGGGCGCAGCTATTGACCCTGACGGCACCGGAAATGACAGCGCTGGTAGGCGGATTGCGGGTGCTGGGCGCCAACCACGGCGGCAGCTCCCACGGGGTTTTCACCGCCACACCCGGCAGCCTGACCACTGATTTCTTTGTCAATCTTCTGGACATGAGCACCAAGTGGGCTCCGCAGGAAGATGGCAGCTATGCGGGCACGGATCGCACCAGTGGTGCGCCAAAGTGGACCGCCAGCCGGGTGGATCTGGTCTTTGGCTCGAACTCACAGCTGCGCGCCATCGCCGAGACCTATGCGCAGAATGATGCCAAAGCCAGTTTTGTGCAGGACTTTGTTGCAGCCTGGGTCAAGGTGATGAATGCGGATCGCTTTGATCTGACCTAGAGCCGCCTCGCAGCTAAAGCGACACATGGGCAGTCTGGCAGGCCCAGGAAGTCGAAACAGCAAGGCCGCGCAATATCTGCGCGGCCTTGCTTGTCTCCGGACAAGGGATTGCCTCCTGTTTGAGCAGGGTCAGCTGGTCGGCAGAGACGCGGTTATCGCCAGCTCCAACTTGTCCACCACCTCAGTGATCTGGGCCTCTGAGATAATAAAGGGTGGTGCCAGCAGGATATGATCCCCCAGACGACCATCTCGCGTTCCCGACATCGGATAACAGATCAGCCCGGCATCAAAAGCGGCCTTTTTCACCTTTGCAGCCAGACCAAGACTGGGGTCAAACGGTGTCTTGGCCTCGCGGTCCGCGACCAGCTCAACCCCGCGAAACAAGCCCCGCCCGCGCAGATCGCCCACATGGGGGTGGTTGCCAAACCGGTCAACCAGCGCCGCCTGCAGCCTTTCTCCCATTGCCTGACAGCGCGTGACCAGATCACGGCCCAGCATCTGCCCGACCACCGCAAGCCCTGCCGCTGTCGCAACCGGATGGCCAATATAGGTATGGCCGTGCTGGAAAAAGCCGCTGCCCCCGGCAATTGCGCCGTAGATTTCATCACTGCAAAGCATCGCGCCAATCGGCTGATAGCCCGCGCCCAACCCCTTGGCGATGCACAGGATATCAGGCGACACGTCGTCGGCCTCGCAGGCAAATAAATGCCCGGTACGGCCCATGCCACACATCACCTCATCCAGAATCAACAGCACGCCATATTGGTCGCAGATCTCGCGGATCCGTTTGAAATACCCCGCCACCGCAGGCACAGCGCCCGAAGTCGCCCCCACCACCGGTTCCGCCATAAAGGCCATAACGGTTTCAGGCCCAAGACGCAGGATCTCTGCCTCCAGCTCATTGGCGACCCGCTGGCCATAGTCAAACGAGGTCTCGCCGTCAGCACGGTCGGCATATTCATAGCAGGGCGCAATATGCGACACGCCAATCAGCAGCGGATCAAACTGTTGCCGCCGCCAGGCATTGCCCCCAGCCGCCAGCGCCCCCAGCGTATTGCCATGATAGCTTTGCCTGCGGGCAATGAGATGGCGACGCGCGGGCTCTGCGCGTTCAAGGTGATACTGCCGCGCCAGTTTGATCGCGGCCTCCACGGCCTCGGAGCCGCCAGAAACAAAATAGACCCGCTCCAGCGATCCAGGAGCCTTTGAGATCAGCAGATCCGCCAGCGCCTCGGCCGGCTCAGAGGTCAGAAACCCCGTGTGGGCAAAAGCCAGCTTGCCGACCTGCGCCTGTACAGCCGCAATCACCGCCGCATCCGAGTGCCCCAGACAGGACACCGCCGCGCCGCCGGAGCCATCAAAGTAGCGCTTGCCATTGGAATCGATCAGATAGCAGCCATCACCCGCCACGGCCGTGGGCAGTTGTGCCTTGGTGTGGCGTGGAAAGATATGACTCATTTGTTGGTCCTTTCTCAGGGTGCGCGCCGCGACCCAAGTTGCGTTGAGCGGTGCATGCAGCAATGCCATGCCCGATCCAAGGGAGCTGATAAAAGGCTGTGATCATCTAGCCCCAAGGGTCGTTCTGCTGTCGCAACGATGGGCATCTCAGCGACGGATCTCAAGACTGTAAATGAGGAACTCTGCCTGTTTCACAGCACAAATTTACAGCCAAAATCGCGGTGTGCCCCGCAGGTTTTGCATTATCTGTGCGACTGCGGCTGTACCAACCGGGGTGGCCAGACCAAAGGACTTAGCCGTCTGTTGCACCCGATTGGTGGGAATTGTTATTTTAACCAATCGGTTAAAAACTCTCTCCCCAAAAGACAGAGCTGAGCTGGCCCCAAACTGGACGCAAACTACGCAACCATCTGGCCCTAGAGTATCCGGCAGATTTGGCGTTTCGTAAACCTAGAACGACTCCGGCTAACAGGCAGCTGGCAGACACCCCACTCTTATAAATATGGAAGGACATGTCATGGACGGCACGTTCAACGAAAACGATCTCAGCCGGGTAGTTGCGGCTGACAAGGCCCATGTCTGGCACCACCTGATTCAGCACAAACCCTTTGAGGAGAATGATCCCCGGATCATCGTCGAAGGCAAAGGCATGCGCGTCTGGGACCAGAACGGCAAAGAGTTTTTGGACGCGGTCTCTGGCGGTGTCTGGACCGTCAACGTGGGCTACGGCCGCGAGGAAATCTGCAAGGCCGTCTATAACCAGATGATGAAGCTGTGCTATTTTGCCCAGTCCGCAGGCTCGATCCCCGGTGCGTTGTTTGCCGAGAAACTGATCGAAAAGATGCCCGGCATGAGCCGCGTCTACTACAACAACTCTGGCTCAGAGGCGAACGAGAAAGCCTTTAAGATGGTGCGCCAGATTGCACACAAGAAATACGGCGGCAAAAAGACCAAAATCCTGTACCGCGACCGCGACTATCACGGATCGACCCTGGCCGCGATGTCGGCTGGTGGCCAGGATGAGCGCAACGCGCAGTATGGCCCCTTTGCACCTGGTTTTGTCCGCGTGCCGCACTGCATGGAGTACCGCAAGCACGAACTGGGCCTAGAGCACCTCTCAGGTCGCGACTTTGGCATTGCCGCGGCAAACGCCATCGAAGAGGTGATCCTGCGCGAAGGCCCTGAAACCGTCGGCGCGCTCTGTCTTGAGCCTGTGACCGCCGGTGGTGGCGTCATTGAGGCTCCCGAAGGTTATTGGGACCGCGTGCAGGAAATCTGCACCCAGTATGATATCCTGCTGCACATCGACGAAGTGGTCTGCGGCGTTGGCCGCACCGGCACCTGGTTTGGCTATCAGCACTACGGCATCAAGCCCGATTTCGTCACCATGGCCAAGGGTGTCGCCTCGGGTTATGCGGCCATCGCGCTGCTGGTCACCACCGAAGAAGTCTTTGACCTGTTCAAGGACGATGCCTCGGATCCCATGAGCTATTTCCGCGACATCTCGACCTTTGGCGGCTGCACCGCCGGTCCGGCGGCCGCGTTGGAAAACATGCGCATCATCGAAGACGAAGGCCTGCTGGACAACTGCACCGCCATGGGCGCGCGGATGATGAACAACCTGCTGGCGCTGCAGGAAAAGCATAGTGTCATTGGCGATGTGCGCGGCAAGGGCCTGTTCATCGGCGCCGAGCTGGTGTCGGATCGAGACAGCAAAGAGCCTGTTGACGAGAAACTCGCGCAGCAGGTGGTGGCCGAGTGTGGCGCGCAGGGTGTGTTGATCGGTGTCACCAACCGCTCGATCCCCGGCAAGAACAACACGCTGTGCTTCAGCCCGGCGCTGATCGTCACTGCGGAAGACATCGATGCCATCACCGAGGCTGTCGACAAGGCTCTGACCAAGGTGTTTGGCTAAACACGGCCCATCCCCGAACGGCCTGGCCCCCAATCGGTCTCGCCCGAAATTGGGCTGATCAGAAATTTGGCGGGCCTAAAGTCGGACTGGCCTGAAATTGGACTGGCGAAAATGTCAAAAGGCGGCTCTTTCCCAAGGGCCGCCTTTTTTGCATGTCACAGCAGAAGGCAAACACCACCGCAACCATATAAGGGTATCAATATGTGGGCATCCCCCGTCACACTTTCCGGCGCGCAGGTTTCCCTGGCGCCCCTTGCACAGACCCACGCAAAGGATCTTGCCGAGGCCAGCGCCGATGGCAACCTCTCTGCGCTTTGGTACACGATGATCCCCTCCCCGGCGCAGGTCCCGGCTGAGATCGACCGCCGCCTCGCCCTGCAAGACGCAGGCAGCATGGTCCCCTTTGCTATCCTAGACACCACAGGCCGCGCCGTTGGCATGACCACCTATATGAATATCGATCAGGCCAATCAGCGACTGGAAATAGGCTCAACCTGGTATCGCAAATCGGTGCAACGCTCTGGCCTCAATACCGCGTGCAAATTGCTGATGCTCAGCCATGCCTTTGACACGCTCGGGGCCATCGCCGTGGAGTTCCGTACCCATGTGATAAATCACCAGAGCCGACGCGCCATTGAGCGTCTGGGAGCTAAATCCGATGGCATCCTGCGCGCCCATATGAAAATGGCCAACGGCACCATTCGCGACACCGCCGTCTATTCAATCATTGCCTCCGAATGGCCCACCGTGCGCGCGCACCTCACGTTTCAGATTGAAAAACACCAGAGCTGAGTGCCGCGTTTTCCCCTGGCCGCCCCCGGTTCTTTCAGGCCTGCCAGCGCCGCGCGG
>JAWUWF010000051.1:0-12499 GCA_034111985.1 Pseudophaeobacter sp.
CACCTCGGCCAGCGGCAACCATTTGTAGCATAATTTCGGTGGTTTCAATCAGCTTGTGTTTTTTAACAGAACATTTAGCTGGCATCAAAAATTGACTAAAAATGTCGAGTCGTTGCGGTTCAACAGGATAAGTAAATAGCACCTCATTGCTTAATTGATCTGGCAGCACCAAATCTTGCTTTGCTAACTCGTGAGATGCACAAACCACCAGCCTATGCTCATAATCAAACACAGGAATGTACTCAATTTTAGGTTTAAACAATGGATCAGGCGTAATAATCACATCAATTTCATAGTTAAGTAATGCACCCAAAGCGCCAAACTGGAACAGAACCTGAAGGCGCGCAGCAGCAATCTGGAACGTCGCGCCGAGGCGCTGCGCCGCGCGCAAAATTGAGCACAGACGCGGCATTTCCAAAAATTTAGCGCGCGCAGTCCCGGGTATTTCAAGGCAAAACCCCAGGCTGCAGGCCAGCGCCGTTGCACCCTTTCCCCGAACCCGCTAAGGCGGGGAAACACTGATGGATACAAAATAAGGATCTCCGGCTATGACAAAACCGCTTCGTCTTGGGATTGCAGGTTTGGGCACGGTTGGCGTGGGGGTTGTCAAAATCGTCCGCCGCCAGGCTGAAATGCTGGAGATGCGTACTGGCCGCCCGGTGGTCATCACCGCAGTCTCTGCACGCGACGCCAACAAGGACCGTGGTGTCTCCCTCACCGGCTATGCCTGGGAGAGCGATCCGGTTGCTCTGGCCAAACGCGACGATGTCGATGTTTTTGTCGAACTGATGGGCGGCCATGAAGGCGCTGCCAAAGAGGCCACCGAGGCGGCTCTGGCCTCTGGCAAAGACGTGGTCACCGCCAACAAGGCGCTGCTGGCTATCCACGGCCAGGCTCTGGCGGAGCAGGCCGAGGCCGCCGGACAAGTGATCCGCTTTGAAGCCGCTGTTGCCGGTGGCATCCCGGTTATCAAAGCCCTCACCGAAGGGCTGGCCGGCAACCAGATCAGCCGGATCATGGGCGTGATGAACGGCACCTGCAACTACATCCTCACCCGGATGGAGGCCACTGGCGACGGCTACAACACCCTGTTCGACGAATGCGGCCGCCTTGGCTATCTTGAAGCCGATCCCAATCTGGACGTCGGCGGCATTGATGCGGGGCACAAGCTGGCTTTGCTGTCCTCAATCGCCTTTGGCTGCAAACCCGCCTTTGACGACGTAGTGCTGCAGGGTATCCAGCGCATTGCCATCGACGACATCCGCCACGCTGCCGACATGGGCTATCGCATCAAACTGCTTGGGGTGGCGCAGCGCACCGGTCGTGGGCTGGAGCAGCGCATGACCCCCTGCCTGGTGCCGGCAAGCTCACCGCTGGGACAGCTGGAAGGCGGCACCAATATGGTGGTGATCGAAGGCGACGCGGTCGAGCAGGTGGTGCTGCGGGGCCCTGGGGCTGGCGAAGGACCGACTGCCAGTGCGGTGCTTGGCGACATCTGCGATCTGGCACGCGGCTTGCGCATTGCCACCTTTGGCCAACCCGCCACCACGCTGCAAGAGATCCCTGCCGCCCAGACCGGCCTGCCTGCCCCCTACTATCTCCGTCTGGCCCTGCAGGACAAACCCGGTGCCCTGGCCAAAGTGGCGACGGCTCTCGGCGACGCGGGTGTCTCTATCGACCGGATGCGCCAGTACGGCCACTCGGAACCAACGGCACCAGTACTGATCGTCACCCATAAATGCACCTCTGCCATGCTGGACATCGCCGTTGAGGCCCTGGCAAAAACCGGCGTCGTTGATGGCGCACCTGTCGCGCTGCGCATTGAAGAGCTGTAAAACCAGCTCAAAACCCAACAAAGGCGCGCAAATATGCTCCCTTCAGAGCACAGCGCGCCCCCTAACCGCCCTAGCGAAAGCTATCATCCCTTGCCCGCCGCCCCTGCAAAAGGCTATGCGACAGGCAGCCCGTACGGATTGAAACAGGATATTGAGTATGACCTCGACCACCCCCGACGTCGCAACAGACGCCCCTTTCCATGATCGCATGTTGTCCCTCGGCCTCGCCCGTGTCGCCGAACAGGCCGCGCTGGCCTCTGCCTCTCTGATTGGCCGTGGCGACGAAAAAGCCGCCGACCAGGCCGCCGTCAACGCCATGCGCGAACAGCTGAACCTGCTCGACATCAAGGGTGTCGTCGTAATCGGCGAAGGCGAGCGCGACGAAGCGCCAATGCTGTTCATTGGCGAAGAAGTCGGCACCGGCAAAGGCCCCGGCGTTGATATCGCGCTGGACCCGCTGGAAGGCACAACGCTGACCGCCAAGGATATGCCCAACGCCCTGACCGTTATCGCCATGGGTCCACGCGGCTCCATGCTGCACGCCCCTGACACCTATATGGACAAGCTGGCCGTTGGCCCTGGCTATCCCGAAGGCGTTGTCTCGCTGGATATGTCGCCGCGCGCCCGCGTTGAGGCCCTGGCAGCTGCCAAGGGCTGCGCACCTGCCGACATCACCGTCTGCATTCTTGAGCGTCCCCGCCATGAGGCGATGATCGCTGAAGTGCGCCAGACCGGCGCTGCGATCCGCCTGATCACCGATGGCGACGTGGCCGGCGTCATGCACTGCGCCGAATCCGCCACCACCGGCATCGACATGTATATGGGCCAGGGTGGCGCGCCCGAGGGCGTACTGGCCGCCGCAGCCCTGAAATGCATGGGCGGTCAGATCTTTGGCCGTCTGTTGTTCCGCAACGATGACGAAAAGGGCCGCGCTGCCAAGGCCGGCATCACCGATCTTGACCGCATCTATACCCGCGACGAGATGGTGACCCAGGACGTGATCTTTGCTGCGACCGGCGTCACTGGCGGCTCCCTGCTGCCCGAGATCAAGCGTCAGCCCGGCTGGGTTGAGACCACCACACTGCTGATGCGGTCCAAAACCGGATCGGTGCGGCGCATGTCCTACCGCACACCGGTCGATACGCTCGAAGCGTAAACAGCGGCGCGCCCTGTTGCCATATGGCACAGCGGCCAGCCACAACATCTTTCAGAGGGCCGGATCCATCGGGGTCTGGCCTTTTTTGCCATATAATAGGGAACCGCGATGAGCTTTCTTGGGGTTGAGAATTCACTGACAGGACGCCGCTGGCTTGGCCTTGGTATCGACCTTGAGCGCGCCGCCGAACATATGCAGCAACAGACCGACCTGCCCGCGCCACTATGCCAGGTGCTGGCCCGACGTGGAGTGCCCCCCCATGAGGCCAAGGGGTTTCTCACCCCGCAGCTGAAAGAGCTGCTGCCCGATCCGCGCCGTCTGAAAGATATGGAAGTGGCCGCCACCCGGTTTCTGCAAGCGGTGGAGAAACGCGAACGCATTGCCATCTTTGCCGATTACGACGTTGACGGCGGCAGCTCTGCTGCGCTGCTGATGGTTTGGCTGCGTGCCATGGGGCAGCAGGCGACGCTCTATATTCCCGATCGCATCGACGAAGGCTATGGCCCCAACGATGAGGCCATGTCGGCGCTGGCGCGCGATCACGACCTGATCATCTGCGTTGATTGTGGCACCCTCTCGCATGGGCCGATTGCCGCCGCCAAAGGCGCTGACGTGGTGGTGCTGGTTCACCACCTGGGCGGTGAAACCCTCCCCGACTGCGTCGCAGTGGTGAACCCCAATCGTCAGGATGAAGATGGCGATCTGGGTTATTTCTGCGCTGCGGGCGTGGTGTTTTTGATGCTGGTGGAAACCCGCCGTCAGGCCCGTGAAAAGGGTCTGGGGACCGGGCCTGATTTGCTCAGCCTGCTGGATCTGGTGGCGCTGGCCACGGTGGCGGATGTGGCACCCCTGATTGGTGCCAACCGCGCGCTGGTCCGTCAGGGGCTAAAAGTGCTAGGGGCCCGTCAGCGTCCCGGTCTTGTGGCACTGGCAGATGTCTCGCGCATGGATGCGGCCCCCTCGACCTATCACCTGGGCTTTTTGCTCGGCCCCCGCGTCAACGCCGGCGGGCGCATCGGCAAGGCGGATCTGGGTGCACGCTTGCTGGCGACAGACAATCCACATGAGGCCGCCGCCCTGGCCGAACGTCTGGACCAGCTCAACACCGAACGCCGTGATATTGAAAACGCCGTGCGTGCTGCTGCCATGGAGCAGGCCGAGGCCCGTGGCTTTGACGCGCCGCTGGTCTGGGCGGCAGGCGAAGGCTGGCATCCCGGCGTTGTTGGCATTGTCGCCTCGCGCCTGAAAGAAGCCGCCGGACGCCCCGCCGTGGTCATCGGCTTGCACAATGGCGAGGGCAAAGGCTCTGGCCGCTCGGTCACCGGCATTGACCTGGGTGCCGCCATCCAGCGCACCACCGCCGAGGGGCTTTTCATCAAGGGGGGCGGTCACAAGATGGCCGCTGGCCTCACCCTCGCCGAAGACAAGCTGGAGGCAGCAATGGAGCGCCTCGGCGAACTGTTGGCAAAACAGGGCGCCGGGGATCTGGGCCCGTCAGATCTGAAACTGGACGGCATGCTGATGCCGGGCGCGGCTTCTGTTGACCTGATTGAACAGATCGAACAAGCGGGGCCCTTTGGCGCCGGAGCGGCTGCGCCCCGCTATGCCTTTCCCGATCTGGCAGTACGCTTTGCCAAACGCATTGGAGAAACCCATCTGAAGCTCTCGCTTACCGACGGTATGGGCGGCAGTTTGGAAGCCATCTGCTTTGGTGCGTTTGACACGGCTCTGGGGCCACGCCTGCTAGAGCATGGTGGCGCGCGATTCCATTTTGCGGGTCGGCTGGAAATCAACACCTGGGCAGGTCGACAAAGCCCGCAACTGCGTCTGGAAGATGCCGCTGCGTCCAGTTGAATAAGTGTAACCCACTTAAAATAAACATGAATTCAACCAGGCACAAAAAATTTCCCCAAGAGGTCTTTTTTACCTTGCGGCTTTGGCGCAGAGAAACTAAAACCCGCCCCACAGCAAGTGGCCCGTTCGTCTATCGGTTAGGACGTCAGGTTTTCAACCTGAAAAGAGGGGTTCAACTCCCCTACGGGCTGCCACTGCTGTTCTCACGCTTTCAAAACGGACTGAGTTTCCAAGCAGCCCCCCCGCGGCACTGACCTTTGGGTGGAAATATTTTCACTTTTGTTCAGGTACTTAACACGCTGCTAAAATGTCCGTTTTTTATAAAAACCCTCTTGCGCTGCAGCCTATGACTAAGTAATACGTCCTGACAAACAGTGGCCCGTTCGTCTATCGGTTAGGACGTCAGGTTTTCAACCTGAAAAGAGGGGTTCAACTCCCCTACGGGCTGCCACTTCCACCTTCTCAGTCATTTCAGTGCAATATTGACGATGTCCGTAGGACTAATTCTGAGACCAAAGTACAGTCTTGACCTTTCTGCGGTGTGATCGCTGCACGGGTCTGCCTTCAGCCCCCTCCTCAAAATTCACTCTGAAAAGCCTAAGTATTAGTCCGATAGGTTTTTGAGATTTGGCATGCCGTTGGCACAGAAATCTGTCATCATATCAGGTTTATGCAACGCGCATGGTGAGTGTCATTTCCAAGCAGAGGGAAGAGAGAGCCCACTGAGTGGCCCTCACAGCTCAAAAGCGTTCAAACCCACGGATGGTTGAGTGCAGCAAGCATAGACAGCCCCACCCTCTTCCATAGTGGCCTCAGGATGCGCCGGGGACAGTCGTTAACGGCTCATCTTTTTGCATGCCCTGTTCATAAAAACAGTGCTGGGATCGACCGGCTCGTTTTGCCGCATAAAGCGCCAAATCCGCTTGATGCAGGATTTCTGCCGCCTCAAACGGAGTGCTATTCCACACTGACAATGCGGTTCCGGCACTGGCCGACACCTTGCAAAGCCTGCCGCCATAGGGGACCGGTTCTTGCAGTTGAGAAATCAGGCGTTTGGCCAGAGCCTCTAGACTCTTGGTTTCACTCACGCCCTCAAACAGGATCACAAACTCGTCGCCGCCAATGCGGGCCACCGTATCTGTCTGCCGGGTGCAATCGACCATCACCTTAGCAACATTCTGTAAGACCGCATCACCAGCGGCATGCCCCAGGGTGTCGTTCACCTCTTTAAAGAAATCGAGATCGACATGCATCAGGGCAAAATCAGTCCCGGTGCCAATCAGACGCTTTAGAATATGATCCATGGCGCGCCGATTTTTGAGCCCGGTCAAAGTGTCGGTAAAAGCCTGCTCCTCGGCCGCGATCATTGCCCCTTGCAAACGCAGGTTCAATTGCCGTGACGCCTCCATGGCGGCGGATTTTGCCTCAACCAGGTAGAGCATTTCAATGGTGAGATCAGTGGGAGAAAAATCGGCACCGGTCAGATCGTAGTCACGTACCGCCTCAAGGACCGAGATCCCGAACGACAGGTTGATCAGCGCACCTTGCCCCTCTGGCAGCGGCACAAGAACGCCCTTCAGGCTGGTCTGCGGCGCATCACGAAACTGCAGATGCAGCTTGGCGCCGGCAGTTTGCAACAGATCGTCCATTGAGCGAACCCAGCGTGGACGCGCCAGATCAAAGACACGAAAGAACCTTTTGCCCTCCCACTGCAAATCCGGTCGCAGCTTTCTGAGTGTGGGCCCAACACCGGTCAACCGCCCGGAGGCATCTATCACGGCGTGCATCGGACAGATACGGTCCGCAATCGTGGTCAGATCCGCAATATTCATCATAGGGTATGCGCCCCCAGATCAAAGGTCCGCCCTTCTGCGAAATCAGTCTCGACCAAAGTAATCGAGATCACCTCTGCGCCGTCCTGCACGCCGCGATGATCCAAAATGACCAAGTCCCCATAATCGTCTGCCATCGCGCGCAGAACTCCCATCATAACATAGGCATAGCCTGGCAGGCCGGGCTGGCAGATCAAATCAAACTGGCCCGGGGAATTCTCCACCAGTTCCAGCGGCGGCAAATGCAGATCGGCCACTGCCAGTCTGGCCCGATCCGACAGATCATCAAGAGAATGCAAGAACTCTACGTAGTTGACGCCACCAAACCGCAGCAGTCGTCGCAGAGCCTCGACCTGCGGGTTGGACACCAAAAAGGTCCCCGTGTCTTCCAGGATCTCTGGCAGAGGGCGCTCAAGCAACCGCTCCATTGCCGTAAGCATTTTGTCGGATTGCTCATCCGTATAAATCAGCATGGCCTCGAACTGATCAAAACCAAGATCCGCAGTGTCCATAATTTCAGCCCACCGCTCTTCCCCGTAGGTACTGACGACGAAGGCCTGAATTGCTCTGTTGATCAGACCGTGCATCAATTGGCCCCTTGTTACGCCATGAACATATTTGGGGCCGGATCCTTAAGATACGCCCAACATTTAAAATTTGACGGAGTTTACGGCTCCGAATTCTGTCAAACCACCTCAGCGTGTCAGCGCCCTTGCCCAATAATGGCTGCACCTCAACGACACGCAGTAAACGATACCCGTAAAAAGCACGTCAGCAACTGCGCCGGGCAAGCGTTACCATGTCCAGTCGAGTCGGTGCCTCATATTGAAAGCGTACATAGCGTCTCAAATGGATACGGGGAAGAAAAACCACACTCCGGCGACCAGAGTGTGACAAGAAATCACTTTAGACAGCAGATGACCACCGGCCTAGCTGCGACAGCATAGGCGCGTTTACCTCAAACGCGTGCCGCTTCCTGACACGAGACCTGGCAGGACAGCTCTGAAACTACGCGTTTTTTCTGGCAGGCCAGGACGAGACATGCCCCCCGGGCGCGTCAAATCTGCTACCGGGTGTGCGCGGGCATTCCACTGGCTAGAAATCCGTTGGCGCGCCACCTTCCGATTTCCGGCGTGCGACAAAATCCTTCAGCTCATCATGAATTGCCACCTCCATCGGAGGCGCTTCAAACTCAGCCAGGATGTCCTTGTAAATCTTGTTGGCCCGCTCTGGCGTCCAGACCGCTCCAGCCGCCTCCCAGGCCTCATAGTTGCGCCAATCGCTGAGGAAAGGTTGATAAAAGGCGGTGGCATAGCGGTCCTGAGTATGCTGGATGCCAAAGAAATGCCCCTCGTTGCCAACTTCCCGGATGGCATCCAGCGCAATTTCATCAGGGCCGGTGGCGCAGATCTCGGGCTGCATGTAGCGCTGGATCTGTTGCAGAACCTCGCAGTCCATGATGAATTTCTCCGGGCTTGCGATCAGCCCGCCCTCCAGCCAACCCGCCGCGTGATACACCATATTGGTGCCCGACTGCACTGCAGCCCACAAGGAATTGGAGGTCTCCCACATCGCCTGACCATCCGGCACATTGGCGGCACAGACCCCGGAAGAGCGCATGGGCAGCCCGTAGAACCGGGCCATCTGCCCGGTCATCTGGGTAGCGCGCATATATTCTGGGGTGCCAAAGGCGGGTGCTCCGGATTTCATGTCCACATTCGAGGTAAAAGTGCCAATGGCGCAGGGGGCGCCCGGGCGCACATACTGAAACAGGGCTATCGCACAAAGCGCCTCGGCCAGCGACTGCGCCACAGCGCCCGCCATGGTCACCGGCGCCATGGCCCCCGCAAGAGTAAAGGGTGTCACCACCACCGCCTGGCCCCGCCGCACCAGCCGCAGACAGCCGTCGATCATTGGGTAGTCATGTTTGAGCGGCGAGGTAGAGTTTATATTGGTATACATCCGTGGCATGGCTTCAAATTCAGCGTCGCTGAGCCCGCCCGCAATGCGCACCATCTCCATGACATCCTCGACCCGCTCTTTGCCAAGGGAATAGGCATGCATGACCTTGTCGCAGAGCGTTAGTTTGTCATAGAGCACATCCAGATGGCGCACCGAGGCGTGGATATCCACCGGTTCCACCGGATAGCCGCCAGCAAAGTGGATACAGTTGAAATACTGGGTGAGCTTCAGCAGGTTGCGACACTGCTCACGGGTTCCTGCCACCTTTTTGCCGAGCTCCACATCCCAGTAGTTTGGCGGCGAAGAGACATTGCCAAACAGGATATGTTTGCCCCCCACCGGCAGGGCCCGGTCCGGATTGCGCGGCGTAATGGTAAAGCTGCTGGGCGCCTTGGCGACCATCTCCATGACAAAGCCCCGGTCCATCCGCACCAGATCGCCCTCGACCCTGCACCCCGCCTCCGTGAGGATTTGCAGCGCTTCGGGGTTCAGAAAAGTGATGCCAATCTCTTCGAGAATACGCATGGCACCGTCGTGAATGGCGGCGATCCCTTCCGCCGAGAGCGGCTCGATTGGGCGATCAATATTGACCGGAATAGACCAGGGCATCTGCTGCAGCGTCGCCTTGCCACGTCGTGTCGCAGCCCCGGCCCGTCCACCAGCCCGCCCGCCACCTCGTCTGCCCGTTTCGCGTGCCATGACCGTCTCCCTGGAAAATCGCGGCCTCTGGTGCGAGACCTGTTCTGACATCCAGCAGGCCCAATCCAGCCTGCGCTGACCTGTCCGTTCACGACATATCCTGTCGTTTTTTTGCGTCCTCCCCCTCGGCGCGCACTTTTCTGTACAGAAGTGCCCAGTTCTAGGTAAATCAAGCCATGCCTGCCCAGAATCCCGGCGCAGAATCGCCGCCCTCAACGCCCTATGACAGAATTCTCAGCGATCGAGCCAGTCAGGAATATGACCGATATCGGGCAGGACCACATCCGCATGTGGCGCCAGATCATCGTGCTGCGCCATGCCCGTCAGCACGCCAATGCGCGTCATGCCTGCGGCCGCCCCGGCAACAAGATCATGCAGGCTATCGCCAACCATGGCAGTGCGGTTTGGGGCCACTCCCGTGGCCGTGCAAAAGGCCAAAAGCGGGTCGGCATCCGGCTTTACCCCGTGCCCACTGTCAAACCCCGCCACAAAGGCAAAACGATCCAGCACGCCCGAACGCTCTAGCTGACTGATGGCCGAGATTTCCGCATCATTGGTCATCACCCCCAGCACTTTGCCACGCGCCAAAAGCCCGTCCAGAAAATCGGCCAGAGGCACTGCCTCGCTCAGTGCCGCAGAGGCAGCACTTTTGGCCAGAAACCGCTCCAGCTCAGCCTCTTTCATCTGCGTCACAAAGGGGGCCAGAGCCGCCGCCACCTCCCCGTTGGAGCCGGCAATGACCAGGCTGTCGGCGTTAAACGCCCCGGCGGCGCGATCAAAACTGATCACCGCGGCCATGGCCTCTGCCCGCGCGTCATCTCCCTCGCAGAGATGCTCCAGCATATCCGCAGCCCAGGAGTTCCAGGTCGCCGCAAAATCAAACAACGTCCCGTCTTTGTCAAAGAGAATGGCATCCACCGGCATCGTATGTCCTTGCGTGTTTTGATATGGCGCGGAGCCTATAGGCAAACGCCCGTGGCGCAAGCCCCCCCTATCGTCCAAAATGTCGTCCAAAATGGCGACTGAAATCCCGGGGTTCAGGTCCAGTGCACCTGCGCGCCCCCGGGCAAAGCCATCCGCGCCATCATTGGTGCCTCGTAGGACAGGCCCGCCTGATCACAGAATTCAACCACCCAGGCATCGTCCATTGTTAAGAAATCGAGCAGCGAGCCTAAAAATTCAGGATCTGCAGCACTTGTCCTCAGATCTGCCTCTGCAGCCCCCGTGGCGCCCATAAACACCGGTAATAATTCATCATTTGTCATCAGCCAGGCGAGTGCCTTGAGCGCAATGACCTCGGCTTGATCGGCGGAAAACTGCATAGAGGACCCATTCCTGACACGTTGCGGACAAATTAGTAAAAACCCGAAACAGTTTATTAACCAGTCTGACGGAAACTTCCAGTGTAGCAAGCACAACGCATGAAAGGCGACCCGCGTGCAAGGAACGATCCTGGTCATAGATGGTATCTCCACCAACCGCATCATGCTGAAGGTTCAGCTGACGGGTGCCTACTATGCTGTGGAACAGGCCGACTGCGTGGCAGATGTGCTAGAGGCCGCGCGCCACAGCCGCCCCGATCTGGTGCTGACCGCCATGACGCTGCCCGATGGCACCGCCGCTGACGTCAAACACGCGCTGCGCCAGGACGAGATGCTCGCTGACATTCCCGTCATCGCCATCACCCAGTCCAACGCGCCAAAGCGCCGCCTGAATGCCCTGTCGGCCGGGATCGATGATGTGCTGCCACAGCCCGTAGATGATGTCATCCTGCAGGCCCGCATTCGCAGCCTGCTGCGCGCCCGCAGCGCCAATGAAGAATTGCACATGCAGCGGGATGCCTCGCATGGGTTTGTGCTACCGCTGTCGGATCGCGCCGGGCACTCCGACAGCCTTAAGGCCAGTGTTGCTTTGATCGCGCAGGACACCCAGACCGCCCAGGCCTGGGCCGAGCGGCTTGGCGACCACGTCCCCTACGATCTGCACTGCCATCAGCTCGACGATATCAAACTGATGATGAGCGCGCCGGTGGCAGATGTCTTTGTGATCGAGCTGAACGAGACCTCGGCAGGGCCAGCCCTGCGACTGCTGGCAGATCTGCGCGCCCGGGCCGCCACCCGGCAATCGGTGGTCATCGCGGTGCCAAACCCCGCCGACCCTCAGATCGCAGCCGAAGCGCTGGACCGGGGTGCCCATGACGTACTGCAGGCAGGATTTGATGTCGAAGAACTGGCCCTGCGCCTGACCACGCAGCTGCAGTATAAATCCCGCAATGACCGGCTGCGCGACAGTGTGCGCAACGGGCTGCGCGCCGCGGTTCAGGACCCGATGACCGGACTGTATAATCGCCGTTATGCCAAACCCTTTCTGGACCGCACCGCCAAGCGCGCAGCCGAAGGCGGTGACACTTTTGCGCTGATGCTCGCCGATCTGGATCACTTTAAGCGGATCAATGATGAATATGGCCACCCCGCCGGGGATGCTGTTCTGATAGAAGCCGCCCGGCGTCTGCAGGACCAGCTGCGCCCCGTTGATCTGGTGGCCCGTGTTGGTGGCGAAGAATTCATGATCGTGCTGCCCGGCGCCGACGAGATGTCTGCCGGCATGGCGGCCGTTGCCCTGTGCAATGCCATCAACAGCCAACCCTTTCAGGTCCCGGGGATTGCCAGCCCCATCGCGGTTACAATCAGCATAGGAGCGGTCATTGGCCGCGATCTCGCCCGCAAAGACGATCATGGCGAAACCCGTGGCGCTGACAGGGTTGCAAGCAGTGTTACAGAGCTGATTTCACAGGCGGATCGGGCGCTGTATGATGCCAAAGATGCCGGGCGCAACCAGGTGACCCTGAGCAAAAAACGTACCGTTGCAGCCTAGTCATGCGGGAGCCTAAAGAGCTGTCGAGACCTGCACTGCCGGACAAGACCAAGCCACAGCCACCTAACCACAGACACCGGGTCACAGACAGTGAGGCCTACAGTCAGTGAGGTCTACAAAGGGCCAGACATCAGGCCAGTCATTCAGACCAGTCATTCAGGGCACGACTGCCGCATCTGAAAAGAGCCCTGCAAATCCCATGCACCCAATAAGAAAAGGCGCCGCAAAACTGCGGCGCCTGTTGTTTTGGGCGCCTTTTGCGCAGAGACGCCACTCAATCCCGGTCC
>JAWUWF010000052.1:0-21783 GCA_034111985.1 Pseudophaeobacter sp.
CGGGGCACCTGCGGCCCTGGAATGCAAACTCACCCAGATTGTCACCCTGCCCGGTGCTGCCAACCGCGTCGCCTTTGGTGAGGTGACCGGCATTCATTTGCGCGACGATTTCCTGCGCGACGGGATTTTTGAAGTCACCACCTTTCAGCCGCTGGCCCGGATGGGGTATCGCGACTACACCGTGGTGCGCGATGTCTTCTCGCTTGCCCGCCCCGACGATTAAGGCCCGCGCATGCCCCTGCCCAATCCCGCGTTACGCAACCCGGTACTGCTGCCAGATGGCGCGGCCCATAGCGGCACTGTCATGCTGGCCAAAGCCATGGATCATCCGAATTTTCAGGTCGGAGACTATACCTATGCCTCTGATTTTGCACCACCGCAGGACTGGGCAAGCCATCTCGCGCCCTATCTGTTTGCCGGTGCGCGCGAACGGTTGGTGATCGGGCGTTTTTGCCAGATCGCCCATGGGGTGCGCTTTATCACATCTTCTGCCAATCACGCCCAGGATGGTCTCAGCTGCTATCCCTTTCCGGTGTTTGACCCGACCCAGATGGCGGATTTTCAGCCCGACACCCGGGACACGCGCATCGGGCATGATGTCTGGATCGGTTACGGCGCCCTGATTCTGCCCGGAGCCCGCATCGGCGACGGCGCGATCATTGGCGCAGGTACCGTGGTGCGCGGCAGCGTGCCGCCCTATGCGGTGGTCACGGGCAATCCCGGCAGCGTGCAGCGCTTCCGCTTTTCCAAATCGCAAATTTCGCGGCTTTTAACGCTGAAATGGTGGCATTGGCCGCAGGATCTGCTGGCCCAGGCCGAGCCCGCCCTGCTGTCTGGCGACCTCGATATGCTGGAAAGCCTCGCTCCGAACTAGCCGCACGCGCCAAAACCGGGCAGCGGGCCATTTGGCTTGGCCAGCACCTCTGTGGCCGCGCCCTAAACCAAAACAGCCGCGCCCCGTCAGGGGCGCGACCGCGTAACAACAGTACGGATCTGATCTGGAACGATCTGGTGTGATCAGTGGCCGCCCAGGATCCCGGTCTTGACCCCATAATCCGCAGCAACCTGGTATTCCGGGTCATCATCGCTGTCGATCACCAGATGGCCTGCTTTGGTCAAAAGCTGATGGCAGTCCCGGCTCAGGTGACGCAGCATCAGGGTCTTGCCCGCCGCCTCATAGCGCCCGGCTATGGCTTCGATCGCCTGCAGCGCGGATTGGTCCACCACCCGGCTGCCTGCGAACTCTACAATCACTTTGTCCGGGTCGTTTTCCACATCAAACAGTTCAATGAACCCATCCGTAGAGCCAAAAAACAGCGGCCCCTGGATCTCATAGACCTTGGCACCCTTTTCACTGTCAGACTGGCGGATGATCGCATGGATGCGGCGCGCGTTGCTCCAGGAATAGGCCAGCGCCGAGACGATCACGCCAACAACAACCGCGATGGCCAGATCGCTCATCACCGTCACGACGGTCACCAGAACAATCACAAAGGCATCCATCATCGGCACCTTGGTCATGATTTTCAGGCTGTTCCAGGCAAAGGTGCCGATCACAACCATGAACATCACCCCAACCAGCGCCGCCAGCGGGATCTGCTCGATCAGGGGCGAGGCCACCACGATAAAGGCCAGCAGGCAGAGGGCTGCGACGATTCCGGCAATCCGGGTCCGGCCGCCTGATTTTACGTTGATCATTGACTGACCAATCATGGCACAGCCCCCCATGCCACCAAAGAAGCCGGTGATCACATTGGCAGTACCCTGCGCGATGCATTCCTGGCTGGCGCCACCGCGCTTGCCGGTGATTTCACCCACCAGGTTCAGCGTCAGCAAGCTCTCGATCAGGCCAATGGCGGCCAGAATGACCGCATAGGGCAGAATGATCTTGAGCGTTTCCAGATTGAAAGGAGCCAGAGCATCCCCATAGATGCCGAGCCCTGACCCAAAGGGGTTGTGAATCGAAGGCAAAGCGCCCTTGATCGACGCCATATCGCCAACCCGCGGCACATCCAGGCCAAACAGGATGACAATCCCGGCGACAATGCCAATCCCGGCCAGAGGTGCCGGAATGATCGAGGTGATCTTAGGTGTGCCCCAGATAATAACCATGGTCAGACCCACAAGCCCCAGCATCAGCATCATTGGCAGGCCCGACAGCCACTCAGCCCCACCGGTGCCCGGCACTTTGAACTGGGTCATCTGTGCCAGAAAAATCACAATCGCGAGGCCGTTCACAAAGCCCAGCATCACCGGGTGTGGCACCAGACGAATGAACTTGCCCCAGTGCATGACGCCCGCGATCAGCTGCAAGACACCCATCAGAACCACAGTGGCAAAGAGGTATTCCACCCCGTGCTGCGCAACCAGTGAGACCATGACCACGGCCAAGGCACCCGTCGCACCGGAAATCATCCCCGGACGTCCCCCAATCAGCGCTGTCACCAGCCCCACCAGGAAGGCCGCATAAAGCCCGACCAGAGGATGCACCCCGGCAACAAAAGCAAAGGCCACCGCTTCGGGCACCAGGGCCAGCGATACGGTGAAGCCTGACAGAACTTCGGTGCGCACACGCGCAACAGACCAGCCCTCATCCTGCATGATCGAGAGGTTTGGTGGGGAAATACGATTGGCCAGCAGGGCCATGGCGGCGCGTCTCATGGGGGGTACCTGTGATTGGAGGAGCTTGTGTTCGCTGCCCGCCCCTAGCGGAATTTCGCCAATGGCACAAGGGCAGAGCCCAGCAGCAGCCAGACCGCCCTCCTCAGCCCCGCCCGTATGAACAGGACAAAGAGCCTACAAGCAGGTGACAGAACGCGTTGCCCGCCTGATAAACTGCCAGATTGCTCGTCTGATAGCACTCCAGGGCAGGCGCGGTCGCCGTTGACGCGACTGACCGTGACGAGACTGCCTTTGACAAGGCGTGGTTTTTCGCGTGCTCTGGCGTGAGTGGCCTTAAAGCGCGCGCCAGTGTAGAACCAGTCATAAATCACCACCACACAGCACTTGCACAGGAGAGAGCATCCGTGAGCCAGGACACAATGATCGCCGTAATCGGCGGCTCGGGCATTTATGACATCGACGGGCTGGAGGGCGCCGAGTGGGTCACAGTAGACACGCCCTGGGGCGCGCCCTCAGATCAGATCCTAACCGGGCAGCTTGAGGGCATCAAAATGGCCTTTTTGCCCCGCCACGGCCGCGGCCATGTACATTCCCCGACCGAGGTGCCCTATCGCGCCAATATCGACGCGCTGAAACGGCTGGGTGTTACGGATGTGTTTTCCGTCTCCGCCTGCGGCTCGTTTCGCGAAGAAATGGCGCCGGGGGATTTTGTCATCGTTGACCAGTTCATCGCCCGGCCCTTTGCCCGCGAAAAGAGCTTTTTTGGCACCGGCTGCGTCGCTCATGTGAGCGTGGCCCACCCCACCTGCGAACGGCTCTCCGATGCTGCTGAACAGGCTGCCAAGGCGGCTGGCATCACAGTGCATCGCGGCGGCACCTATCTGTGCATGGAGGGGCCGCAGTTTTCCTCTATCGCAGAATCCAAAATGTACCGCGAAAGCTGGGGCTGTAACGTCATCGGCATGACCAATATGCCCGAGGCCAAACTCGCCCGCGAGGCCGAGCTTTGCTACGCGTCCATCGCCATGGTTACCGATTTCGACAGCTGGCACCCAGAACACGGCGCGGTGGATATCAGCGATATTCTCGCCACGCTACAAGGGAACTCTAACAATGGCCGTGAATTGGTGCGCCGCCTGCCAGCCATCCTGGGCGCTGAACGCGCGCCCTGCCTGCATGGCTGTGACCGCGCCCTGGAATTTGCCGTGATGACCGCTCCTGAAAAACGCGACCCTGCCCTGATTGCCAAGCTGGACGCGGTTGCTGGCCGGGTGCTTGGCTGACACGCATTGGCGTGCCCGGAGCCGGATAAACGAAGGCCTTCATCAGCAGAGCTAAGACTGCTGGTGCCAGCCAGCCGTTTGCAGGCAACAGGGGGGAGACATTTTTGCCTCCCCTTTCAATATTGCAAAGATGCTCACATGATTGATACCACCGTCACTCGTTTGAGGAGATGAGGATCTACAGCATGCGTCTTAATCGCTTGGATCCTAACAGCGTTCTTGCCTTTTTCGGCATGGTTCTGGTGAATTGTAGGACTGCGGCGTAGGTCACGGCAGGACTGGAACGTGCCTTGGCCTTAGACAATGCCCTCAAAGACCGTGCCTCGGCGCTGTTGGTCATTTGGACTTTGCTGAGCCCAAAACTCGTACTGTTGGCACCGGCGGGGTTTGGAACATTCTGTACACTTACGCCCTGCTAATTGCGCTGATGTGTTTGAGCTCAGAGCTTTTACGTTGACTCGCAGCATCCGGGCTGCGCTTGATTTTCTAAGGATCGCTTCAGGAGAGGGCTGACAGGATGGACTTTAATCTCTGGCTTGCTTTTGCCGCCGCTTCCGCAGCTCTTTTGGTGATCCCGGGCCCTACTGTGCTGTTGGTGTTGAGCTACGCTCTCTCAAAAGGGCGCCCGGTCGCCGTTGCCTCGGCTCTCGGCGTCGCATTTGGGGATCTGGTTGCCATGAGCGCGTCGCTTGCCGGGCTTGGAGCACTGGTTATGGCCTCGGCGACGCTGTTTTCTGCGTTGAAATGGGCAGGCGCCGCCTATCTTCTGTGGCTTGGCGTGAAACTCTGGCGGAGTGCTGCCGGGGCCAAGGGGCTGGAGCAACTGGTGAGCGATGATGCGGTGAACGCCCGCAGCGTTTTTTCTCATACGGCTGCGGTGACGGCGCTGAACCCAAAATCCATTGCCTTTTTCATCGCCTTCGTGCCCCAGTTTCTGCGCCCCAGCGAGAGCCTGGCGCCGCAGTTTGTCATCCTGATCGCCACCTTTGTTGGCCTCGCGGCGCTCAATGCCCTCGCCTATGCTCTGTTGGCAGATCGGCTGCGGCGCTGGACCTCGCGCCCGGCAACAATTGCGACACTCACCCGCAGTGGCGGTATTGCCCTGATCGGCATGGGCCTGGCTACAGCCCTGCTGCGGCGTCCGACCTGACGTCGGCCAGTTCTATACGCCCTTACCTCTTGCATACGGCCTCTGCTTCGGCCAAACCCCAGTTGGCCCGAAAAAAATGCGGGCCGTATCCAGGATCTGCCAGTTCTTTGGCACAGACGCGCCCAGCAAGAGAAAGCCTGCCCATGCCTAAGAAAACCGCCGTCAAAGACTACATCCGCACCATCGTCGACTTCCCACACGAAGGGATCATGTTTCGCGATGTGACCACGTTGTTTGCCGATCCACGCGGCTTTCGCATGGCCATCGACCAGATGCTGCACCCCTATGCTGGGGAACGGATCGACAAGGTGGTCGGGCTAGAGGCACGCGGGTTCATCATGGGCGGCGCCATCGCGCACCAGCTGAGCGTAGGTTTTGTGCCGATCCGCAAGAAAGGAAAACTGCCAGGCCGCACGATCAGCCAAGACTACAAGCTGGAATACGGTGAAGCCATTGTCGAAATCCACGAGGACGCAATACAGCCGGGTGAAAAAGTCCTGGTGGTGGATGACCTCCTTGCCACCGGCGGCACAGCTTCGGCGGGCATCAAACTGATTGAGCGTTTGGGCGGGGAAATCGTCTCTTGCGCCTTTATCGTTGATCTGCCCGATCTCGGCGGCCGCAAGGTTCTCGAAGACATGGGCATGGATGTACATGTTCTGTGCGAGTTCGACGGCGAATAAGCGAACGACCTGGTTGCGCGAGCAACCCCGGCCTCTCCCGCCCGTCAGCCCCCCATTAAATTGGGCCACTTCCCGTTTGGCATAGCCTTATTGGCTCATTGAGCCAATAAGGCCCGCCGCGCGACAGCGCGGCGCCCGGCCCAAGGGGCCAGGCCCTCCTTTGGAGGGAACTGGCTGCGTGGGAGCCCACCTTTTAGCCCGCAGCTATGCGCTCTCTGTTGAACGCGCCTTTCGACTCCGCAAGCAAATCATCCATGATCCTGTGGAAAAATCACCCCAGGGTTCATGATGCCTTTGGGGTCCAGCGCCTGTTTGATCGCTCTCATCGCGGCGAGTTTTACAGGATCTCCATAGCGCTGCAAATCTGCCACCTTCATTCGCCCAACGCCATGCTCAGCGCTGAATGAGCCATCCAATTCATATACGAGGTCATGCACGGCCTCCTTCACCGCGCCGCGCAGGCTCTCATAGTCATGGCGCGACCTGCCTTTCGCCAGGAAAATATTATAGTGCAGATTGCCATCTCCAAGATGACCAAAGCAGTTGATCCGCATGTCTCCTGCCCCCAGCCCCGCGATCGCTTCACGACCGCGGTGAATGAACTCAGGGATGACCGAAATCGGCACTGATACATCATGACTCGCGATCGACCCGACCAAGCGATTTGCCTCAGGTATCTGCTCACGAACGCTCCAAAGCGCCTGAGCCTGTGTTTCGGATTGCGCAATCACACCGTCCTCGGCCAGACCAGCCTCAACCGCTGCCTCAAAGAGGTCCGCAAGCGCGGCCACCGGATCTTGCCCCCGGGCCATCCCAAGATCAATCAGCACTGACCATTCCGGGGCAACTGCAAAAGGTTGGCGCAGCTGTGGCAGGTGCTCGGCAAGAAATTCCAGCCCCTGACGATGCATCAGCTCAAAGGCACTGATTGCCTCCCCGAGGTGGCTCCGTGCCAGGGCCAGCAGCGCAATCGCCGCCTCTGGTGAGGGCACCACAAAGACTGCCACCCCCTGCTGCGCCGGAATAGGGGCCAATTTCAATGCAGCAGCAGTGATCACACCCAAGGTCCCTTCTGCGCCGACCAAAAGGTTGCGCAGATCATAGCCGGTGTTGTCCTTGCGCAGCCGGGTCAACCCGTTCCAGATCTCCCCCGTCGGCAACACCGCTTCCAGCCCAAGGCACAGATCGCGCGCATTACCGTAGCGCAACACGTTCACCCCGCCGGCATTGGTCGACAGATTTCCGCCAATGCGTGCTGAACCCTCTGCGGCCAGAGACAGTGGGAACAGGCGCCTCTGCGCCAAAGCCGCTTGCTGCACATCCGCAAGGATCGCACCCGCCTCGGCCACCAAAACGTTTTCGTCCGGGTAGACCGCCCTGATCTGCACCATCCGCTCCAGCGAGATCAGCAAAGGGGCAACACCCTCGGGTTTGACCTGTCCACCAACCAGCCCCGTGCCGCCGCCATAGGGCACCACAGGCACGCCTGCAGCATTCGCCGCACGCACCAAGACCGAAACATCTTCAACACTGCCCGGTTTGGCCAGCAACCCGATCTGGCCATGGTATCGCCCACGCGGCTCCTCCAGATATCTGGGCTCGGGCGGACAAAGCACCCCCTGAGGCAACAAGGGCGACAAGGTGGCGGCGAAGGCGGCATCAGCAGGTGTATAAGTCATCCCCCTGCATCCCTAATCCGGGCCTGCATGGCAAGCCCCGATAGGCCAAAGGCCCCCTGACAGATCGCCTAAATCAAGCCCGAAACAGCCCATTCGGAGAGAGTTGAAAGGGAACGCTGCCGCGCCGCGCATCAGCGCGGTGCCGGGCCCAAGGCCTGCGGGCGATGCGCTTGGCGTCAGCCAAAGCACGCCAAAGGGCGCGGGAGCCCCCCCGCTGCCCCCAGCCAACTTGCGCAGAAACAAGACCTTTAGCCGGCCTGCGTTCGGCCGCGGCGGTCGTGACGCAGCGCTGCATAAAGCACATGCGTGCGCCAACGGCCGCCAATCTGCAGATAGGACTGCGCCACGCCCTCATACTTAAAGCCTGATTTCTCCAGCAGCCCGCGCGACGCGGTGTTCTCTGGCAAACAGGCCGCCTCGATCCGGCTCAGGTCCAGTTTTCCATAGGCATAATGAACCACCGCTCCAATCGCTTCGCGCATATAGCCCTGCCGCCCATAGGGCTGACCTGTCCAATAGCCCAGCGTGCCTGCCATCGCCGGGCCACGACGCACGTTATCCAGCGTAATGGCCCCGACAATCATCTGATCTTCGCGCCGGATCAGGAACAAGGGCAGCGCCGTCCCCGCCGAGACCGAGCGCTGCGCCCAGTACACCCGGTTTGTGAAAGACTTGCGCCCCAAATGGTCCGCAGCCCAGGCCGGCTCCCAGGGGGTGAGATAGGCCTGGCTTTGCAGCCGCAACGCCGCCCAGGAGTGAAAGTCCGAATGCACCGGTGGCCGCAGCGTCAGCCGCTCTGTTTCAAGCCTGAGTTTGCGACGGCCCAGCAACATCAGGCGACACGGCGCTCCTGCAGGGACGCAAGGCTAGGCGCTGCCTCAACAGGCCCATAGAGCGCCATCGCAGCCGGTGCCCGCACCGCCAGTTTTTCGGCCAGCACCCGCACGTCCTCGGTGGTGACTGCATTGATCAGCTTCACGGTTTCCTCCAGCGGCGGCACCCGGTCCCAGATCTGCACCAGACGCGCCAGACGTTCCGCGCGATTGGTAGGGCTCTCCAGCCCCATCAGCATCCCGGCCTTCATCTGGGCCCGTGCGCGCTCCACTTCGGCGTCGCTCATATCCTCAGCCGCCCGCTTCATCTCATCGACGGTGATATGCGCCAGTTCTTCCAGCTGGTCACCAGAGGTGCCGGCATAGATCGTGGTGCTGCCGGTATCAGCATGCGCTCCAGCCTGGGCAAAGATGGTATAGCACAGACCGCGCTTTTCACGCACTTCCTGGAACAGGCGGCTGGACATGCCGCCGCCCATCACACCTGCATAGATCTGTGCCGTGTAGATCGCATCATCGCGATACCCCGGGCTTTCAAACGAAAGCGCAAAATGCGCCTGCTCCAGCTCCTTGGTGTGGCGCGCCTCACCACCGGTGAAATGCGCAGGCTCAATCACCATCGAAGGACGTGCCTTCATGTCGCCAAACAGATCTTCGGCCAGTTTGACCAGAGTCTCGTGATCCACCGCACCAGCAGCCGACAGGATCATCTGTCCCGGCCCATAGTGTTCCGAGACAAACTGAGTAAGGTCTTCACGATTAAAGGCACTCACCCGCTCGGCCGGGCCCAGAATGGTGCGGCCAAGCGGCTGGTTGTGATAGCTCTCTTCCTGCAGCCAGTCAAAGATCACATCATCAGGCGTGTCCAGCGCCTGGCCGATCTCTTGCAGGATCACCCCGCGCTCCACCTCGATCTCACGTGGGTCAAACACCGGGTTGCGCAGGATATCCGCCAGCACGTCCAGCGCCAGCGGCACATCATCCTGCAACACCCGTGCGTAATAGGCCGTCACCTCGCGCGAGGTATAGGCGTTTATGTAGCCGCCCACATCCTCAACCGCCTCGGCGATCTGCAAGGCCGAGCGCCGCTTGGTTCCTTTAAAGGCCATGTGCTCCAGAAAATGCGCGATGCCGTTCTGCTCAAGCCGCTCATTGCGACCACCGGCAGTGACCCAGATTCCGATAGAGGCGGATTGCAGCCCCGGCATAGCCTCGGTGACGATACGAAAGCCATTGGCCAGTTGATGCTGTTGTACGCTCACTGAATAGTTCTCATTGTGCGATATTCTTTCTGATATGATCTTCGATGGCACCAAGGTCATTGGCGATCTGGCTTACCCGCTCGTCGCGGTCATAAAGATCCGCCATACGCTCAGGCAGCGGCGGGTAGATGCCCGAGGCATCCTCTACTGCGGCAGGAAATTTGGCCGGATGGGCGGTGGCCAGTGTAATCATCGGCACAGCCGGGTCGCGTTGTTCATTGGCCACCTTAACGCCAATAGCGCCATGCGGACACAAAAGCTCGCCAGAGGCGGCAACTTCGGATTTGATCGTCGCCAGGGTTTCCGCCTCAGAGGCGCGGCCCGATTTATAGGTCTGCGACAGCGCCTGCATGGCGCCCTGACTGACCTCAAAGCCGCCCGTCTTCAGCTCATCCATCAGTTGGGCGACCGCGCCCGCATCCTTATCATAGGCAAAATACAAGGCCCGCTCAAAGTTGGACGAGACCTGGATATCCATGGAAGGCGAGACCGACGGCACGGTTTCGCCCTTGTGGTAGCCCTCACCCTTTAGGCAGCGGTGCAAAATGTCGTTTTGATTGGTCGCGACCACCAGATCCTTGATCGGCAGGCCCATCTGCTGTGCGATATAGCCCGCAAAAATGTCGCCAAAGTTGCCGGTGGGCACGGTAAAGCTCACCTCACGCGCCGGAGCCCCCAGCGAAACGGCGGACGAGAAGTAATAGACCACCTGCGCCAGCACCCGGGCGATATTGATCGAGTTGACCCCGGCCAGGTTGACCCCGTCGCGGAACTCAAAGTGGTTGAACATGTCTTTGACGCGGGCCTGGCAGTCGTCGAAATCACCGTCCAGCGCCAGTGCATGCACGTTTTTGTCGGCAGGCGTTGTCATCTGACGCCGCTGCACCTCCGAGACCCGGCCATGCGGATACAGGATAAAGACATCAACATTGCTGAGACCGCGAAAGGCCTCCATCGCCGCAGAACCAGTATCACCCGAGGTGGCGCCGGCAATGGTGACGCGCGCGTCGCGGCGTTCAAGAGCCACCTGAAACAGCTGGCCGATCAGCTGCATGGCAAAGTCCTTGAAGGCCAGCGTGGGCCCGTGGAACAGCTCCAGCAGGAAATGGTTCGGTGCCAACTGTTTCAGTGGTGCGCGCGCCGCGTGATCAAAGCTGGCATAGGCGCGGGAAATGATGCCGCGAAACTCTTCGTCGGTAAAGCAATCACCCAGGAAAGGACGCATCACCCGAAAGGCGGTTTCCTCATAGGACAGCCCTCCAAGTGCCGCGATCTCTTCACGGCTCATCTGGGGAATCTCTGCCGGCACATAGAGGCCCCCATCACGGGCCAGACCGGTCAGCATCGCTTCCTCAAAAGTCAGCTCGGGCGCCTGCCCACGGGTGGAGATATATTTCATCGCTTCAGCCTTCGGGTTTGGCGTTTGAGCGCCATAGAAAAGAGGCGGTCATCGCGGCCCAGATGATGGCCAGCGAAAACCAGGTGATCGCATATTGCAAGTGGTCATTGGAAATCAAGGCGGTGCCAACTGGCTGCAGCCTGATTTGCGCGTGTTCCGGCGGGGCGTCGCGCAGCACCACCAGTAGCGGCTCGGTCCCGAGCGCCTGCGCCATCTGCGCCACATCGCGGCCATACCAGATATTTGCATCGACCTCAGGGGCTGGTGTGAAACCGTCCACATCGTCCGGCCAATGCAGGTTGCCAATCAGACTGGCCGGCCCAATGGGGCGGTTGTTGCCTTTGGCACTGGCCAGCACAAAGCCACGATCCAGCATCAGGCGACGGCCTTGCAGGGTCTCAAATGGAGCAATGATTCGATAGCCCGCACCTATGTCCTTTATGCTGCTGAAGACATGCAGCTCGCCGGGCAGGATCTCGCCCTCCAGGCGTACCGGCAGGTATTTATCGCGCTCGGGCGTTGGCGCTGCGGGCAACGCCGAGGGCGCCGCCTGAATACGGGTTTCGATGGTGGCCAGAATGGTCTCTTTCCAAGCCAGCCGCTGCAGCTGCCAGATGCCAAGCGACATCAAAGCCGCAAGGCCCAGGCCCCCAATGACAGAAAGAAAGATCAGTCGTCGCATGCAGCCTCTCAGTGCAACAAAAAACAGCGCATGAGTTGCCCCATGCGCTGTGCTTGATACGGAGTGTTTGCCGGTTTTGAAACCTTAAACATGTATCGGTTACAGTCCGGCGGTGCCCCAGAGGTAGACCGCAAAGAACAGGAACAGCCAGACAACGTCCACAAAGTGCCAGTACCAGGCTGCCGCCTCAAAGCCGACATGCTGCTCGGGGGTGAAATCGCCCTTCATTGCACGGATCAGGCAGACGGTCAGAAAGATGGTGCCCAGCAGAACGTGAAAGCCGTGGAAGCCGGTGGCCATAAAGAAGTTCGAGTAGAACTCATCGCCGCCAAACTGCCAGCCTTCGTGCAGCAGGTGCGCGTATTCATAGCCCTGCAGGAAGGTGAAGAAAACGCCCAGAACGATGCCAATCGACAGGCCCTGAATCAGCGCCTTGCGATCGTTGTTATGTACCAGCGCGTGGTGCGCCCAGGTCACAGCACAGCCCGACAGCAACAACACCAGCGTGTTGATCAGCGGCAGATGAAACGGATCCACCGCGTAGATCTCGGGCTTAACATATTCGGTGCCGAAATATTCTTCCATCGGGTAGATGGCGTGTTTGAAGAACGACCAGAACCAGGCAAAGAAGAACATCACTTCGGACATCACAAACAGGATGAACCCGTAGCGCAGCCCGATGCGGACCACCAAGGTGTGATCGCCCTGACGCGCCTCGGTGACCATTTCGGCCCACCAAGCGTAGCTGACGTACAGAACCAGCACCAGGCCAGCCCAGAACATCCAGGCCGTTATGCCCTGCATCCAAAAGACGGCCCCGAAGAGCATGATGAAACCACCAACAGCTGCCAGAAATGGCAGGATTGAAGGAGGCAGAATGTGAAAATCGTGATTTTTAGCGTGCGCCATTTAAGTGTCCCTCACCCATCGGCCTAATTCGTGGTAAGACCTGCCCCGGTGTTAGTCCCGGTATCGAGAGCTGCATAGCCCTCTGGCAGATCGATTTCATAAAACGTGTACGAAAGTGTGATCGTATGCACGAATTTTCCGTCCCGGTCGGTAACGATTTCCGGGTCGACAAAGAAGGTCACGGGCATTTCCACCCGCTCCCCCGGTTGCAGCACCTGCTCGGTAAAGCAGAAGCAGTCGATTTTTTCAAAGAACGCGCCAGCGGAATAGGGCGTCACATTGTACGAAGCCTGACCCGCGATGGGGCGGCTTGTTGGATTATAGGCCTCATAAAAGGCCAGGCCGGTCTCCCCGATCTTGAGCTCCATCTCACGCTGCACCGGCTTGAACTCCCAGGCCATGCCGCGTTCCTTGGAGGCATCAAATCGTATCGTTATGGTCTCGTCCAGAACAGTGTCAGAGCCCTTGGACGCCACGCCGGTGACGCCGCCGAATCCAGTCACCCGGCAGAACCAGTCGTAGAACGGCACCGAGGCCCAAGACAGCGCGCCCATGGTGAGGACAAGCGCCACCAGTTGCACAACTGTTTTCTGGGGTCCTTTGAGGGCCATCAGTCCTGCTCACCCTGGGTTTGCGGAAACTGAAACCCATTTGACGTCACTTTGACGATGGTCAGGGCCAGCACCAGCACCACAAAACTGCCAAGCAACAGGGCGACGCCCATATTGCGGCCAAAGCGGCGTTTGTGCAGGTCGTGTTCTTTGTTCAAAGCCATATTACCAGCCTCCAAGCCCGTAGGGTTTCAGCAGTGCTTCCAAAAGAATCGCCCCAAAGTGCAGGAACAGATAGAGCAGAGACAGCTTAAAGAAACTGCGTTCCGCCTTGAAGTTATCTTCTTCTGAGTCGTCTTCGTTGCGGCCAAAGATCTTCCAGGCGCCCAGCAGGAACAAAGCGTTCATCACCACGGCCACGGCCAGATAGATCGGACCACCAATGCCTGAAAAGGCAGTGCCAATCGCAAGGATTGCCAGCAAAACAGTATAGGCCAGAATATGCACCCGCGTGGCCCGGCGGCCATGGGTCACGGTCAGCATCGGCACGCCCGCATCGTCGTAGTCAGAGCGCATGAACAGCGCCAGCGCCCAGAAATGCGGTGGCGTCCACATAAAGGTCAAAGCAAACATCAGCCAGGGCTCAACCGACATAGTGCCGGTGGCCGCAATCCAGCCAATCACCGGCGGGAAGGCACCAGCAGCGCCACCAATAACGATGTTTTGCGGCGTCGCCCGCTTCAACCACATGGTATAGACCACCACGTAAAAGAAGATGGTGAAGGCCAGAAAGGCCCCTGCCAGCACATTGGTCGCCAGCGCCAGCATGATCACCGACAGGCCCGACAGCGCCAGACCAAGGCTCAGCGCTTCGCCTGCCTCGACCTTACCGGCCGGGATGGGGCGGGATTTGGTCCGCTTCATCACCTGATCAATGTCAGCATCCCACCACATGTTCAGCGCGCCCGATGCGCCACCGCCGATGGCAATGAACAGCACGGCACAAAAGCCAATCACAGGATGCACGCCAACAGGCGCCGCCAAGAGACCGACAAAGGCGGTAAAGACCACCAGTGACATGACTCGCGGCTTCAGCAGGGCGAAATAGTCGCCAAAGCTGGCCTCATCCTCACGGATCGTGCTGGCATTGATGCTTGCGTCGCTCATCGTTGACCCTTTTTCAGACCAGTGATGCGCAGATCTCTGCGCATCCCAATTGTTTCAGACCTCCGCCCGCAGCGCTCAAAGAACACTGGGGGAAGAGAATTCGAAAGGTCGATCTTAGTTTGAAGCAACCTGATAGGACTGGGGCAGACCGGCGTATTCCTCGATCGCGCCTTTCAGCCATGCGTCATAGACCTCTTGGCTGACCACTTTGACGGTGATCGGCATATAGGCATGATCCTTGCCGCAAAGCTCGGAACACTGACCAAAGTAGACACCTTCTTTTTCAGCGGTGAACCACAGCTGGGCAAGCCGGCCGGGAACAGCATCCTGTTTCACCCCAAAGGCAGGAATGGTCCAGGAGTGGATCACGTCAGAGCCTGTCACCTGCATCACGATGGTCTTGCCAACAGGCAGAACAACCGCAGTATCGGTGGCCAACAGGAACTCATCAGGCGCATAGCCAAAGTAAGCCAGCTTTTGGATGGTGACCTCGTCAAGGATCTGACCGGTGCTCATGGGCTGGTCGTCACCCCATCCTGCCGCCTCGTCATCAATCTTGTAGGCACCATCCACCAGGTAGCTGGTGAACTCAAAGTCATGATCGACATATTCATAGGTCCAGTTCCACTGGTTGCCTGTCACCTTGATGACAACATCGCCTTCGGGAATTTCCTGCTGCCGGAACAGTTCGGGCAGCGAGAAGGAGCCGATGAAGACCAGAATCAGGATCGGGATCAGCGTCCAGGCGATTTCAACGGTGGTGTGGTGAGTAAAACTGGCTGGGTTTGGATTGGCGCGGCTGTTGAAACGCACGATGGCGTAAAGCATCAAGCCTGCAACAAACACGCAGGTCGCCGTGATGATTATCAGAATCATCCAGTCCAGTTTGTGAATGCCTTCCGCCAATTGGGTCGCCGCCGGCTGAAAACCAAGGTTGCCATCTGTTGGCTTACCAATGGTTTCCAGACCTTCTTGCGCCATGGCTGGAAGACTGGAAAGGCCAGCAAAAAGGCCCGAAAGCATCAAAGCATTCTTCATATCATGTCCTGATCGTTATTGATCGCATTATTCTTACAGCCGATTACCCCTTGTGAAACATTGATTCCACAAAAGGCGTTCGAACCCGTTGTCTTTGACGCTGCTTAAAATCATATTCACGCGTACAGATAAAGAGGCAGGCAAGCGTCAAAGCGTCGCTTTCTTGATTTAGATCAAAAAAACTCGAGGTCCGTGACATGGAAAACTCAGCCTTTCGACCCTTTGAAACTCTCCTCCCCGAGGATGAGGCCCTGCCAATTCTGCGCGAGACCCTTGCTGGAGCCGAGGATGGCGAGATTTTTGCCGAACGCCGCAAGTCCGAAGCCCTGGTGTTTGATGATGGCCGCCTGCGCAGTGCCAGCTATGATGCCTCCGAAGGATTTGGCCTGCGGGCGGTGAACGGTGAGGTGGCAGGCTATGCCCATTCCACCGAGGTTTCGATTGCTGCGCTCAAACGCGCCTCCCAGACCGCGCGGCTGGCTGTGGGCGCCGGGGGCGGTACCTATGCCGATGCCCCCAAGGCAACCAATGTAAAACTTTATACAGATGCCGACCCGATCAGCGCCCAGCCCTTTCCGGTCAAGATCGAGACCCTGCGCGAAATAGATGCCTTTGCGCGGGATCTGGACAAACGGGTGGTGCAGGTCTCAGCCTCGATTGCGGCGTCCTTGCAAGAAATCGAAATCCTGCGCGCCGATGGGGTGCGGGTGCGCGATACCCGCCCCATGACCCGACTGAATATCTCGGTGATCGTAGAGCAGGACGGACGGCGCGAAAGCGGCTCGGCTGGGGGCGGCGGCCGCGTGGGTCTGGATGGGCTGATCGATCCCATCTCCTGGCAGGCAAAAGCCAATGAGGCGCTGCGGGTCGCCTTGGTCAATCTCGAGGCGGTACCGGCCCCGGCTGGCCCTATGGAAGTGGTGCTTGGACCTGGATGGCCCGGCATTTTGTTGCACGAAGCGATTGGCCATGGGCTGGAGGGCGACTTCAACCGCAAGGGCAGCTCTGCCTTTGCCGGATTGATGGGGCAACGCATTGCCGCCCCCGGCGTCACCGTTCTGGATGATGGCACCATTGCCGACCGGCGTGGCTCCATCAGTATTGATGACGAGGGCACGCCGTCGCAAAAGAACACCCTGATCGAGGATGGCATCCTCGTCGGCTTTATGCAGGACCGCCAGAATGCCCGCCTGATGGGGGTGGCACCGACTGGCAATGGGCGACGTCAAAGCTACGCCCATGCGCCGATGCCACGGATGACCAACACCTATATGCTGGGCGGCGACAGTGACCCTGCCGATCTGGTGGCTAGCATCAAAGACGGCATCTGGGCCGTCGGCTTTGGCGGCGGGCAGGTTGACATCACCAATGGCAAATTCGTCTTTTCCTGCACCGAGGCCTACCGGGTCGTCAACGGCAAGGTCGGCGCCCCGGTCAAAGGCGCCACCCTGATTGGCGATGGGGCCACCGCGCTGAAACAGATCCGCGCCCTTGGCAATGATATGGAGCTGGATCCAGGGATGGGCAATTGCGGCAAGGCCGGGCAATGGGTGCCGGTCGGCGTTGGCCAGCCCAGCGTTTTGATGGATGGGCTGACGGTGGGTGGCTCCGCAACCTGAGTCGCAAGAGCGGCGGTGGTCTGAGGCAGCCCCCGAAGTTCAAAAAGATACAGAAAAAGCATCATAAAATGCTCCCTTTGTGTGCAACATATTTTCCAGAACGCGGCCACTTTGGCCGCGTTTTTTGCTTCTTTTGCGGGCTTTCTGTTGCAAAACAAGGCAGGATATCCAAGGGATCGCATGTGTTTACCGTTAATTTTCAATGTGCTGCCGCAAATTTTTCGAGTTCGGCAAAAACCTTGTCTTCTTTGTCGAAAATCTTCGGATAATTTGAATCCATTCACCACCTGTTAACCGGTTCTGGAGTATTTCTATATGTGCAAACAGGCGGAGCCACGGATGACCAAGGAAGCACAGTCTTCCACTCACCCCCCACTCCCACCCACCACGGAAGATACTTGGTTCTCAAGGCTTCGTCTGTTGCGTTCACGGCGCATAGGCCCGGTGAGTTTTCACCGCCTTATCGCCGAACATGGCTCAGCGCAGAATGCGCTGGAAGCGTTGCCAAAAATGGCAAAATCCGCCGGCGTGTCCGGATATAAAATGTATCCGGAAAGCGCGGTCGCCGCCGAAGTAAAAGCCGCAAAAGCCGCCAAAGCGCGGCTTTTGTGCTTTGATGACCCCCTCTATCCCCCCAGTCTTTCTTTGTTGAGTACGGCCCCGCCGTTGCTCTGGGCGATTGGCAACATGGACCTGCTGGCGCGCCCGATGATCGCGATGGTTGGCGCCCGCAATGCCTCCTCGTTGGGCACCCGCATGGCGCGCAGTCTGGCCGCCGATCTGGGGGCCGCCGGGTATACGGTTGTCTCGGGTCTGGCGCGTGGCGTGGATACAGCCGCCCACCTGGCCACGCTGGAAACCGGTGCAATAGCGGTGCTGGCGGGAGGCTGCGATGTGATCTACCCGCCGGAAAACACCTCCCTTGCAGAAAACATCGCCTCCAAAGGCCTGCTGTTGTCGGAAGCCCCGATGGGCCAGCCTCCCCAGGCGCGCCACTTCCCCAAGCGAAATCGCATTATTGCCGGTCTCGCCCAGGCTGTCGTCGTGGTTGAGGCCGCAGGCCGCTCGGGCAGCTTGATCACCGCCCGGGAGGCGTTGGATCTGGGGCGCGACGTGATGGCGGTTCCCGGGCATCCCTTTGATGCGCGCGCCTTTGGATGCAATGCCCTGATACGGGATGGCGCCGTGCTGGTCCGAAACGCCGAAGACATTATCGCCGCCCTGCCGCCGCGCGACCATCTGCCCTTTACGCCCGCCCCAGATCAGGTGCACACAAATGCCCCTCGTCCCCAGGCCATCTCTATACACGCGGCGCTCGCGCCTGCCGCGACAGTGGGACTGCCAGAGGAACGGCCTGTGAGACAGCCTGTGGGACAGAATGTAGCAATACCGCCTCACGAACCCTCTGCCCGCGCCTCTGCCGGATCCTCTGCCCCCGATTTTGGTCGGCAAACGGATGTGCCGCCGCCGCCCGAACGGCGCAGCCTGCAAGAGACCTCAGCCCTGCATCAGCTGATCCTTGCACGATTGGGCCCCAGCCCCACGGCGTCGGATCAGGTCATGCGCGAACTGAATGTCTCAGCGCAGACTTTTTCGCCGATCATCACCGAACTGGAGCTGGATGGAAAAATTGACCGTTTCCCCGGCGGCTTACTGGCCCGTCACACCGACAAGGATGCGCCCGAATAATCAAATCATGTGGCATGCGCAGCGCGGCATCAGAAGGAGGCAAACCCGCCTGCCCGCAGTACATTGCCCGATATTGCCCGCATTCCATGTCGCCGATTTTGGAGAAAAACAGGCCTGTAACTCCACTGAACACCGCGATATTCGTGGTGCAGGCTGGCCCCGAAGTCCTGCCCGATTTTCACCAAATCCCCCCCCAAATATGTGTTGCAATTCCTGCATCCATTGCGCGTGGATTGACATTCTCCCCTTGCGCCGCTGATCTTGCCCAGCCATAGAACGCCCGTTAGAGCACATAAGAGGCCACAGAATTACATGCCAGTTGTTGTTGTCGAATCCCCGGCCAAAGCCAAAACAATCAATAAATACCTGGGGCCGAACTACACGGTTCTAGCCTCTTATGGACATGTTCGCGACCTGCCAGCCAAGAACGGCTCGGTTGATACCGACCATGATTTTGAGATGATCTGGGAGATTGGTAATGACAGCCGCAAGCATGTCAAAGCCATTGCAGATGCTCTGAAAGAAGATAACGAACTGATCCTCGCGACTGACCCCGATCGCGAAGGCGAGGCGATCAGCTGGCATCTGCAGGAAGCCTTGACCAAGCGCCGTTCCATCAAAAAGGACACCCCCGTCAGCCGGGTGACCTTTAATGCCATCACCAAAGAGGCCGTCACCGAAGCGATGCGCAATCCGCGTCAGGTGGACATGCCGCTGGTCGAGGCCTATCTGGCGCGGCGCGCGCTGGATTACCTTGTTGGCTTTAATCTGTCGCCGGTGTTGTGGCGCAAGCTGCCCGGCGCGCGCTCTGCTGGCCGCGTGCAGTCGGTCTGCCTGCGGCTCATTGTTGAGCGCGAGATGGAAATCGAGGCCTTTAACCCGCAGGAATACTGGTCTGTCAAAGCCAGCCTAGCCACGCCGCGTGGCCAAGAGTTCGAGGCGCGCCTGACGGTTTTGGCGGGCGACAAGCTGGACAAATACAGCCTGGCCAACTCAACCGCAGCCGAGCTTGCGGTGCAGGCGGTCTCAAGCCGTGACATGGTGGTGCAGTCGGTTGAGGCAAAACCCGCCTCCCGCAATCCTTCCGCGCCTTTCATGACCTCGACACTGCAGCAGGAAGCCAGCCGCAAATTTGGCATGGGTGCCAAGCAATGCATGAACGCCGCTCAGCGTCTCTATGAAGCGGGCTACATTACCTATATGCGGACCGATGGCATCGATATGGCCCCCGAGGCGGTCCAGGAAGCCCGCGCCGAGATCGCGACCCGCTATGGGGCCGAATATGTGCCCAGCAGCCCACGCATTTACAAGAACAAGGCAAAGAACGCGCAGGAAGCGCACGAATGTATCCGCCCTACCGAAATGAACCGCGACGCCAAAGGCCTCAAGGTTTCTGAAGACGATCAGCGCAAGCTGTATGATCTGATCTGGAAACGGACTCTCGCCTGCCAGATGGAAGGTGCCCGGCTTGAGCGCACCACGGTTGATGTCGGCTCAAACGACGGTCAGGTGGTGCTGCGCGCCACTGGCCAGGTGATGCTGTTTGACGGGTTTTTGCGTGTCTATGAAGAGGGCCGCGACGATGTAGTCGATGAGGACGACAAACGCCTGCCGCAGATTATGCAGGGCGAAGCGCTAAAGTTTGCCGCCACTCTGGCGCCCCAGGCCGAAAAAGCCAGCGGTGCCGCCGCAATCCTGTCTGACAACAAGGCTGTGCTTGGCCTGCAGCACCACACACAGCCACCGCCCCGGTTTACCGAGGCGACATTGGTCAAACGAATGGAAGAGCTCGGCATTGGCCGCCCTTCGACCTACGCCAGCGTGATCACCACGATTCAGGACCGCGAATATGTCCGCAAGGACAAGAACCGCCTGTTCCCCGAGGACAAGGGCCGCATCGTCACCATCTTTTTGCTGAATTTCTTTCGCACCTATGTCGGCTATGAATTCACGGCCAATCTGGAAGCCGAGCTGGATGACGTCAGTGCTGGCGGGCGTGACTATAAGGATATCCTGAGCAAGTTCTGGCGCGATTTCTCGGCTGCGATTTCCGAGACCTCGGATCTGCGTATTTCCGAAGTGCTGGATGTGCTGGACGAAACCCTGGCGCCGCAGCTTTACCCACCGCGCGAAGACGGCACCGATCCGCGGATCTGCCCCAAATGTGGCGCCGGTCAGCTGCACCTGAAAACCTCGCGCACCGGTGGCTTTGTTGGCTGTGGCAACTACCCCGAATGCGTCTACACCCGCCCGATTTCCGGCGAAGGTGCCGAAGGCTATGAGCGCGTTCTGGGCGAGGACGAGGGAGATGAGATCCACCTGAAGTCCGGTCGCTTTGGCCCCTATGTGCAGCGCGGCGAGGCGACGCCGGAAAATAAAAAGCCACCGCGCTCGTCGCTGCCCAAGCAGGGCAAGGACTTTTTGCCCGGCTGGGGCCCCAATGAGGTTACTCTGGAGCAAGGCGTCACGCTGCTGACCTTGCCACGTGAGATTGGCCCCCACCCCGAGGGCGGCGCCATTTCCTCGAACCTCGGCCGGTTTGGCCCCTATATCATGCACCAGTTGCCGGATGAGGAAAAACCAGTCTATGCCAATCTGAAAGAGACGCTTGATGTCTTTGAAATCGGCATGAACCGGGCGATGGAGCTGATAACAGAGAAGCGCAACAATCCGGGACGTGGGCGTCGTGCTGCGGCCAAGGCGTTGCGCGAGTTGGGCGACCACCCAGATGGCGGTGCGATCAGCATTATGGATGGTCGGTATGGGCCGTATGTAAAATGGGAAAAGGTCAATGCCACGATCCCTAAAGAGGTCGAGGTCAAAGACGTGACCGTAGAGCAGGCTCTGGAATGGATCGCTGAAAAGACCGGCAAATCCGGTGCCAAGAAAAAGGCCCCCGCCAAGAAGAAGGCGCCAGCTAAAAGGCCAGCCGCTAAAAAAACTGCGCCAAAAAAGGCGCCAGTTAAAAAGGCAGCACCAAAAGAGACTGATGAGGCCTAGCACCTCTTGCAGGAACGCCGTCGACGCCAGCGCCTAGACCAAGGCAGGTGCTCCCGCCCGGATCCGGTGATCCAAAGGATCCCCAGAAATCCCGTTGGGCCCAGCGCCGCGCCATAGGCGTGGCGCTTTTGCTTGGGCCGCAGGCCCCAAGCAAATCCGAGACAATACAAGTTCGGCCGCTGCAAAACGCCTCCCCTCTCCAGATCGCAAGGACGCG
>JAWUWF010000053.1:0-29643 GCA_034111985.1 Pseudophaeobacter sp.
CCCATTCGAGGGAATGAGCTTCCGAGTTGTCGAGACCACGGATGGATCTGTTCGCGGTGTTTTGTCGCTTCGGGGTCGGGTTTCTGACATTGAGGTTCCAAGTGTCAGAGGTTTGCGCTTGGATTGAGGGCGGTACGAAAAGCACCTAATCGCTTGTGGGGCTAATTGTGGGCCTGTCGAGGCAGGCAAAACCAATAACTCTTTACTCTCAAAGACTTATTGGAAAGTTTTGGTGCGGTCGAGAAGACTCGAACTTCCACGGGTGTTACCCCACAGCGACCTCAACGCTGCGCGTCTACCAATTCCGCCACGACCGCACTGTCTAGGCTTGGTGAAGGCGTATTAGACGAGCCCATCCTGGATGTGAAGAGCTAAAATCGAAGATTATGGCATTTCGCCCAAACTGTTTGGTTTCAGTTCAAATCCACACGTCCCGCTCGGCGTTCTGAGTGGAGAAGAAACACTCCTCCCCTCATCACACGCAGGGTCGGCACCCCTATTGGTTTGGGGTTTGAGAGGCGGAGAGGAACATGTCTCCTGACATCTGGTCGTAATAGGCTGGAAACTGCTCGTGGTTCACAGAAGCTGCAAGTTGCTGCACATCCCGGCGCACTTGTTTTGCCAAATCATGCAATGACATCCCCTGCTCCTGAAGACGCGGCAGCAGGGCGCGGGTGAATACCGAGTTTGGATTTTGGTCGTCGTCCGACAGGCGATCTAGTGCAGTTTGACCGGCCCCCGCCGAGTAGAGAATAAAAGCCCCCTCCGGAGGTTCCATACGCACCAAACCGCGTGAGCCACCAACCGACCGCTTCCCGTCGACTGAAAAGGGATTGTTGCGGCAAGCATCAAGAACCATCACCGTGGTCCGCGCCCCCTTGCGTTGGAAAGTATCCAGAATTCTGCCCGCAGGAATGCTTTCTCCGGTGAGGAAACTCTCATCGCCATAGTTCACCACAGGTACATCCGAAGGGAGTAGATAGTTCCGCCCGTCCACTTCAATGCCATGCCCGGCGAAATAGAACAGAACTTCGTCGCCTGGTTCGATTTGTCCAGCCAGAGTAGAGACCGCGCTGTTGATCTCTCGGCGGCTGGCATCATAAAGCGTCAGGACGTCAAAGCCCAAATCGACCAACGCATTGCTCACAGCCTGGGCATCGTTACGCGCTTTTTGCAGCGACTCTAGGTTCAGATACCCGTCAACGCCAATCACCAGCGCCCGACGCCTGCTCGCAGGAGCGGTATAAACCGGCTGCCGGTCACCCGATTGTAGCGTAGCTGCCGCAGTCTGCCCCTGCAAAAGCGCCGCCATGGCCACACCCTGTTGGGGGATTTGCTGCTGGACGACCTGACCTTGCTGGATCACCTGACCTTGGAACACTTGCCCCTGCTGAACGGCCTGGCCCTGCACAATCTGGCCCTGATAGACCTGACCTTGGTAGACTTGCCCCTGGATAGCTTGACCCTGAATAAGCTGGGCCTGAGGCGGCTGAGCTTGGTAAACTTGGCCTTGAGCGCCCTGCACCTGATACCCCGGTATGGCCTGCCCCTGGGCCAACATCTGTGGCTGTGCGCCATAGGTTTGCACCGTCACAGGGGCTTGTCCTGCATAGGCCCCCTGCTGCGGGATTTGCTGACCAAATTGCTGCGGTGCGCCATAGGTGCCGGTGTTCACCATTGTTGTTGCAGGCACGCCAGCCATTTGCGGAACGTGCTGCTGCGGCACCTGTCTTTGCAGCTGTTCATTCATATAGATCTTGAGCAATATTTTCGACCCGTCAGGGTGAGAGTTCGCTTGCTGTGTCGCCTGAAAGCCGCTTGCCAGCGCGCGCTGATGGGCGGAATTTAAAAAGCCCAACTCATATTCTGTCAGCTGCCCAGTGGCAGGATAGCCCATATAACCTTGATAATGACTTATGGCAGCCCGTGATTTTCGCCCCATTACGCCATCCGGTGTGCCTGCAGGAAATCCAAAATAGTTCAAAGAGGTTTGCGTGGCGCGATTTTGCACGCGCGCGGCTGAATTGGTATTGCTTCGGGTCGTTGTTCGTTTGGTGCGGCCGGCACCGCTGACAATCGCGCCGCCGATAATACCACCGAGAAGAGCCGCGCCCAGGTTATCGGCAGCCGAAGGCCCGCCAACTGACGTTAAAATGATGGTTGCAGCCAATGCTGTCTTTAGCGACTTTGAAAACATGCCACTCCCCTTTATAAATGCTCAATACGGAATCAGCCTAGCGCAACTCCGCCCCAAAGGACGAGTCATTTCGCCAACAATTCAACTTAGAGGCCAGCTGGCCTTCCTTCCCAACAGGACAGACTATGGTAGAATGGATTACGTCAGAGGGCCCCGTGGAATATGACGCCGCTGTTGCCTTTATGGAGAACCGTGCAGCGGCTATTGCTGCGGGCGACGCGCCGGAATGTATCTGGCTGCTGGAGCACCCACCACTTTATACCGCCGGCACCTCTGCCAAAATCGAGGATCTGACTGATCCCGACCGGTTTCCCGTATATCCCTCCAAACGCGGTGGCCAATATACCTATCACGGCCCCGGCCAGCGGGTGATCTATGTCATGCTCGATGTCGGCAAACGCGGCCGCGATGTGCGGCGTTTTGTGCAGGACCTAGAAGCATGGGTAATACTGACCCTCGCCGAATTCAATCTTACCGGCCATATCCGCGAGGGGCGTGTGGGGGTCTGGGTCGAGCGCCCTGACAAGCCACGGCGCGCCGATGGCACCCTGGCAGAAGACAAGATTGCCGCCATCGGTATCCGTCTGCGCAAATGGGTGAGCTTTCATGGCATCTCGATCAATGTCGAGCCTGACCTGTCTCATTTTGACGGTATCGTGCCTTGTGGCATCCAGGAGCACGGTATCACCAGCCTTGTTGATCTTGGGTTGCCTGTCGCGCTGGAGGATGTCGATGTCGCCCTCAAACGCAGCTTTGCGGCGGCCTTTGTGCCAGACACCCTTTGACAAACAGGCTTTGGCACATCCCCCTTTTGCAGGGGCGACATCCCGGGAGCTGGGCCGACCACCACAGGAGCGGCCCCAACGCGGCCAGCCCAATTGGCCCCGTCTGACAAGACCATTTCAAGGAAATAAGCACCGTACCGCGACCCGCAGATGATTGCGGCACACCAAGACACCAGGCACGCAGCGACGCTTACGTTAATGCAAGCAACGCCCCCGGCCCCCTGTCCGAGGACAGTTCTTCAAGGGCCGCAAGGACAAGCTCTGGGCCGACATAAAGCAGCACATTGCCAGCGCCGGAACAGATACGCGTCTGGATCTTCTCCGCACCGACCACCATGGGATATAACCCATCCTGACGCGTCAATACCTCCTCGTCGCCACAAAGATAAATTGTAGAGGCCCCATGCCCAATCATCTGTCGGCGCCAGTCGCCGGTTGCCAGGGCCAGATCCGCAAGAAACCCGGCGCCGCTCTGCTGCATCATCAAGAAGTGACTGAGGCCGAGCACGGGGTCAAGATCCATGGCGTCAATCTGCTCTAGCGCCTTACTCCCATGCTTTGCCTGCCAACGCACCAATATCGCGCCGCCTTGCTTCAGCACCGATCTGGACCAGCTTCTGAGAACAAGTGGCGAAAGAGATGGCGCGAAGCGGGCGCAGAGCGCAAGCCACCGCTGATGACCTTGCAAGCTGCGATAGTCGCGGGCCTGCTTCAGCGGTGGTGTTGGCGCCACACCAACAATTCCTCCGATCCGGTCCCGCAGCCGCAGCGCCGCCGCGCGGGCAAAGACGGCGCCGCTTCGATGGCCCAACAAGATTGGCCGCTGCAGGTTTTCCTGCTCAATAAGCGCTTTAATTTGAGCAACAAAAGCATTTAATTGCTGATGGGTCTTGGGCGCGGGACGCGAGGTGCCATAGCCGCCACGCAAAGGGGCGTAGACCCGAAAACCACCGGTACGCAGCTGCGGTTGCAAACGTTGAATTCCGGCAATTCCATCCATCATGCCATGGACAAATATCACCGGCTGGCCGGTTTCGGCGCCCAGCCGGAAACACTGGGTTTCGCACCCCAAGGCGTCGCGAATTTGCAGACTGGGCGGCAAACGTTTGCCCGCGGCTATCGCCAGATCGTCGGCACGTTCCTGCAAAAGGAACCCGACAAGCCGGATCATCTCTGCCGCACCGGGTGCCCCCGCCTTGGCCGCAATTTGAAAGAGCATCTGCGGCAGAGCGGGGCTGTCCAGCTGTCCCAATAAAAAATCGCGCAAAAAGCTGGTTTCCTGAGGGTCCAGGCCAAACGCCTGCGCCACGACCTCATCGGCCTCCGCAGGCCATACGCCATCAAAAACCTCAATCGATACCGCGACAGGTCCCGCCCCAGTGCCACCCTCGTTTCCGACCCAAACGGGCCTGCAGAGCAGCTTTTTAGGGGAGGCCACAGTTTCAAGAACCTGAATATCTTGCCAACTAAAGGCCTCAGAGGCGACCTGCTTAACAAAGCTTTGCCAGGCCCGTTTGCCTTTTGGAGACACCTGCAGCCATGTCAGCGCATCGCCATCATCCCTACTGGGTTTGCGGGGCGGAACCTCTCCCTGATCACAGAGGCGCAAAAGCCTGCCCTGGAGGTCGACCAAAAGCCAAAGGCCACGCCCGACATCCTCTTTCCCCGCCCAATTGCGCGCGTCAGGCTCCGCAAGGGCTGTGACAAGATTGGGGCAGCCAATGCGATGCCACTGCTGTTCTAGAATCTCCAAGGCCCGGGCAAAATGCGCTTGCAACTCAGGGGCTTCAAAAACCGGATTAGCGCCAGCAGGTAAGCAGATTGCGCCAGAAAAAGAGTCCGGTTTCTGTTCAGGACTAAACCTAGCAAACAGTTCGGGACGCAACACAGTTTCATAGATTGCCGCAACAATCTGCTCTTTGGAGGGCAGGATCATCCGCTGCAGCTTTGTCACATCCACCTCACAAACAACAAAAACTCATTACGCAAATGCCGAGTTCAAAAACGAGTCAAAACATCGGGCTGAAAATCGACATTATCAACCCACCCAAAACCGTCAGGCCAATGGCGGTAGTGCGACAAGGCCCAATGCCTCAAAGCCCATAAAAGCTACACACACCCAATTCTTAGTGACAATTTAAAGAAAGACTCATTTTAGCTTTATCAATACTAGCCAGCTGAAAAAATAAATCAACTCTAAGCTGCGTCCAATTTAAAATTGGTTGCAGCTTAGAGCTTACCTGCTTCTCTGAAAGACACAGGTGATGGCGACGGCCGCAGAGGCGGCAGCGACAGTCAGCGGCAGGCCTGCTCCGGGCGATCAGGCGGCGAGCGCGGCGCGAATGCGGCCGGCGTGGGCTTCGATAACCTCCCGCTCTGCCATTTGGCCGGGTGGGCGCAGCCTGTCCCCGTCATGGCGCGGCAGAATATGAAAGTGCAGATGGAAGACTTCCTGCCCGCCCGCGGCCTCATTGAACTGCTGTAGTGTGACCCCATCCGCCGAGAAGGCTTTCATAACCGCGTGGCTCAGCTTTTGAACAGTTTTCATCACAGACGCGAGTTGCTCGGGGCTGGCATCCAGCACATTGCGGCAAGGAGTCTTTGGGATCACCAGCAAGTGTCCGTCAGCACGCGGCATGATGTCCATAAAAGCGAGGGTGTCGTCGTCTTCATAGACACGTGCGGCAGGGATCTCGCCACGCAGAAGTTTGCCAAAGATGTTGTCCGGGTCATAGGCCGTCATCAGATGCCCTCCTTGTTGCAATGATGTATCTGGGTTTTGCGGCTCAGGGCGGCTCTGGTCAAGCCTTCACGTCGCCCGGCCCGCTATGAGGGGCCTGAGACGCCAGACCCGTGCAAACCTTAACAGATTTACCCCAAAACCGGGAGAACCGGGCAAAACCGTGGGAAAAAACAAGTGCCCGCGACAATTAATCTTGATTCAGATCAAACTCCGCCATTGAAGGCCACTACCCGGCACACTAAAACCGTTCATGAGTCTATGGCCACCCGGAGTGTTTCCTGGGGCCAAAAGTAATGCAACAGGAGGCACCCAAAATGGCAGACGCAGCCATTCTTGGTCACGGCCATGAAGACGAGCGCGGATTTTTCACCCGCTGGTTCATGAGCACGAACCATAAGGATATCGGCATTCTCTACCTCATCGTTTCGGCGATTGTTGGTTTCATCTCTGTCGCGTTCACCGTTTATATGCGGCTTGAACTGATGGATCCCGGCGTTCAGTACATGTGTGCAGAAGGCGCCCGCTTCTTTGCGGATGCCTCCAGCGAATGTACCCCGAACGGTCACCTCTGGAACGTATTGATCACAGCGCATGGCATCTTGATGATGTTCTTCGTGGTGATCCCGGCGCTGTTCGGCGGCTTTGGCAACTACTTCATGCCGCTGCAGATCGGTGCACCGGACATGGCCTTCCCGCGGATGAACAACCTCAGCTTCTGGCTCTATGTCGCCGGTACATCGCTGGCGGTGGCTTCGGTTCTGTCGCCTGGCGGCAACGACCAGCTTGGCTCGGGCGTGGGTTGGGTTCTTTACCCGCCACTTTCGGTCAATGAAGGCGGCTACTCGATGGATCTGGCAATCTTTGCCGTTCACGTCTCGGGTGCCTCGTCTATTCTCGGTGCGATCAACATGATCACCACCTTCCTGAACATGCGTGCCCCCGGCATGACACTGTTCAAGGTGCCACTGTTTAGCTGGTCTATTTTTGTCACCTCCTGGCTGATCCTGCTGTCCCTGCCCGTTCTGGCAGGTGCGATCACCATGTTGCTGATGGACCGGAACTTTGGTTTCACCTTCTTTGATCCCGCCGGTGGCGGTGATCCGATCCTGTATCAGCACATCCTGTGGTTCTTTGGGCACCCCGAAGTCTACATCGTGATCCTGCCGGGCTTTGGTATCATCAGCCACGTGATCGCCACCTTCTCGCGCAAGCCGGTCTTTGGCTACCTGCCGATGGTCTGGGCGATTATTGCGATTGGTGTTCTGGGCTTTGTCGTCTGGGCGCACCACATGTATACTGTCGGCATGTCGCTGAACCAGCAGGCCTACTTTATGCTGGCCACCATGGTCATCGCGGTACCAACTGGCGTGAAGGTGTTCTCGTGGATTGCCACCATGTGGGGCGGTTCCATCTCGTTCAAAGCGCCTATGATGTTTGCCTTTGGCTTCCTCTTCCTGTTCACCGTTGGTGGTGTGACAGGCGTGGTTCTGTCCCAGGCCGCAGTTGATCGTGCCTATCACGACACCTACTATGTGGTTGCGCACTTCCACTATGTGATGAGCCTTGGTGCGGTGTTTGCGATCTTCTCGGGCATTTACTTCTACTTTGGTAAGATGACCGGTCGTCAGTACAACGAGCTGGGCGCCCAGATTCACTTCTGGATGTTCTTCATCGGTGCCAACCTGACCTTCTTCCCACAGCACTTCCTGGGTCGTCAGGGCATGCCGCGTCGTTACATCGACTACCCCGAAGGCTTTGCCTACTGGAATAAGATCTCGTCCTATGGCGCGTTCCTGTCCTTTGCATCCTTCCTGCTGTTCTTTGGTGTGATGATCTACTCGCTGCTGCGCGGCGCACGTATCACCCAGAACAACTACTGGAATGAATATGCAGACACGCTGGAATGGACCCTGCCCTGCCCACCACCAGAGCACACCTTTGAGATCCTGCCAAAGCAGGAAGACTGGGACAAATCCCACTCTCACTGATCTGAGGTGACAGACAATATGAAAGGCCCCGGAGCATCTGCTGCGGGGCCTTTTTCATGCGTGCTGTACTGCGTTATTTCCTGCGCCATTTTATGCATCACGGGCCGCGATAAATTGCCCGCTTGAAATGCCGGGACCAAAACACATAATGGCCTGAACAGCTCTGCGCGCGCAGCTGCCCCCGCCATCAAAGACCTGCCCCATGCCCTATTCCTGGATCACCCCGCCACCATCTCTGTCCGACACTGAGGGTCAGACAGATCGACCGCAATTGCCGCCCATGGAGTTGCATCTGTGGCCACATCAATCCCTGCCGCCCGAGGGCTATGCCCGTTTCCTAACTGTGACAGCCGCTTTCATCGCGCTGCCCCTGCTGACCTTTCTGGGATCCGTGGTGCTGTGGGGGCTTTTGCCGTTTCTGGCGCTGGCGCTCTTTGGCATGAAGTGGGCTCTGGACCGCAACCGCCGCGATGCCCAAATCCTTGAGGTTCTGACCATCGATACCGACGAGGCCCAGCTGGAACGGCGGGACGCCAGTGGCGCGCTGCAAAGCTGGCAGTGCAATCGCTACTGGACCACGCTTACCCTGCATCCTGTTCAGGGGCCGGTGCCCAGCTACGTCACTCTGCGCGGCGGTGGCCGCGAGGTCGAGATTGGCGCGTTTTTGTCAGAAGACGAACGCAAGGCCCTTCATAGCGACCTCGCCCGGATCTTTACCCATGCCTGAAAAAACCTGGGCCATGCGTGCGCGATGTGCCGTACAGAGCCATGAGAGCTGTGCAAGCAAAGTGTGATTTCTGAGCGGCAATTCATCCCAGACACGGCCTCACATCAGCACGCGTGGCTTGGGTGGTTTGCGTGGCACATCCGCCGAAACAGATGCGCCACGCAGGATGGCCTTGGGCCACGTAGTACAGTCTTAGTGTGCGATCATCACATGACGCACCGCGGTATAGTCCTCGAGGGCATACATCGACATGTCTTTGCCATAGCCGGATTGCTTCAACCCACCATGGGGCATCTCGGTGGTCAGCATGAAATGGGTATTCACCCAGGTGCAGCCATATTGCAGGCGGGATGAGGTATCCATCGCAAGCCCGATGTTGTTGGTCCAGACCGAAGAGGCCAGACCGTACTGGCTGTCATTTGCCCAGCCGATGACATCATCCTCGCTGGTAAAGCGGGTGATCGAGACAACCGGCCCAAAGACCTCACGCTGCACGATCTCATCCTGCTGCAAGGCGCCTGCAATGACCGTTGGCTGATAATAAAACCCAGTGCCCTCATGCACGCCGCCGCCGGCGGTGACCTCCATATGCTTTTGCGACGAGGCGCGGTGCACAAAGCTGGCGACGCGATCACGCTGGCGCTGGCTGATAAGCGGTGGAATCTCGTTGAGCGTGTCATCGGCATTATCAAAGACAATCGAGGAGGCCGCCGCCGAAAGCTCGGCCACCAGGCGGTCATATATCTTGGCACCGGCATAAATCCGGCAGGCGGCTGTGCAGTCCTGCCCGGCATTGTAAAACCCAAAGGCCTTGAGCCCCTCAACCACGCGCTCCAGATCAGCATCGTCATAGACAATCACCGGGGCTTTGCCGCCCAGTTCCAGATGGGTGCGCTTGACGCTGTTGGCAGCCGCCTTGAGAACCTTCTTACCTGTCGCAATGTCGCCTGTGATCGAGATCATGTCGACGCCGGGGTGGTTGATCAGCGCATTGCCGACGCTGGCCCCCTGCCCCACAATCACATTGACCACGCCTTCGGGCAGGATGTCTGACATGATCGTTGCCAGTTTCAGCGCCGTCAGCGGCGTCTGCTCTGAGGGTTTCAGAACTACGGTGTTGCCGCCTGCCAGAGCCGGAGCCAGTTTCCAGGCCATCATCATCAGCGGATAGTTCCAGGGCGCGATTGAGGCGACAACGCCAATCGCATCCCGCCGGATCATCGAGGTGTAACCTTCGAGGTATTCGCCAGCCGCCGGGCTGTGCATATTGCGCACGGCTCCGGCAAAGTAACGAAAGCAGTCCGCGACGCCGGGCACTTCTTCGTTGCGCACCTCGTTGATGGGTTTGCCGCAATTCAGGGCTTCCAGCTGGGCCAGCTCTTCGAGGTTAGCCTCAATGGCGTCGGCTATCGCCAGCAGCTTGGCGCTTCGCTCTGCCGGTGTTGTGCGCGACCAGGAGGCAAAGGCCCGCCGCGCCGAGGCGACCGCGCGGTCGATCTGCTCAAGGTTGGCTTCGGGCATGTTCAAAATGACCTCACCGGTACGTGGATTGAGAACAGATTCCTCGGCTTCGGTGCCCGCTTCAAATGCGCTGCCGATCAGCATTTTGACTTCCATAATAACTCTCCCAGTTCTTATTTTCCCTGACCAGCCACGGTATCTGTGCCGCGTGTCAGGTAGTAGGCGCCGAGGATCGGCAGGAATGTGACCAGAACCACCACCATGGCGACGACATTGGTCACCGGTCTCTGGCGTGGCCGGACAAGTTCTTCGAGCATCCAGATCGGCAGGGTTTGCTGCTGACCGGCGGTGAAGGTGGTGACAATCACCTCATCAAAGCTAAGGGCGAAGGCCAGCATCCCCCCCGCCAGCAAGGCCGTGGCGATATTGGGCAGGATCACATGGCGAAAGGTTTGAAAACTATCCGCCCCTAGATCCATCGAGGCCTCGATCAACGACCCAGAGGTCCGCCGGAACCGCGCCACCGCATTGTTGTAGACCACGACAACACAAAAGGTCGCGTGCCCCAGCACAATGGTCCAGAAGCTGAAGGGGATATCCGCCAGATTGAACGCCGCGCGCAGCGAGATGCCCGTCACGATCCCCGGCAGAGCGATCGGCAGGATCACCATCAGCGACACCGCTTCGCGACCAAAGAACTTTGTCCGGCTGACGGCCGCCGCGCAGAGGGTTCCAAGCACAAGCGCTATGGCGGTTGAGATCGACGCCACCCGCACCGACAGCGACAGCGCCTCCCAAACATCCGGCCGATTCCAGGTGACGGCAAACCATTTCAGGGTCAGGCCGGGGGGCGGCCACTGATAGGATTTGTCTTCGGTGGTGAAGGCATAGACAAAGATCAAAAGCAGCGGCAGATGCAAAAATGCGAGGCCCGCGCCCGCTGCAATTTTCAGGCCAATGGAGGCACGATCAGAGCGCATCGAAGGCTCCTTTTCTTTTGGCGACCCAAAGGTAGAGCCCCATGATCAGGATGGGCACGACTGCAAAGGCGGCAGCGAGAGGGATATTGCCGGCGGTGCCCTGATAGGCATAGACCGCCTGGCCGATAAACCGACGTGATGAGCCGACAATTTGCGGGATGATATAGTCGCCCAGCGTCAGCGAAAACGTAAAGATCGACCCGGCAATCACCCCGGGCAGCGCCAGCGGCAACAACACATAGCGAAAGCTCTGACTGGGCTGCGCCCCAAGATCGCCCGAGGCCTCAAGCATCGATGTCGGCACCCGTTCAAGCGAGGCCTGAATCGGCAGCACCATGAAAGGCAGCCAAACGTAGAGAAACACCAGAAAGGTGCCGGTCCAGCTGACCGACAGGGAATTGCCGCCAATCACCGGGATCGACAGATAGGCCTCCAGCAGCCAGCTGAGATGCAGGGTCTCAAACAGCCAGTTCAGAATGCCTTCCTTGGCGAGGATCAGCTTCCAGGAATAGACTTTGACCAGATAGCTGGACCAGAGCGGCAACATCACCCCAAGATAAAAGATCGCCTTCCATTTCCCCTTGGCATAGCGGGCCGCATAGTAGGCAATGGGAAAACTGATGATCGCTGCGGCAACGGTCACAGCAGCCGCCATCACAACGGTGCGGATGATGATGTCAAAATTGGCCGGGGTGAACAGTTCCCCATAGGTTTTCAGGGTGAACTCATAGACGATCATCCCGGAGAATTCATCGATAGCAAAAAAGCTTTGCGCCAGAAGGGCAAAGAGCGAGCCAAGGTAAATGATCCCCAGCCAGAGCGCGGGTGGGGCCAAAAGCAGCAGGATCGTCAGCCGCGGCTTGCGCCAGAGCGTATCTGAGACCCGGGTCAGCACCCCGTTTTGGGGCCTGTCGGCAATTGCGTCGCTCATGCCCCCGGCTCCATCAGGTGCAAATCATCCGCATCCCAGGAGAGATGAACCTGATCGCCAATGGCGGGAAGGGCCTGCCCCTTTGGCACCAGGGCAATCATCGCGGTGCCGTCCATGGTCACAGACACCCGCGTCGCAGCGCCAATAAAGCTGGTGGCCCGCACCACAGCGGCGTGCCCCTCTGAACCAACTGTGCCAACTGCGCCGATTTTCACCGCTTCCGGCCGCCGCGCGGCAGGGCAGCGTTTGCCAATGCGCTGTTCTGTCCGCGCCGGCGGCAGCACATTTGACGAGCCGACAAAATCCGCAACAAAAGGCACTTCGGGGCGATAATAGATGTCTTCTGGCTTGCCCACCTGAACGATTTTGCCCTCGTTGAACACGGCCACGCGATCCGCCATCGAGAGCGCCTCGCCCTGATCATGGGTCACAAAGACAAAGGTGATCCCCAGCTTGCGCTGCAGCACCTTAAGCTCTTCCTGCATCTGTTCGCGCAGCTTCAGGTCAAGCGCCCCAAGAGGTTCATCCAGCAGCAGAACCTTTGGCTTATTGACCAGGGCCCGTGCCAGGGCGACACGCTGGCGCTGGCCGCCAGACAGCTCGGAAGGTTTGCGTTTGCCATAGCCCGGCAAAGCCACCAATTCGAGCGCTTCTTCTGCCGCCCGGTGACGCTCTGCCTTGGGCATCCCGGCGATCATCAAACCATAGGCGACATTGTCCAGAACATTGAGATGTGGAAACAGCGCGTAGTCCTGAAACACCGTATTCACCTGGCGCCTGTAGGGCGGGACACCCTGCGCGGATTGGCCAAAAATCGATATGTCGCCGCTGGTTGGCTGCTCAAACCCGGCGATCAGGCGCAGACAGGTTGTTTTACCAGAGCCCGAGGGGCCAAGCATTGCAAAGAATTCTCCTTCGGCAATGTCGATATCAACCTCATCAACCGCGCGAACGGAACCGAAGTGGCGCGAAGCACCAGTAAAGCGGACTGCAGATGTCATGGAATTTCCGTCAAGTTGGCCTGCCGCCCAAGCGAGCGGCAGGCTGTTTGGGTATCAGAGAAGGTTAGCGGCCGCCGATTACACCGATGTAGTCAGACACCCAGCGATAATAGGGGACACAGATGCCCTGGCTTTCGCATTTTGACACTGGAGTCTGCCAGAACTTGATACGGGCGAACTCATCCATGCCGTTCTTGGTGCAGCCTTCAGCGGTCTGCATGCCGCGCCCATCAGTACAGGCGGTGGGGACGGCCGGGTTGGCACCAAACCAGACGGAAAGATCCGATTGCAGGTTCGACGACAAGGAGTGCTCCATCCACATGTAGGCACAGTTCGGGTTTTCGGCTTCGGCATGCATCATTGTTGTGTCAGCCCAGCCCGTGGCCCCTTCCTGCGGGATCGTCGAGGCCACTGTGGCGTCATCGCCCTGCAACAGGTTCACCTGAAACGGCCAGGACCCAGAGGCGACCATGCCCTCGTTCTTGAAATCATCAATCTGGATAAAGGCATCATGCCAGTAGCGCGACACCAGCTTGCGTTGGCCGCGCAACAGATCCAGTGCGGCGTCATATTGATCCTGGTTGAGCTCGTAGGGCGAGGTGATGCCGAGCTCGGGATTGTGATACATCAGATAGTTGGCGGCATCCGCAATGTGGATCGGGCCATCATAGGCCTGAACCCGGCCTTTGTTGGACTTGCCATCCGCAAGAGTGGTCTCTTCAAACACCACTGACCAGCTTGTCGGCGCCTCGGCAAAGACTTCGGTCGAATACATCAGCACGTTCGGGCCCCACATATAGGGGGTGCCATAGTGAACACCGTCGACAAAATGCCAAGGCGCCTCTTTCAGGCGATCATCCACTGAGGGCCAGCTGGGCACCAGATCTGTGTTCACGGGCTGGACGCGTTTGCCGGCGATCATCCGCAGCGAGGCGTCTCCGGAGGCTGTCACCAGATCAAAGCCGCCTTCATTCATCAGCGCCACCATCTCGTCGCTGGTATTGGCCGTCTTGACGTTTACCTTGCAGCTGGTCGCCTCTTCAAATTTGGTTACCCAGTCGAATTCCGCCACGGTTTCGCCGCGCTCGATATAGCCGGGCCAGGCCACGATATTGACCTGGCCTTCGCCCGCGCCAATCTCGGTTATCATTTGTGCGGCCAAGGGCTGGCCGGCAATGACTGCAGTGGCCACGATGGCGGTGCAGGATTTAAAGAAGGACGTCATTTGTTTTCTCCCCTGAAGTGGACATGGTCTGGCTCATTTTGGCTCTTTTGTTGCCTAACCATGTGCCGCCGGGGATGATTTCACAAATTCAATAGGAAGAAACATGTTATCTGTTTTTCCGATATCTATAAGCTAGCGCTCCCTAACCGATTGATGTCCCTGAGCAATCGCAATGAAATCTTTCGCCGCCGCGCTGAGAGGAGAGCCTTTTCGCCAAGCCATCCCGACCTGCACGGCCGGCAATGCCCCGGACACATCGCGGGCTTCGATCCTGTCGCCCTCTAGGGACCATGGTCGGTAAACCAGATCAGGCAGCAGGGCGATCCCGGCCCCGGTTGCGACCAGGCTGCGCACCGCCTCTACGGATCGGGTCCGAAAGGCGATTTTGGGTCTGGTGCCAAGCGCCGACAACAGGGTCATCGCCGCCTCGCCCATCTCATCAATGTCCAGCATGATAAGCTGCTCACCAGTGAGATCATCGACGCTGATACTGTCCTGCTTGATCAGCTTATGGCCAATGGGAAGCCACAGCCGATAGGGTGAAACATCCAGAATTTCGACCTGTAGCGCCAATTTGTCATGCAGATTCGAGATCACCATCACCGCCACATCCAGCTCGCCACCGATGAGAAGATGTTCGAGATATTCGCCGTTATCCTCGATTGCCGTGACATCGACTTGCGGGTTTGCGCGGCGGTATTTGGCCAGCAGATCGGACAGCACATAGCCCGCCATCAACGAGGTCACCCCAAGATGCAACGCGCCGGAAATTTCCTGTTCCTTTTGCGACAGCACCCGTCTGGCCCCGGAAACCTCTGCCAGAATGGAGGTCGCATGGCGTAAAAACTGATGCCCTTTGTGGGTGATGTTCAGCCCCCGGGAATGGCGCTCAAACAGCTTAACACCAAGGTCTGCTTCGAGAAACTTCACCGCTTCGGTCACTGCCGACTGCGAGATTGCCAGCGTGTGCGCCGCTCTGCTGACGGATCCTTTCTCGGCCACGGCAACAAAGTATTGAAGTTGGCGTATCGTAAAAGCCATGAGGAAATCCCTGCTATCTGCATATCCGATAGAAACCTACCACCAAACGCGGTCCATGTGGGATTGGAAAACGCCTGCACATAAGCAGATCTGGTTTTAACGCGGCAGGGTTGGGCGACGCCCCGCAAGCCAGCCCGCAGAGTGATCAAATGATAGACGGGAACTGGCCATGCGCAGCAAGGTACAGACGCTTTAGGAGCGCGCGCTTTGCCGCCGCCCCCTGCAAACTTTGGTGCCGCCAATGCAAAACGGACCCGCAATGCGGATCCGTTTTAGTTTTGAATTCTTTAAAAGATCTACATCGCAGAGGTTTGGCCTAGCAGCCGCCGTCCTTGCACAGCTCATCCTTGACCATGGGGCCCACTTTGCCAAAATCCATCTGTCCGGTGAATTTTGCTTTCAAAGCCCCCATGACTTTGCCCATGTCGCGAATCGAAGTGGCCCCAGCCTCGACCACCGCAGCCTTTACCTCCGCGCGAATCTCGGCCTCATCCAGCTGCTTGGGCAGGAACTCTTCAATGATGGCGATTTCTTCCAATTCCCGCTCAGCCAGATCCAGACGGCTGCCCTCTTCATAGGCGCGGGCGCGTTCGTTGCGCTGCTTGGTCATCTTGCCAAGAATCGCCAGAATATCTGCGTCTTCGATGGTTGCGTCACCATCGCCGCCACGCGCGGCAATTTCCTTGTCTTTGATTGCAGCATTGATCAGGCGCAAAGTGCTTAACCGCTGGGCGGCCTTGTCTTTCATTGCCCGTTTCAGAGCCTGGTTGACCAGGGTTCGCGTATCCATACTTTTTATCCATCCAGAGGAAACCGGAACTGGCAGCTTTATCCAATCAAGGCCCCCATTTCAAGCACCCGGCCATTTACCGTGATCCTGGCAGCAAACAATGGCTCTCAAACAGGGCCTACTTTGACCTGCCGGCCGTTCTATTCTTGAGGATCAGGCGCGCCAGCGAGGCTTGACCCCATGCCCAGCGCCCCCTAAAAGCTGATGAATTTCACGCTCAGGAGAGACTCCTCATGGCCGATACCGCACCGTCCAAGCCAACCGCCTGTTTGGCGCTTGCCGATGGCACCGTCTTTTACGGCACCGGGTGCGGAGCCACCGGTCGCACCGTGGCCGAGCTGTGTTTCAACACCGCCATGACCGGCTATCAGGAAATCATGACGGACCCCTCTTATGCCGGGCAGATCGTGACCTTCACCTTCCCGCATATTGGCAATACCGGCGTCACCCCAGAGGATGACGAGACCGCAAACCCCGTCGCCGCCGGCATGGTGGTTAAATGGGACCCAACACTGGCCTCCAACTGGCGCGCCAACGAAGAGCTCGCGGCCTGGCTGACCCGGACGGGCCGCATCGCCATCGGTGGCATTGACACCCGTCGCCTGACCCGCGCCATTCGTCAACAGGGCGTGCCACATGCCGCCCTGGCCCATGATCCCGACGGCAACTTTGACGTCGAGGCGCTGGTTGCTGAGGCGCGCGCCTGGTCCGGGCTTGAAGGCATGGATCTGGCCAAAGAGGTCACCTGCGCCCAGAGCTATCGCTGGGATGAGATGCGGTGGGCCTGGCCCGAAGGCTACAGCCGTCAGGAAAACCCCGTGCACAAGGTCGTTGCCATCGACTACGGCGCGAAACGTAACATCCTGCGCTGCCTCGCCTCGGCGGGCTGTGACGTCACCGTTTTGCCGGCAACAGCCAGCGCCGAAGAGATCCTCGCTCATAATCCGGATGGCATCTTCCTGTCCAATGGCCCCGGTGACCCTGCTGCGACCGGCGCATATGCGGTGCCAATGATCAAGAGCATTTTGGCCGATACGGATCTGCCGGTCTTTGGCATCTGCCTTGGCCACCAGATGCTGGCGCTGGCGCTTGGCGGCAAGACCGTCAAAATGAACCACGGCCACCACGGCGCCAATCACCCGGTCAAGGAAAACGCCACCGGCAAGGTTGAGATCACCTCGATGAACCACGGGTTTGCGGTGGATGCCCAAAGCCTGCCCGAGGGCGTCGAAGAAACCCATGTCTCGCTGTTTGACGGGTCCAACTGCGGTATCCGCATGACGGGTCGCCCGGTCTATTCTGTGCAACATCACCCAGAGGCCAGCCCCGGTCCACAAGACAGCTTTTATCTGTTTGAGCGTTTCGCCGAAGCCATGGCGACGCGAAAAGCTTCATAAAGACCTGGTTAATTCCCGGTTAAAACCAGCTCATCACCATTGCTGTTAACACACTGTTAAGCAACCCTGCTCAACCTCAGGTGCATAGTGCATCTGGGGTTTTATTGTTTTGAGTAATCGTATGCGCGGTATGCAATCTCGTGGGTTTCAGCGGCTTCGCCGTCCGTTGTGGATTTCCCAGCCAGGAGCTACGGCTCCGGTCGACCATAAGGCAGAAATGGAGACACGCAGTGTCAGCTTGATGCATCTTCAGGCCCAGACACGCAGGCTGCATGGGCTGCACGGACATCATGGGGTTCAGAAAAAGCCTGCTGCCGCAGCAATCCGCAAACCAATAGGGCAAGAGATAAAATCTCGCCAGGACAGAGAGAAACAGGGCCGAGAGAAAACGAGCCCGCCGGCAACAGACGCGGGGGGCCGCCCCTCTGCCTCAGTGGCCAGCATCTATCGTCCCGACAGTCTTGCCCTGCGCGTTGTCGACCTTTCCAGGCACCGGCCCAGTGCACCACTGCTCAACCGGATGCCTGCCAGTTTTTGGCTCCGTCACTGCGCCATTCCCTGGGTGCAGCTTGGCGACACAATCGCCATTGCCTTTGCCGATGCCGAAGAGGCCGAACGCCAGTGCCTGAAGCTCACAGAGTGCTTTGGCCCCTTCATCCCGGTCCTGGCGCCCCAAGAACAAATATCCTCGCTTCTCTTGCGCCATTTCAAGACCTCCATGGCCCGCCGTGCCAGCGCCAGCATCGCCCCCGAGCTCAGCTCCAGAACTCTGTTTGAACACTCAGGGCGGCTGAAACAACTACTGCCCTTCACATCGATTCTGACCCTCGCGGCGCTCTATCCGGTTGAGGTCTTTTCGATGTTTTGCGGGCTGGCAGTGTTTTTGTTGGTTGCCTTTGCCGGGCTGAAAATCTGTGGCCTCATCGCTTACCTGTCGCAACAACAGCCGCCCCCCCAGCCACCGCATCCAACACCCAGCGATGGTGATATGCCAAAAATGTCCGTTCTGGTACCGCTCTATCAGGAAGCCGCTATCAGCTCAGCACTGCTCAAACGTCTGAGTCGCCTGCAGTACCCAAAGGACCGGATGGAGATCCTGTTGGTCCTAGAGGAAGGTGACACAGTCACCCGCCATGCCATCGCCGCAGCAACGCTGCCCTCCTGGGCGCGGGTGATTGAGGTTCCCGCCTGGGGCGCATTGCGAACCAAGCCCCGCGCCATGAACTACGCGCTGAATTTCTGCCGTGGTGATATCATAGGGGTCTGGGATGCCGAAGACGCCCCCGTGCCGAACCAGTTGCAACAGGTCGCGGCCGCTTTTGCCGCCGCCCCGCCCGAGGTGGCCTGCTTTCAGGGGGTGCTGGACTATTATAACCCGCAGGCCAACGGGATTTCGCGCTGTTTCACCCTGGAATATGCCAGCTGGTTTCGCATTGTATTGCCGGGAATTGCGAGGCTCGGGCTGGTTGTCCCCCTGGGCGGCACCACCATGTTTGTCCGCCGTCAGATACTGGATGAATTGGGGGGCTGGGATTCTCACAATGTCACAGAAGACGCCGACCTTGGTGTGCGCCTGTTCCGGGCCGGGTATCGCACCGAGATGCTCCCCAGCACCACCTTTGAGGAGGCGACCTGCACTCTGCCCGCCTGGACGCGGCAGCGCTCTCGTTGGCTAAAGGGCTTCATGGCCACCTATCTTGTGCATATGCGTCGGCCTGTTCAGCTCGCACGCGACCTTGGCTGGCGCGCCTTCCTGGGGTTTCAGGTTTTCTTTCTGGGCACTGTGGGTTTGTTTCTGCTCGCCCCGTTCCTGTGGAGCTACTGGCTGCTGGCCTTTGGAATGCCTCACCCAATTGCCACACTTTGGACGGACAAGATGGCCACCGTTGCCTTCTCCTCAATGTTACTTTTTGAAGGTCTGGGCATGTTCATTGCGGTGATAGCTGCCTTTGCAGCACGGCGACCGCATTTGGCACCCTGGGCCCTTGCCATGCCGTTCTATTTCCTGATGGGGCCTATTGCCGTCTACCGGGCCCTCTATGGCCTGCTGTTTCATCCCTTTTTCTGGGACAAGACCAGCCACGGGCTGCACCCTCCGGACGCAGATGCGCAGGCGCTTCACCAGACCCTCCCCTCAGAAGACCCCAGCCACGCGAAAGCGAACCAGCAGGTCCCATCACAGCAAAAGTCACCTCCGCAGGTCTGCGCGAGCCTGCGCAAACAGGCCCCAACACGCCAGACATCCAGTGAAAAAGCCCCACATCCGCCCTCGACACCGGCGCGCGGCATGACCCAACGGCTGGGGCCCGCAGAGTAAATTGGCCTCTTACCGCCCCTCTTACTGTCCCTTTTAGCGTCCCTTGCCGCGCGCGCCGGCATCCTGTTTCAGCCGGGTCATGAAGGCCACCGAGATATGGTCTTTCAGCGCCTGCCCGGCGGCCTCTTCGTCACGCGCCTCAATGGCGGCAACGATGCGTTTGTGCTCGGCCTGCGCGATTTCGCCCCGCCCCTCCGCCGCAAGCGAGGTGGTGGCCATTAGTGCCATCGAGCGATGCACCAGGTTCAGCTGTTGCACCAGATAGCGGTTGTGCGAAGCCAAATGGATCTGTTCGTGGAAACGGCGGTTGGCCTTGGCCAGATCGGTGGGCATATCGACCAGCGCATCATCCTCACGCACCATATCCTTGAGCACCCGGACCTCCTCATCCGTCGCATGGCGCGCTGCCAGACTGGCCGCCAGCCCCTCAAGCTCGCGCCGCACCATATAGAGCTCGGCCATCTGATTGTGATCCAGCGAGGCCACAATCAGCGAGCGCCCGTCGCGCTCTAACAATGACTGCGTCTCCAGCCGTTGCAGCGCCTCACGGATCGGCGTCCGCGACACGCCCAACCGCTCAGCAAGATCGCTTTCGACCAGGCGGTCGCCCGGTTTGTATACCCCCACGTCGATCGCTTCCAGGATCAGGGAATAGGCGTCTTTCTGGTTGCTGCGGCTCTGGTTCATCAAATATCCCACTCAAACAGTAGGTCTGCATTCCTACAGGTCACGCCGTGGCTTTCAAGCCTTGCCGCCAGAAACCCACCGGAAACCCACCAGAAACCTAAGGAAATTTGTCTTAACCCAGCGGATATCCCGTTGCAAAACACCGCCAGCCTGCCTAATGGCACCCCATGGTCAGACAATCCTTCTCACATGTGCGTCACTGGGTCTTTGACCTGGACAATACGCTTTATCACCCTTCGGCCCGGCTGTTCGATCAGATCGAGGTCAAGATGACCGACTACGTCATGGCACAGCTCGGCGTTGACCAAAGCGAGGCGGATCGCCTGCGCAGCACCTATTGGCACGATCACGGCACCACGCTGGCCGGGTTGATGCGCGAGCATAATATGGACCCGCTGCCCTATCTTGAGGCCGTGCACGACATTTCGCTCGACCATCTGCAAGCCGATCCGGAGCTTGCCGCCTGCATCCGGGCCTTGCCCGGAAAACGCATTGTTTACACCAATGGCAGCGCGCCTTATGCCAAACGGGTTCTGGCCGCGCGCGGGCTCTCGGGGTTGTTTGATGGGATCTTTGGCGTCGAAGACGCTGACTTTTGCCCCAAGCCAGAGCGCGCCGCCTTTGATATGGTGTTTCAAAAGGCGGGTATCCGCTCTGAAACCGCCGCGATGTTTGAAGACGACCCGCGCAATCTGTCTGCGCCGCATGCCATGGGGATGCGCACAGTGCATGTAGCCCCCGAGGCCCTTGGCCAGGACCATGACAGCTCTCATATCCATCACCACACCGATGATCTTGCCGGGTTCCTCGCCAAGATCCTGTGATCCCCGCAGCGCAATGAGAGTATTTTACGTGCTCCCCTCTGCCCCCTCCACCATCTGCTGAGAGACACTCTGCCGCAGGCAAATTTGGACGCAATTGGTAAAAGAGACCTCCCAAATGCGCCTTTGCAAACCTATATTTCAGTGCGCATCAAGATAAAAAGGATCGCGCATATGGCCCTTGCCTATACCCTCCCTGACCGCCTGCCTTTATGGCAGCGCATTCTCTTTGCTATCCCGCTTATCGGCCGCATCTCAAAAGAGGTGGCCTATGGCGAGAGCGAGAATTTCATCTACGCTCTGGTGGCTCTGGTCTGTCTTTGGGGCTGTTCAGTGCTGCTCTTTGGCATCCCGGGGCTGTACCTGCCCGCCGTGGCCCTGGTGCCGGTGATGTTCATCCTGCTGATCGCGATCTCACGTGGCTAGCAGACCGTTGCATCGCAGCCGGTCTGGCGTGACCAGACATGGACCATATGTCGCTTGTCATTGCCCTGTGCTCAGGACTATCTGAAGTGAAGACACGAAAGGCAGGGCGATGACAGAGCAGTGTGATATTCTGATATCCGGTGGCGGCGTTGCCGGGCTGACGGCGGCGGCCACCTTTGGTGCGGCAGGTTTTTCAGTGATCTGTGTTGACCCAACGCCGCCGGTAACAGACCGCGATGCTTTGGGCGCAGATTTGCGCACCACCGCATTTTTGCAACCCGCACAGGCGCTGCTGCAGCGCTTTGGACTGTGGGATGCTCTGGCAGAGCATGCCGCCCCCTTGCAGGTCATGCGGATCGTGGATGCTGGCGGCGAGCTCCCAGAGCCGCGTGTCGTCAGGGATTTCAACGCTGCCGATATCTCGGACAAACCCTTTGGCTGGAACCTGCCGAACTGGTTGCTGCGCCGTGAGATCCTCGCCCGGACTGCCACCCTGCCAAATGTGGATTTCCGCGCTGGCACGGCCACCACCTCCCTGTTCACCCGCACGGGAGAAGCGCGTGTTACCTTGAGCGACGGCAGCAAGATCAGCACCAAGCTGGTTGTCGCCTGCGACGGGCGCGGCTCTGCGATGCGCGAGGCTGCCGGTATTCCGGTAAAAACCACGCGCTACGGCCAAAAGGCGCTGGCCTTTGCGGTGACCCACCCGGTACCGCATGACAATGTCTCGACCGAAATCCACCGCTCTGGCGGCCCCTTCACCCTGGTGCCCTTGCCGGATTATCACGGCAAGCCTTCGTCGGCGGTGGTCTGGATGGAGCGCGGCCCGCGCGCGCAAGAGTTGCTGGCGCTGGCGCCTGCGGAATTTGAAGCCGAGATGACCCGACGCAGTTGTGGACTGTTTGGCGACCTCACCCTGGCCTCGCGCCGCAGCATCTGGCCGATCATCAGCCAGTCGGCCGCCCGTCTTGATGGCGAACGCCTGGCCCTGATGGCGGAAGCGGCGCATGTGGTGCCGCCAATTGGTGCTCAGGGGCTCAATATGTCGCTGGGCGATCTGCGCGTGCTACTTGAGCTGGCCGAGGCCCGCCCCGAAGGCCTGGGGGATGCGCAGATGCTGAGCGCCTATCACAAGGCGCGTCACACTGAGATCATGCTGCGCATCAAGGGTATTGATCTGCTCAATCGCAGCTCGATGCTTGAGGCGCGCCCTCTGCGGGATCTGCGCGCCTTTGGTCTCAACGCACTGTATTCCATGGCACCGGTGCGCCGCAACCTGATGCAGATGGGGCTTGGGGTGAAATAAGAATCCGGTTTCCCCGATTGGGGAAACCGGTGCCTTCGGCGAAGGTATTTAGGGCAAGATGAAAGGGGCGGCCCGAGAAATCCTCAGGACAGCCCGCCTCAAAGCAAGCCGCCTCAGAGCACCTGATCTAGAGCCTTTTTCAGGCGAGCAAGCGTCGCGTCCACATCGTAAAGCTTGTCGAGACCAAACAGCCCCAGGCGGAAGGTGCGAAACTCGGCGGGTTCATCACATTGCAGCGGCACGCCTGCGGCGATCTGCATGCCCAGCGCGGCAAATTTCTTGCCGTTTTGCACCTCAGGATCCGTGGTATAGCTGACCACCACGCCCGGTGCGCCAAAGCCCTCGGCGGCTACCGAAGTGACGCCCTTTGCAGCCAGCATCGCACGCACCCCATTGCCCAGCTGCCACTGGGCCTCGCGCAAGCGGTCAAAGCCATATTCCTTAGTCTCGATCATGGTATCACGAAAGGCGCGCAGCGCATCTGTCGGCATGGTGGCGTGGTAGGCATGACCGCCCGCCTCATAGGCCTGCATGATGGCGCGCCATTGTTTGAGGTTGAGCGCAAAACTGTCGGAAGTGGTCTCTTCCAGCCTTGCAAGGGCGCGCGGCGAGAACATCACCAACCCGGCTGAGGGCGAAGCGCTCCAGCCTTTCTGCGGCGCCGAGATCAGCACATCCACGCCAGTGGCGGCCATATCGACCCAGGCACATCCAGAGGCGATGCAGTCGAGCACCATCAGGGCGCCAACCTCATGCGCCGCCGCAGCCATGGCACTAACGTAGTCATCGGGCAGGATCACCCCGGCGGCAGTCTCAACATGCGGGGCAAAGACAATGGCTGGTTTGTGCTCGTGGATCGCGGCAACCACCTCTGCAATCGGTGCGGGGGCAAAGGGCGACTGCGCCTCGTTGCCCGCACGGCGCGCCTTCATCACGGTCGCCGAAGCGGTCAGCCCGCCGGTTTCAAAGATCTGGCTCCAGCGGTAGGAGAACCAGCCATTGCGCACCACCAGGGCATTTTCACCGCGGGCAAACTGGCGCGCCACGGCCTCCATCGCATAGGTGCCGCCACCGGGCACCAGTGCTACGGCCTCAGCCTTGTAGACCTCTTTCAGCATGGCGCTGATATCCAGCATCACCGCCTGAAAGTCTTTTGACATGTGATTGAGCGAGCGATCGGTGAAGACCACCGAGAATTCATCCAGACCCTGCGGGTCTACGGTCTCTAAAAGCGCCATTTCAGTCTCCCAAATTTTGTTCCACAGATAGCTAACGCGCCATCAGCCTGCTGGCAAAGTCTACTTTGGCATACTGGAGGCCGCGCTGCGCGACTAGCCGACAATCGGAGAAAGGAGCTCTGACTGCAGCATAGTGTTTCTAGCCCAGAGGTCCGGGACGGCGCTCTTCGGACAAAAGCACATTGGCATCGACAGAGCCTACACCGGGCAAGAGCATGATGCGGCGACGTAAAACGCGCTCAAAATCAGCAATATCGCGCGCTGTGACCCGTAGCCGGTAATCATACAGGCCCAGCACGTGTTCTACCGTTTGCACCTCAGGGATGGCACAGACGGCGCGTTCAAAATCCTCCAGGCTGATCCGACCTTTGGTGCCCAGTTTGACGCCAAGAAACACGGTGACACCAAAGCCAAGCTTTTCGCGGTCCAGCTCCAGCCTGCGCCCGGTGATGATGCCCAGTTCCTGCAGCCGTTTGATCCGCCGCCAGGTGGCAGGCTGGCTCAGGCCCAGTTTACGCCCCAGAGCCCCCGCCGATTGGCTGGCATCACGCGACAGCGCCCTGAGCAGGCCAAAGTCGATGTCATCCAGATCGCTCATGTTTGCCCCATCATGTCTGCGCCGTCATAGTGGCAGGCTCTCGTTGCTCTTGATCCGGGCCACATGCATCAAGGCCTCGATATCTGCGATATGCGGCAGGGTGAGGATACGGCGGCGGTAGATCTGCTGGTAATGCGCCATGTCGCGCGCAATCACCGACAGGCGCACATCCACCTGCCCCAGAAAGGTCTGGATCTCCAGCACCTCAGGGATATCGCGGGCCTCGGCGATAAATTCGTCAAAAGCGCGCGGATTGGTCTTGTCCAGCGTCACCCGCAGCGAGACCTCGACCGTATAGCCAAGGGCGCGCCAGTCTATCATCGCGCTGCTTCCCAGCAGGATGCCCGCCTCGCGCAGCTTGTCCAGCCGCCGCGTCAGACGCGAGGGCGTGAGGCCGAGCCCCTCAGCCAGATCGGGAATCGACTGTTCCGGGTCACTTTGCATGTGGCGTAATATGCGCCGATCAAGATCATCAAGCATGAAGTAGACAATAATTCACTATTCAGCGAATGACTATCGCAAAATTTTTGAATTCAGTGACAAAAGCAGCCGTGCATATCGCGCTGCCTTGCCTATGATGCCTGCAAACGCCAACCAAAAGGATCACTGATATGCGCGTATACTATGACCGCGATTGCGACGTTACCCTGATCAAAGACAAAAAAGTGGCCATCCTGGGCTATGGCAGCCAGGGCCACGCCCATGCGCTGAACCTGCGCGACTCAGGTGCCAAGAACCTCGTTGTGGCGCTGCGCGAAGGCTCTGCCTCTGCCCAAAAAGCCGAAGGCGAAGGCCTCAAGGTTATGGGTATCGCCGAAGCCGCAGCCTGGTGTGACGTGATCATGTTCACCATGCCCGATGAGCTGCAGGCCGAAACCTACAAGAAATACGTGCACGATAACATCAAGCCCGGTGCGGCCATCGCATTTGCCCACGGCTTGAACGTCCACTTTGGCCTGATCGAGCCCAAAGAAGGCGTCGATGTCATCATGATGGCGCCTAAAGGCCCTGGTCATACCGTGCGTGGCGAATACACCAAAGGCGGCGGCGTGCCCTGCCTGGTTGCTGTCGACAAAGACGCCACCGGCAAAGCGCTGGAAATCGGCCTGTCCTATTGCTCCGCCATCGGTGGCGGTCGCTCCGGCATCATCGAGACCAACTTCCGCGAAGAATGCGAAACCGACCTGTTCGGCGAGCAGGCCGTTCTGTGTGGCGGTATCGTTGAGCTGATCCGTATGGGCTTTGAGACCCTGGTAGAAGCGGGTTATGAGCCTGAAATGGCCTATTTCGAGTGCCTGCACGAAACCAAACTGATCGTGGACCTGATCTATGAAGGCGGCATCGCCAACATGGACTACTCGATCTCCAACACAGCCGAATACGGCCAGTACGTTTCCGGCCCGCGCATTTTGCCTTACAACGAGACAAAGGCGAACATGAAGGCTGTTCTGGACGACATTCAGTCCGGCAAATTCGTGCGCGACTTCATGCTTGAAAACGCCGTGGGTCAGCCCACAATCAAGGCGTCTCGCCGGTCCAACGACGAGCACCAGATCGAACAGGTTGGCGGCAAACTGCGCGCCATGATGCCCTGGATCTCGGCTGGCAAAATGGTCGACAAAGAGAAAAACTAAGGCGCCTTTAAAGGCCGGCTTTTAGGGCCGGACGGGGAAATCCCCGCCACCATAGTTGCTTTGCCGGGCGTTCCAATCTTTGGGGCGCCCGTCTTGTTTTCAGGAGTTTCCAGCTATGTCCACCGCTACGCAAACCGCGCCCCAGACAGGGGCTCAAACGGGGGCTCAAACTGGAGCCGGTACGGTCAATTGGATCAAATTGATCTTCCTCGGCCTGATCTGGGGCTCCTCCTTCATGGCTGTGACGCTTGCCCTCAAAGGGCTGGGGCCGGTAACCATTGCCGCCACGCGGATTTCGCTGGGGGCGGCCTCTTTGTTGGTGGTTATTTCCGTCATGCGCATTGGCTTGCCCTCTATCCAGACCACGCAGGGCCGTACCGTCTGGCTCTGCGCATTTGGCATGGGATTCTTTACTAATGCGCTGCCGTTCTCGCTGCTGAGCTGGGGACAGACCTATGTCGCCAGTGGGTTTGCCGGCGTCTGCATGGCGGTGGTGCCGCTGTTTGTGCTGCCTCTGGCGCATTATCTTGTCCCCGGAGAGCGTATGACGCTGCGCCGCTCTTTAGGCTTTTCCATTGGTTTTTTGGGCGTCCTGACCCTGATCGGGTTCAAGGCCTTTGCCTCGGCCGGCAGTGATTTTGAATCCCTGGCGCGGCTGGCCTGCCTTGCAGCCGCTCTGTGCTATGCGATCGGGTCGATCATCACCCGGCTTTGCCCCGGAGTGAATATGCTGTCTCTTTCCGCAGCAGCCCTGCTGTGTGGCGCGGTGATGATCGTGCCCGTGGCTCTGTGGCAAGAGGGCGTCCCAAGCCTGCCTGCGGGACAGCCCCTATTGGCTGTGCTCTACCTTGGCCTTGTGCCCACCGCGCTGGCGCAGGTGATGCTGGTGCAAGTTGCGCGCAGTGCTGGCCCTGGGTTTTTGTCGACCGTGAACTATCAGGTGCCGGTCTGGTCAGTGTTTTTTGGCGCGCTGCTGCTCAACGAAACCCTGCCGCCACAGCTCTTTGCCGCCCTCGCCCTGATCCTTGGCGGTCTACTGCTGAGCCGGGCACCGGCGCATCGGCAGCGGCCTTAGCAGGCCGCTAGCCTCAGAACGGAATCAAAGGGGTTTGTGGTTGACCTCACCGCTGCCCCTGCGTCAAGTGCGGCTCTGACAGGGGCGAGGACGGCATGCAGGAAAAGATGGGCAAATACTGGCTGATGATTGCCACCCTTGGACTGGTCTGGGGCGGGACATTCCCCCTGATCAAGCTGGCGCTGGAGGGCATCACGCCGTTCTGGCTGGCCGCCGGGCGGATTGGCTTTGCGGCGGCGCTGCTTTGCGCGGTCTGGGCCTGGCGCGGGTTTCGACTGTTCAAGGCCGAAAGAAGCTGGCCTGCGCTTTTGATCATTGGTCTCTTCAGCACCGCCCTGCCCTTTATGCTGATCAATTGGGGGCAGCAGCATGTTTCTGCTGGGTTTACCGGCCTCAGCATGGCGGCGATTCCGCTGATCGTGCTGCCTCTGGCGCATCTGTTCATCCCCGGAGAACAAATGGTCCTGCGGCGGCTCTTTGGCTTTGTAGTCGGCTTTATTGGGGTCGCGCTGCTGATTGGTGGCAAAGCCTTTGCCCCCAGCAATGCCGAGCTGGAGCTATTTGGCCGCATTGCATGCGTCTCGGCGGCAGCCTGCTATGCCGTCAGCTCTATTTTGACCCGCCGTCTGCCGCCGGTAGATCCTGTAGGTCTGGCCACCATTTTGCTGGTGATCGGCACGGTCGTCATCCTGCCTGTCGCCTGGGCGGTCGAAGGCCCGCCGGTGATGCCGGATGGGCGCATCTTGGGGCTGGTTGCTCTGCTCGGGTTGATCCCAACAGCGGCGGCCAATCTGTTGCGGGTGATTGTCGTGCGCGAGGCCGGCCCAACCTTTATGACCCTCACCAACTATCAGGTGCCGGTCTGGGCCGTCCTCCTGGGGGCCCTCTTTTTGAGAGAGAGCCTGCCGCCATCGATGCTACTGGCTATGACGCTGATCCTGAGCGGGCTGTGCATCAGCCAGTGGGGGGCGCTCAAACGGCTCTTTGCCTCCAACAAAAAGCGGCTCTAGGCGAGGCAAAAAACCCGATGCACGCGCCCTGAATAGCCTGTCGCGCGTGGCCTGTCAGCGCGTGGCCTGCCAGAGGCGCAGCGCCTGGGCGGTCTCGGCCACGTCATGCACCCGCAGCATCTGCACCCCCTTGGCAACCCCGGCCAACGCCACCGCAATGGATCCGGGGGCGCGTTTGTTGGCCTGAGGCTCCTTCCCGATGGTGCCAATAAATTTCTTGCGCGACACTCCGAGCAAAATTGGGCAGCCAAGCCCGTGGAACAGGCTCAGCCCCTTTATCAGCGCCAGGTTATGCGCCTGCGTCTTGCCAAAACCAATGCCGGGATCGACTACGATCTGGTCACGCAAAATGCCCGTCGCCTCAAGCCGGTCAACCCGCTCAGCCAGGAAATCATAGACGTCCAGCAGGACATGGTCGTATTTTGGATCATCCTGCATGGTTTCAGGCTCGCCCTGAGAATGCATCACGCAGACCGGGGCGCCGGCCTGGGCCGCCAGCGGCGCCAAAGCCGCATCATAGGTAAAGCCCGAGACATCATTGACCACCTGTGCGCCCGCCTCCAGCGCCTCCATGGCCACCGCGGCTTTGCGGGTGTCGATAGAAATCGGCACATCCGAGGTGGCACGGAGAACTTTGATCACCGGTGCGGTGCGCGCGATCTCCTCGTCTTCGGGAACAAATGCGGCGCCGGGGCGGGTGGATTCGCCCCCGATATCAAGAATATCCGCGCCATCCTGTATCATACGCTGCGCTGCCGCCACTCCAGCCTCAAGCCCGAGATTATGCCCGCCATCGGAAAAACTATCCGGAGTGACGTTCAATATCCCCATGATTTTAGGCCGGGTCATATCAAGGCCTGCAATTGCTGCGCGGCGAAACATCAGGCGATGGCGCACATCCTCGGGCACCAGCCCCACCGGAACGATGCGCGGCGGCGCCTCCCGGCTGAGCAGTTCTACTTCGGAAAACCAAAGAGAGCCGCCTGCAAGCGGCAGAGCGCCTTCGGGTCGTGTTTCTCCATGCCGTACCAGCGGCCGGTAATACATCACAGCTGCGTTTGCTCCACATCGACGGCGCGCAACGGGACCTGAGGGCAGGCAGGTAATTCGGCGCCAATGACAATCATTTCACCCGCCTCAAAGGTTGCCGCAAACCATGCAGCCAATGCAACCGATTCAGACGGTGCGGCGGAAGGTCCGTCCACCGCATCCAAAACGATCTTTGAGGGGGCCCAGACGCAGATTTGCCCATTTTTCATGGCCCA